>NZ_JBQSVC010000014.1:0-92056 GCF_052376035.1 Halomonas sp. AOP7-E1-9
CGGACGTTTGGCAAGCACTATCTTTAAAAAGATCCAGCGCCCTATAAAAAAAGCGGCAGGTCTGCTTGATGGATATGCTCCATAACAAGAGACTGCCGCAAACCACCGAACACAGTACTGATAAAAACGTTTGGCGAATAACCAAAGCGTGCCTGCACACACTACATGTTAGATCTCAAAGCCCAGACCAAAATCTTCGCTGGAGATAGCCATTAAGCTGCCAGCACCGACCTGGATCATCTGCGCATGCGCTTTCGTACGCGGCAGTAGCCGCTGATAGTAGAATCGCGCAGTATTAAGCTTGGCGGCATAAAACGCCTTATCATCACCTTCAAGCGCAACAGATGCTTGTTTAGCCGCTCGCGCAAACAGATAAGCAAGCGCGACATAGCCGGAATACATCAGGTAGTCGACACTTGCCGCCCCAACTTCCTCACGATCCTGCATCGCTTTCATGCCAACCCCCATCGTCAGCTCACCCCACTCTGCGTTGAGCTTAGACAGCGGCTTAACAAACTCTTTAAGCGCAGGGTTATCAGCCTCGGCTTTACAGAATTTATGAATCTCTTTGGTAAAGACCTTGAGCGACTCCCCTTGGCTCATCAGCACTTTTCGCCCCAACAGGTCGAGTGCCTGAATGCCGGTAGTGCCTTCATAGAGCCGCGTAATACGTGCATCACGCACTAACTGCTCCATTCCCCACTCTTTAATAAAGCCGTGACCACCAAAAATTTGTACGCCTTCATTAGTACTCTCAAAACCAACTTCCGTTAGGAACGCTTTAACGATCGGCGTAAGCAGTCCCAGCAAGGTTTCAGCACGCTCTTTTTCTTCACCAGGCTGACCAAGCTCAACGGTGTCCAGCAACTGGGCGGCGTAAAGCACCAGCATGCGCCCACCTTCGGCAAACGCTTTTTGCGTTAGCAGCATCCGGCGCACATCCGGATGAACGATAATCGGGTCGGCAGGTTTTTCGGGCGCCTGCTTGCCTGACAAACCACGCATCTGTAGGCGGTCACGGGCGTAATTCAACGAATTTTGAAAACTGGCTTCAATGAGACCAAGCCCCTGGATACCCACGCCAAGGCGCGCAGCATTCATCATGGTAAACATGCACGCCAGGCCTTTATTAGGCGGCCCAACCAGATAACCAGTGGCACCATCAAAGTTCATAACGCACGTCGCGTTACCATGAATGCCCATTTTATGTTCTAGGGAGCCGCAGGTTACCCCATTGCGCTCACCGGGATTGCCATCCGCATTAGGTAAAAACTTAGGCACGACAAAGAGTGAAATACCTTTTGACCCTTCTGGCGCATCAGGCAGTTTGGCGAGCACCAGATGGACAATATTTTCGGCCAGATCATGCTCACCAGCGGAGATAAATATTTTGGTGCCGGTAATGGTATAAGCCTCCCCAGCGGCTGGCACGGCGCGAGTCTTGATTAACCCAAGATCGGTACCACAGTGAGGCTCTGTTAAGCACATGGTGCCCGTCCAAACGCCTTCCACCAGCTTGGTAAGATACGTCGCTTTCTGCTCGTCGGTGCCATGATGGCGCAGCGCGTCAGCGGCACCATGAGAAAGCCCTGGATACATACCCCAGGCTAAATTGGTCGCGCAGATCATTTCCGAAAGCACCATAGCAAGCGAAGGCGGCAACCCTTGCCCACCGTGCTCGGGATCAGCCGCCAGACTTGGCCAGCCGCCTTCTACGTACTGCTGGTACGCCTCCTTGAAGCCTTGAGGCGCTTTCACCTCACCGCCCTCTAGCACACAACCCTCTTCATCGCCGCTTTGATTAATTGGCAGGAGAACATCACGAGAAAAGCGCGCGCCCTCTTCCAGAATGGCGGCCACTACGTCGGGTGAAGCGTCATCACCTTCTGGCAATGCAGCGTAGTGAGTAGGGTAATCAAGCATTTCGTCCATGACGAAACGCATATCACGCAGAGGGGCCTGATAACTTGGCATAGCACTTCTCCTAAACGGGGAGTTGAAAGCAGCGCTGGATTTCAAAAAAACAGCTTTCAAACACATGTTTGAAAGCTAGCGCGCACCGCAAAGCGAGTCAAGCGAGCGTTTGAATTAAAGCCACATTAACGCTAGTCTTTTGGTCGAAGCATTGAGAATTGATCGGCTAAACGCAAAAAAACTCGCCAGCCGAATTGCTGGCGAGTTGATGTCTAAGCAACGGATGCGCTTTCACTGCATCCGAATACCACCGTCCAACCGAATCACCTCACCATTAAGCATGGAATTAACAATAATATGCTCGGCTAGCTGGGCAAACTCCTCTGCCCTGCCTAACCGCTTGGGAAAAGGAACAGAGGCGGCAAGCGCTTGGGCGGCTTCATCAGGTATGTCGCCCATCATCGGCGTTTCAAACACGCCCGGCGCAATCGCCATGACACGAATAGCATGCCGAGAAAGCTCTCTAGCGGCAGGCAAACTCATCCCCACTACGCCTGCTTTAGAGGCGCTGTAAGCGCACTGCCCCACTTGGCCATCGAAGGCGGCTATAGATGCCGTGTTAATAATCACGCCACGCTCGCCATCCTGATTGGGCGTGTTTTTTGCCATGGCCGCCGCTGCCAAGCGCATGACGTTGAAGGTGCCTACCAGATTGATATGGATTGTTTTGGCATAGGCATCCAGGTCAGCCGGATTGCCCTCCCGATCCACTAGCTTGGCCACGCTAATCACGCCAGCACAGTGAATAACACCCGCGAGCCCTTTTTCTTCGCTCAATTTGGCAGCGACCTCGAACGCCTGCTGCATCTGTTCTGAAGAGGTAATATCGGCCATACAGGCTTTTGCGCGCTCTCCTAGTTGGGCAGCATGACAGCGAATACTGTCTTTTACATCACACAGCACCACCTTGGCGCCAGCGGCCACTAACCGCTCAGCCGTTGCTGCGCCCAACCCAGACGCCGCCCCGGTAATTAAAAACGTGCTCTCCTTTACCTGCATAATGGCTCTCCCTGGATTGATTAATTGTTATGGCCGGCTTGTTCAACCGCTTGCGCACGTAGCTTGAAGCGTTGGATCTTGCCGCTAGGCGTTTTAGGCAACTCCTCGACGAATTCAATGACCCGAGGGAACGCATGGGCAGATAGACGTTCACGCACCTGCTGGCGAATCGCCTCAGCCAGCTCATTGCTTGGCTCGTATCCTTCGCGAAGCACAATATAGGACTTGATCACCTCGCCGCGAATTTCATCAGGCTGCCCGACCGCCGCAGATTCCGCCACGGCAGGATGCATCATGACACTATTCTCCACATCGGTAGGTCCTACCCGGTAGCCAGCGGTGGTAATGATGTCATCATCACGGCCTGCAAACTGGAACGAACCATCCTCATTACAGATCACTACATCGCCGGTCAGATAATAGCCTTTCACAAAGGGGTTTTTCTCTTGCCACGTATACCCTTGGAAAAAATGCGCCGGTGAATGTTCAATATCCACGGCCAATACGCCCGGCTCTCCCGCTGGCAACTCATTATACTCTGCATCCAGAATGGCCAGCCGATAGCCCGGCAAAGGTACGCCCATGCCACCTACATGCTTGGGGTGATCAAGGGTGTGATGATTGTTGCAGGTCATGCCCGTTTCGGTTTGCCCGTAGTGGTCCATCACTGAACAGCCAAGCGATTTTTCGACCCAGTTGACCACTTCAGTATTTAACGGCTCGCCTGCCGAGCTCGCAGCGCGCAGCGATAACGTTTGATAGGCATCATCGAACAACCCTGACGCCTTCATTAAACGATAGGCCGTGGGGGCTGCCGCAAAATTGGTGATCCGGTGACGTTTCATAAAGTCAAGCGCCCCTTCGGCACTAAACCCGGCTTCGCAGAAATGCGTGGTCACACCTAACAGCAGCGGTCCGGTAATGGCGTAGTAAAGGCCATACGCCCACCCAGGGTCCGCCATATTCCAGAAGCAGTCATCATCACGCAGGTCAACGGCAAGTTCCATATACAGCGCAAAGGCGGTCATTGCCGAAAGCGGCACGGCCACACCCTTGGGCTTGCCCACGGTACCCGAGGTGAACATTTGCAAAAAAGGCTGGGTAGGATCAAGGCGAGGCGGCTGGGTCGTCATCGACGCATGCGCCAAGGCAGCCTGCCAATCCAGATCATTTGGATGTTCGCGGCTCGCCCCTCCTACCGTCAGTATTGACGGGCACTGACTCAAGCCGTCAAATTTATCGCGGTTGGCGTGATCGGTGATCACCAGCTTGGTATCTGCCCGGCCTAAACGGTAATCCACTGCATCAGGCCCAAAGGCTGTAAATAGCGGCTGATACACACCACCTATCCGCCAGGTAGCCAGCACAGCTATCAGTAATGCCTCTGACCGAGGCAGCATACAGGCAATGCGGTCTCCCTCTTTTAGGCCTTGCGCCACCAACCAACCCGCCAGCTTGCCACTCTGTTCGTCCAGCTCGGCATACGTCAGGGTGTGCGTTACACCTTGGGTATCCTCATGAATCAGCGCCAGCACTTCTCCGCGCCCCGCTCGCACATGGCGTCCGCAGCACGCTTCAAAAGCATTGAGCTGGCCGTCCTGATAATCATCCAGACGGGCAACCATCTGGTCGATTGAGAAATGCTCAAGATAACCCGAATAATCGGGGAGTGGTGTCGCTGTCATGATGGCTCTCTTATGTTGTTGGTAATGAGCAGTCTTGCAACAGGCGGGGTAACGTTTTAAGTCATGCGTGCATTGCTTTCAGTTTACGTTAACGTAATCCCACAGATAACCTCAACGCTAAAAGCAATCCGCAGGAAGCGCAAGCTATCTACCGCATTAAAGGGTTATACGTTGGTCGAGGAAATACACAGACGAGTCGCTGGCAGCAAGTGCCTATTTACTACTGCTAGAAAAAAGCACTGAGGGCGTCTGGCTGGTTGCTTAAAAAAATAGCGCTTAGCGCGCCATGATCATCGCCACCAGCTCATCCGCAAGGTCATCTGGCGTACGTGGGCCACCTGGGTCATACCAGCGCACGGTCCAGTTCAAAGCGCCCAATATAAATCGCGAAACCAGAAAGCGATCCCCACGGATAAGCTTCGCTTCCAGTGCATCGTCTATAACCTGCACCCACAAGGCCTCATACGCATCGCGCAAATGGCTTAAGTGTGCGCTAGCGGCAGGGTCCAGGCGCCGCCATTCAAACAGGGCCACCACATGAGCATTGCGGTCGGTAAACAGCGTTTCCAGATGAGCACGTGCCATCGCGCGCAGCCGCGCTTCAGGGTCAGACGAGCAGCGCTCAATCGATTGACGAGCAATCATTAGCGCATTCTGCATTCCTTCCTCGATTACCGCAGCAAGGATTTCCTGTTTATCCTTGAAGTGATGAAACAGGCTGCCGGACTTGATCCCCATTTCCTGCGCCAGCATACGTACAGTGGTACGATCAAAGCCCTCCTGGACAAAGAGCTGAGCCGCTAAACGCGTCAATTCCTTGCGGCGCACAGATGCATTTATTACATTCATTTCACTCACACTAGCGCTTGCTTGGTTATCCACGAGAAAACCACAGCCCCGCCAACGGGTCAACGCATCGCTTATCGCCCAGCAGAATAATCACAATAAATCCTAAGGAGTTAGCTAATGAATACTGCAACCGATATCGTATTTCTATCCGCTGCACGCACCCCCATGGGAGGCATGATGGGCAGCTTATCGAGCATGAGCGCCCCTGAACTGGGCGCGGTTGCTATTCGTGCAGCGGTTCAACGTGCGGGCATTGAGCCCGATGCCATTGATGAAGGCATTATGGGCTGCGTGCTTCCGGGGGGCGTCAAACAAGGCCCTGCTCGCCAAGCCATGCGTCAGGCCGGCATACCCGATGCGTGCGGCGCAATGACGATTAACAAGCTATGCGGTTCAGGCATGAAGGCCACCATGCTCGCCCACGACGTAATTAAAGCGGGTAGCGGGCAAATTCTACTGGCGGGGGGCATGGAGTCCATGTCCAACGCCCCCTACGTGCTGA
This sequence comes from Halomonas sp. AOP7-E1-9, assembly GCF_052376035.1. Lineage (NCBI taxonomy): Bacteria > Pseudomonadati > Pseudomonadota > Gammaproteobacteria > Oceanospirillales > Halomonadaceae > Halomonas > Halomonas sp. AOP7-E1-9. The sequence goes on from NZ_JBQSVC010000014.1 coordinate 6,010, forward strand.
CCAAAGCCCGCGGCGGTTATCGGTTAGGCCACGGCGAACTCAAAGACCACATGTTTTTGGATGGTCTTGAGGATGCTGAAACGGGCACATTAATGGGCGTTTTCGCTCAGGATATCGCTTCACGGCGAGGCTACACACGGGAGCGTTTGGATGATTTTGCCATTGCCTCGCTCGAGCGCGCTATCGCGGCTTCCAACGGTGGGCAACTGGATGCTGAAATGGCGCCCGTCACCGTATCTACGCGCCAAGGCGACACGCTTATTGAACATGATGAACAACCGTTTCAAGCCAAACTCGACAAAATTCGCCACATGCGACCAGCCTTTTCTAAAGACGGCACCATCACTGCAGCAAACGCCAGCTCTATCTCCGATGGCGCTTCAGCGCTTATTGTGGCAAGCGCAGAAGCAGCCGAACGCCACGGCGTGAAGCCATTAGCCAGAATGCTGGGGCATGCAACCCACGCTCGCCACCCCAGCGAGTTTACGATTGCCCCGGTAGGCGCCATAGAAAGCCTGATGAAAAAGCTTGGCTGGAGCGTCGGCGACGTCGATTTATTTGAGATTAACGAAGCCTTTGCCGTGGTGACGCTAATGGCAATGGACGATCTTGGCTTACCTCACAGCAAGGTCAATATTTTTGGTGGCGCCTGCGCCCAAGGGCACCCTGTTGGCTCTACCGGTTCACGCATCATTGCCACGCTTATTCATGCCCTACGTACTCAAGGCAGCAAACGTGGCATTGCCAGCCTGTGTATTGGTGGCGGCGAGGCCACAGCGGTTGCCGTTGAGCTTATCGACTGACATAAACGACGCGGGGCCAACGCTTTGCAGCGTTAGCCCCGCGTCTTCCTATCACTCACGCCAGGAAGTTGTTGCTTATCCAAACCGCCCGGTAATGTAGTCGTGAGTACGCTGATCCTGAGGGTTAGTGAATATCTGATCAGTGCTATCCACTTCGACCAGGTCGCCCATATGGAAGAACGCAGTGCGGTCTGCCACTCGAGCGGCCTGCTGCATATTGTGAGTCACCATAACGATGGTATAGCTCTCACTTAACTCATCAATCAGCTGCTCCACTTTGGCCGTGGCAATCGGGTCAAGTGCAGAGCACGGCTCATCCATCAAAATGACATCCGGACTTACCGCGACCGTCCGTGCAATACACAAACGCTGCTGCTGACCACCTGACAACCCGGTACCTGGCTGATCAAGACGGTCTTTTACCTCTTCCCAAAGCCCTGCGCGGCGCAGGCTGCTTTCTACAATATCGTCAAGCTCGGCCTTACGCCGAGCCAAGCCGTGCAAGCGCGGCCCATATGCAATATTTTCGTAGATGGATTTCGGGAAGGGGTTCGGCTTTTGGAACACAATCCCCACCTGAGCGCGCAGCAATACTACATCACGGTTAGCCGCATAAATATCGTTTTTATCTAATGTAATTTTGCCTTCAACACGACAGATATCGATGGTGTCGTTCATGCGGTTTAAGCAGCGTAAAAATGTCGATTTACCGCAACCGGAAGGCCCAATAAAGGCCAGCACTTCGTTTTCGTAGATATCCAGGTCAATACCGTTAATTGCCTGAGAGTCACCGTAAAACACCTTAACGGCTTCGGCACTCATTTTGACCTTGTCTTTCGCCTTGCTGGTGCGGCTTTCACCGCCCCCGACGCTAACCATGGGAGTTGTTGTCATCGGCTCTGTTGAAGTATTCACTTACCACCTCGTCTCGAATTTTTTACGCAACCAAATCGCCAATGCATTCAAGCTTAACATTAGTCCCAGCAATACAATGATGGCCGCAGACGTGCGTGCTTCGAAGAAATTACGCAGCTCATTGCCTTGCCATAGATAAATCTGTACTGGCAGCGCGGTTGATTGATCCAACGGTGTTGCTGGCACACTCGCGACAAACGCGTTCATACCGATCAGAAGCAAGGGCGCTGTTTCCCCCAATGCTTGAGCAACACCCAAAATAGAGCCTGTCAAAATACCGGGAAGCGCCAAGGGCAGTACGTGGTGAAATACCGTCTGCACTCGCGATGCCCCGATCCCCAACGCCGCTTGACGAATAGAGGGCGGAATGGAGCGTAACGATGCCCGCGTAGCGATAATAATGGTCGGTAATGTCATCAACGTAAGCACCAGCCCCCCTACCAGGGGCGCTGAAATAGGCAATCTTAAATAGCCAATAAAGATAGATGCGCCCAGCAAACCGAACACAATGGAAGGAACCGCTGCCAGGTTATTGATATTGATTTCAATTAGATCGGTTAAGCGATTCTTGGGCGCAAACTCTTCCAGATAAATAGCGCTTGATACCCCTAACGGCACAGACAGCGCGATGACGATGATCATCATAAACAGCGAACCCATAAAGGCACCGGCCAGGCCCGCTGATGCCAAAGAGCTGCGTGAGTCAGTATTTAAAAATAACGAGGTACTAAACGCGTTACGAATGACGCCAGAGGCTTCAAGCTCGTCAGCCCAGGCGCGCGTTTGAGCACTTAGCTGTTGGCGTGCATCCGGCAAATCACGATCAATATTGCCTTTGATCCAGACATCCACGTTCGCACTCGCCAGCATCTTGAGTTCGACGGTTTGCCCCAACAGCGAAGGATCTTCAATAAACCGATCACGCAACGCGTAGCGCTCGCCAGAGGTGACAAGCGCACGCAGATCACGTAACTGCGGCCCCTCTACCTCTACCCCCAACGCCTCTTCCAGTGCGTTATCAATTAAGGATTGCCAATTGGCCAGCCCTGCTTGTGTTTCCCACTGTAAAAAACGCTCTTCAAACTCAAACTGGCTCTCGCCACTAGCGCGTTCAGGCTTGGGCTCAAGCTGGATAACCTCAGGGTCGAAATACACATCCATGTACATGGTGGCTTGCCAAAATGCCGGCACACCACGCATTAGAATGCTGATAAACAGGATGGCGACCAGCACCATACCGGTAATAACAGCGACAAGTCCCATCCGCCGAAAGCTGTTTTCTTTACGATGCCGTTTCGCCAGCGACTTTTCTATCGTCATCAGCCGGTGTTGCCGGCGCTGCTCAATCGTTATGGACATAGTCACTTACTCGTATTGCTGGCGATATTTACGCACGACAACCAGTGCGATGACGTTTAGGCCTAAGGTGATCACAAACAGGGTAAGACCGAGGGCAAACGCAACCAGGGACTGGGGGCTTGCAAAATCCATATCCCCGGTCAACTGGTTAACAATCGTTACGGTAATAGTCGATACCGCCTCGAAAGGGTTGGCATGCAGTACAGGGTTATTACCAGCGGCCAATACCACAATCATGGTTTCCCCAATCGCGCGGCTAGCTGCCAGCAAAAAAGCACCCACAATGCCGGGAAGCGCAGCGGGCAATACCACCTGTCGAATCGTTTCAGACTTGGTGGCGCCCAAACCTAATGCACCATCCCTCAGCGACTTAGGCACTTGGGTAATAATGTCGTCAGACAGCGAGGAGACAAAAGGAATGATCATGATCCCCATGACCAGGCCCGCTGTTATCGCGCTGGTTGTGCGAATATTAATGCCAATCAGATCACCAAAAGCGGAGAGAAAGGGGCCCACAACCATCAGCGCGAAAAAGCCATAAACAATGGTCGGGATACCCGCCAAAATCTCAATCACCGGCTTGGCCACATTGCGCAACCAGGGCGGCGCGTACTCTGCCATGTAGATTGCGGTCATTAACCCAACAGGAATCGCTACCAACAGTGCAATGCCACTGACCATTATGGTGCCCCAGAGGAGGGGTAATAAACCAAACTCCCCTTGGTCAGAGGTACCAGAGGTGCTAAATCGAGGGTTCCAGGTAGTGCCAAAGAAGAAGTCGACGGGACTAATAAAACTAAAGAACTTCATTGCCTCGCCCAGCATGGAGAGCACAATGCCAATCGTTGTAAATATAGCGACAGCCGAGCTTGCGGCTAGCGCAAACATAATAACCCGTTCAACCTGGTTACGGGCGCGCCACTGGGGCGTGATACGCCGCCGTGCAATGACCAGGCCCGCCACAGATAGCACGGCGACTAATGCCACCAGGCTAAAATTTTCAAACGTTTGAAGCCTTGCCATATGTGCCGCAGCGGCCCACTCTTCAGGACTACCACCACCCGCTACGCCACGTTCGTTTGCCAAGGCAGTTACACGATCCAGAAACGTTTGCATTTCACGGTCGCTCATACTGGCAACCATGTCAGTAGGCAACTGCTGAATAACCAGCATGTCGATTAACTGAGGGGCTAAAAATGACCATAACAAAAATATAGCGAGTGCAGGCAAGCCGCACCAAAGCGCCACAAGCGTACCGTAATAGCCCGGCCGCGAATGCATTCGTACATCTTGAGTTGCCGCAACCGCACGGCTGCGCGTCAAGCCTAAATGGTATGCCAAGGCCATCAACACCAACAGCGTGGCTATCAAGGCAAAGTTGCTCATTATCTTTCCGCCTTTGACTTGCTACGTTTAAGCGCCAGCATCAACTGCATGATGCTGGCGCAAAAACAAACTTAATAAGGTACACCGAATCTGAAGCAGTGCCGCACTTAGTCGACGCTTACGACCGTACGGGATTCGAACTGCTCAAGCACTTGGCTACGCTCGCTCTCATCCATCGGGATCAGACCAGCGTCTTCCAGCGGGCTGCCATAGCCAGAGGTCATTTCGTTCAGGAAGAACTCCGTGTATTCCGCCAGGCCAGGAATCACGTCAATGTGCTCGCCCTTTACGTAGAAGAACAGCGGACGAGAAACCGGATACTCACCAGAGCCAATCGTTTCCAGGCTAGGTGTTACACCATCAACGGTCGCCACTTGCAAGCGGTCACGGTTTTGATCGTAGAAGCTAAGGCCGAAGACACCTACTGCATCTTCCTGAGCATCCAGGCGCGCCAGGGTTTCGGTGTAATCGCCGGCAATTTCAACGATACGGCCATCGCCACGCAGGTTGATGCAAGCATCGCCTTCTACTTCAGCAACAGTGTCACAACCCGGGTGAACGACTTTCTCTTCAAAGACTTCACGCGTACCGTGGTTGGAAGCCGGGATAACCAGTACGATTTCCTGGTCAGGCAGGTTGCTGTCGATTTCAGACCAGCGGGTGTAGGGGTTATCAACCAGTTCGCCGTTTTGCGGCAGTTGAGCAGCCGCCGCTTTGAAAACATGCTCAGGCGTTAGGGCAAACTCGCCACGATCAAGGCGCGAGGCAAATACAATGCCGTCGTAGCCGAATTGGATTTCAATAATTTCGTTAACACCGTTTTCGGCACAGCTCTCAACCTCACCGCTACGAATTGAGCGAGAAGCGTTAGCGATATCAATGGTGTTTTCACCAACGCCCTGGCAGAACTGACGAAGGCCGCCACTTGAACCACCAGAACCAACTACCGGCGTATTAAACTGAGAATACGTATTACCAAACTCTTCAGCCACGATACCTGCAAACGGCAGTACAGTAGAAGAGCCCGCAATTTGGATTGTGTCGCGAGCCATGGCAGCGCTTGAAACACCTACCGCTAGACCGGCTACTACTGCAACACTTAGCGTATGCTTTTTCACGTCGTGTTCCCCTCTGGTTTGATATCCGGCCAGCTGATGCTTACCGGAAGAGTTGGCCTTCTGGCCTTTCACAAAAGAGAGTTTGCACACGTATCATTGCAGAAATATGACAATCTCTAAATCGTTAAATACGCAAAACGTCGTATAGCAAAGGAGAACACTACGACAGGGTAAAACGACTAGCGACTCTGTTCTGAATTGGCGGTTAGCATCCGCACACCAATATTTCCAAGTAATGACGCCCCCAGCATGGTCAATACCATGGGCCACAGATGGGCGACTTCAAACGCCCCGACCAGCACCCCGGCAAGCGCGCCACAGCTAAACTGGATGCCACCCAGCAACGCCGTTGCGGTCGCACTGATATGCCCAAAGTGATCCAGCAGTGACGAGATAGCATTCGGAGTGATCAAGCCAATCATGCCGGTAAATACCATCACCAGAGGCACAACGGTATATAGCGTGACCATATCCAGCGCTGTAACGATCACCAAGCCCAAGCCCGCGATCATCTGGATCATTAACCCCAGGCGCAGGTTTTGTTGGGGTGTGCGTTGACGCAGCATATAAATATTAACGCGGTTGGAGAGCGCAATAACAACGACGTTAACCCCGAAAATCAGCGGATACATCCCCGGAGAGAGACCAAAATAATCAAGATAGACAAAGGGCGATGCTGTTACAAAGGCGAAAAGACCGGCAAAAGAGGCGGCCACTGCACAGATATACCCCATGCCTTCTTTATGCCGCAGCACGCTTACATAATTGCCGAGCACCTGACGAGGCGACGCTGCAGGCAGCGTCATATCACGGGTTTCGGGTAACCGCGTCCCCAGCAGCCAAAGCAAAAAGCCGGCATAAGCCGCAAGAAAAACAAAAATCAGCCACCAGCCTGCAATATGCAGCAGCATACTCCCCACCGCCGGAGCCACCAGGGGAGCCAACATCATGATCATGGCCATGGTCGACATCACTTTGGCAGCCTCTCGGCCGCTAAAGCAGTCGCGTACAATGGCGGCAGAGTTTACCACGCAGGCTCCGCCACCCAGTGCCTGGATAAATCGCCAAAACAAAAGCGAGTTAAGGCTATCAGCCGTGGTAATCATCAGGCTTGCCAGCATAAATACGACTAAACCGCCCATGAGTACCGGCTTGCGCCCTATCCGGTCAGATAGCGGTCCAAAGACAAGTTGGCCAATGGCAAAACCAAACAGGAACACACTAATCGAAAGCTCCGCGTGATGAATGCTGGCATTAACGGATTCCGCTAACACGCCAATCGCAGGCAAATAGGCGTCAATCGCAAAAGGGGCAAGCGCTGTGTTGGCAGCAACCAACAAAGCAACCCGTCGTGGGTTAAGTTCCATAGGACTCCCTGAATTAATTAGCCACCATCAAGCACAGCAGCAATCGATAGGCCGCTAATAGTAACGCGGTGATGAAAATTAAGCACCGCAGCCCCGAAAAACTGAAACATAAACTGCTTAGCCTAGGATTCATAAGCCTTTTCCAAGACCAACTCATGGAAGCACTATGAATTTTAGAGCGCTGAAAAATATCCCACTACGCTGGCTAAGCCTATCCGCCTTACTGCTTGTAGCACTGTGTGTGCTCATGTTTGCCCTACTGACATGGAAAATGATGCAGCAGAGCCAGAACGATTTAGCGCTTCTTGAACAGGTTAATGTTCAACAGTCGTCATCGCTAAACCGGCTTCATATAGCGGGCCTTGAGGGATTGCACCGTTTGGACAGAGCGCTTGAACGCAAATTGCGTCCCTCGCTAGGAGACCCGACAGAGGCGCTTCAAGCGGTCGAAAATGAGCTCTCTGAAATGGCAGTAGCGCTGGCAACGTTTTTGGAAGCAACCGCTGAAACACCTCACCCGACACTTCGAGACGCTATTGAGCAGCAGGCAACAGCGCTTATTGGCACGATGAATGAACAATTAAACGCCGTTCAGACAGGTGACCGCGGCGGCTACCGGCAATTGACGCTTGATGCGTTAGCACATAGCCAAGCCCTAACCGAAGAGGCACGTAGCTTTTATCAACTGGCTGACCGTCAGGGTACAGAGCTAATGACTAACGCTCAACGCCGCGGTCAGTTGATTGGTCAATTGCTGTCAGGAGGCATTGCTATTGCCTTGGCACTGCTAGGTTTAATGGCCTGGATTGGGCAGCGCCATGTTCTATTACCTATTAACCGCTTGGTCGCACACTTTCGTACAATGGCCGAGGGTGATTTAAGCGTTAAGGTCCCGGCTCAAGGCAATAATGAAATAGGCCAGCTCTACCAAGAGCTGGATAATATGCAGCGTGCACTCATTGAAACCGTTTCAGAGCTTCATAGTAATAGCCGCCATATTTTCGATAGCGCTCAACGCCTGGCGCTAGGCAATGAAGACCTTGCTATCCGAACGCGCCAGCAAAACGCATCCCACGAAACGACCGCGGCTAACCTGGATGAGCTGACAGAGAACGTTGCCACCACCGCTGGTTTTGCCGCCGATGCAACCCAACTAACGTCTACGGCGGCATCACAAACCCAAGACGGTAGCCAGATAATGACCAACTTCCTGACCACCATGGAGGAGATTCACGCACGCTCAAAAGAAGTCGATGAGATTGTTAATGTTATTGACTCCATCGCTTTTCAAACCAATATTCTTGCGTTAAACGCCTCTGTAGAGGCCGCTCGCGCTGGCGAACAAGGCCGAGGCTTTGCCGTCGTGGCGGGCGAAGTACGCCAACTAGCCTCACGCAGCGCTGAAGCTGCGCGCCAAATCCAAACCTTGCTTGCCACATCAGGCAACAGTATTGAGCGTGGCCATACCTTATCCAATAAGGCCAGCCACGGCATGAACGCGATTGTTGAAACGACCGAACAAGCCAATAGCATCATGCTTCAGATCGCTGATGCGGCTAATGAGCAGCACCGCCACATTGAACATCTGAATTCAACACTGCACGAACAGACCCAGGTGAATCGGGCCAATACCAAGCAGGTTGAAGCTACTGCTCAGGATGCAATGTCGCTTGAAGCCGCTGCAGAAAGGATGCGTGAACAAGCCGCACGCTTTAAAATCGGAGAGATATCCAGCGATGATTTTATTTGGCAAGCCTCTCCGCCAACACCTGACTTATCCAATACCCCCACATCGGATAATATTCAGCGAGCGCCTGCCTTGCTACAGTAAAGGACTAACGACGCAAGGAGTAATGAATGGCCACTAGCCTGCTAACACAGCTTAAAGAAATGACCTCGGTAGTCGCCGATACCGGCGACCTTGAAGCCATCCGACGTTTTGCGCCACAAGATGCAACGACGAACCCTTCGCTCATCCTACAAGCCGCTCAGCAAGAGCAGCGCCGCGCCCACTTGGCCACTATTGCCAAGGAAAGCAAGGATATTGATGATGCGGTTGACCGCGTGGCTGTCGAGATTGGCAGTGAAATTAGTGAACTGGTGCCCGGCTACGTATCCACCGAAGTAAGTGCTCGGCTTTCATTTGACCGTGATGCCACTATTGCGCGCGCGCATTCATTGATCGAGCGGTACGCCCAAAAGGGCGTGGGTCCTGAGCGCATACTAATCAAGATGGCCTCCACTTGGGAGGGTATTCAGGCAGCGCAGCAGCTTGAGCGTGAAGGCATCCGTACCAACCTCACGCTGCTGTTTGGTTTTGCTCAGGCTCAAGCATGTGCCGATGCAGGCGTCACTTTGATTTCGCCGTTTGTCGGGCGCATCCTCGATTGGCATAAATCTCGTCAGCCTGAAGCCGATTTTAACGGTAACAATGACCCAGGCGTACAGTCTGTCAAACAGATTTACAGCTACTACAAGGGCCATAACTACGCCACCATCGTAATGGGCGCAAGCTTTCGTAATATCGGCGAGATTATATCTCTGGCAGGCTGCGACCGTCTGACCATTTCGCCCAAGTTGCTTACCGAGTTGGATGAACAGCAGGGTGAACTAACTCGCCAGCTAACGCCGATGGGCGCGAGTAGCTCAGCGGACGAGCCATTAACGCAAAGCGATTTCCGCTGGGCCATGAATGAAGATGAAATGGCGTCTGATAAACTAGCGGAAGGTATTCGCAAATTTATGGCCGACCAGCGTGAGCTGGAAACATTGCTCGGCACACTGCGAAAGTCATAAGTTATTAAATTGCGCCACGCTTAAACGACACCCCCCACAAAAGTGGGGGGGGTTGTCAGTCGTCGGAGCCTCCCTTTCTTTATCAGGGAGGCTTTTTTAATGGTGGGGTTCTGTATTCTGCGCTTCCAACATCTCAACCAACGGCTGGAACTGCTCGCGATTATGCTCATTCATGTGCATTAAAATACGATGCGCTTCAAGAATTCGCTCGCGCAGCCCATCTTCATCCGCAGGCTCTTCAGGCAGCTCAACAAGCGCATCGCTAAGCGCTGGCGGCTGTTGAAGCGGCGCCTCCATCAAGGTAAAAAAACGCGCAAAGCCCATAACATCGAGCATTTTACGAACATCAGGATTATCCGCAATGATAGTAGGCGGGTGGGCCAAGCGCCCTTTTACAGCCATCGCCACCTTTGCAAGAAAACCCAATGCCGTTGAATCGACATTGGTCGCTTCACGCAAGTCAATCATTACCGCACGTAACCCAGGCGTTTCAGCCAGATGTTGTGCCTGGGTATCCAGCGTGGCACAAAGCGTTAACCGCACATCGCCACAGAGTTTTAAGACAAAAACACCGGACTCGAACGCCGCTTTAATACGGCCTTCATCAATCAGCATGACCAAATCCGCTCACCATCATGATTGTTAGATCATCGGGTAAAGCACCGCGTTCCTGGTTCGCCTCACCCGTCTCCCCTGCTGCCAGCAGGACACTTGTTTTGGCTAGCCGTTCGCGCAACTGCTCAAGCGTGACACTTTCGCTTACTAATTGCTCAAGCTCCTTGAGCCGCGTGTCGAGCGTTTTACCCGGCAAGCATTCCAATACACCATCTGAACACAGCCATAATCGAAATTCGGCCGGCAAGGCACAGCTCAGCGAAGGATACTCTATATCGGGGAAAAGGCCTACTGGCATCCCCTCTCCTTCAAGCCGGGAGAGCTTACCGCCCGCAACCAAAAAAGGCATCGGTAGCTGTGCACCGAGCGAATAGTGAAGAGTATGAGAGTGATGGTCAATAACACCTACAAACAACGTTGCATGTTTACCGATATCGGTCCCCTGCAACTCTCGATTCATAGCGGCCAACCAGTCCGGCGCCAAGCACTCGGGCTTGTGGCCGTCCCACTCATTTAGCCAACGGTTGCATAAATACTTTAACAGCACGGTCACAAACGCCGAGGATGCGCCGTGCCCAGAAACGTCTGCAAAATAAAACGCACTGTAACGGTCGTTGTAACGCTGATAATCCAGAAAGTCGCCGGATAGATAAAGCGAGGGCGCAAACCAATAATCATAGTAAACGCCGTTCACCACCTTGGGGTGAGCAGGCAATAACCGACGCTGAATATGCCCCCCACTTTGCTGGTCCATGCGCAGCAGCGCCAGATGTGTCTCCAGGCTCTCGTTTAATTCAGCGAGTCTTTCTCTATCACGGTCTCGCTCAATGGCTAACTCATTGAGCTCAATAGCCTTACGAATCATTCGTCGCAGCAGTTCAGCATGGCGTAGAGGATGAACGATATAGTCCACCAACCCTATGTCAATCGCCTTGATCAGGTCCGCATCCTGACGCGAGTCGCTTACCACCAACGTGGGTAAGCGACGCGTCAACTGCGACCACTGCTGCTGAGGCACCGAGTGCGCATGCGCAACAATTAAAGCGGTTTCTTCTGGAAGATAGTCGATATTATCTGCAGCATATACGCCCATACCGTCACACGTGATGGCTTCTGCCAGCGCATCGCGCTCCGGACCGGGCGCGTCAATTACCGCAACCAGTTGCCTGGAATGATCCATATCAAGCCTCAATCGGCGAAATCGTCGTCACTAACATCGCTGTCGTCGAAATCACTGTCATTGAAATCGCTGTCGTTAAAGTCAAAATCATCCATTGCAAACGGGTCATCGCCTAACTCGCCGTCACTAATTTCAAACTGGCGGCTCTGCAAATAAGCGTCGCGCACAAAGCTGTAGCGATCACCACTAATCAAGTTTTCCCGATCAAGTAATGCGGCGCGTCGATCAATAATATTGAGCGCGCTTAATACAAGCTCGGTGGTGTTATCATCCACGTAAACGATGGGATAGGTCATGATATCAGCAGGCCGACCCGTAGCATCACGTAACGTACTGGGCCCCAAAAACGGCAAGACAAGGTAGCGTGAGTCATCCCACCCCCAGGCCGCCAGCGTTTGCCCGAAATCCTCGTCGCTTGCGTTAATCTCCATCAACGTCGCGTAATCAAGCAACCCACCGATACCCACCGTTGTGTTGATCAAAAAACGGGATGTTGCCAACCCAGCGTTCGCCGGTTTTCCTTGAAGAAGACTATTTATAGTCGTACGAATTTCGCCAAGGTTGGAGAAAAAGTTGCTGACACCGGTTTGTACAGGGCTCGGCGTAATCGTGCGATACCCTTGGGCTACCGGCTTCAACGTATACTGATCAACGACATCGTTAAAGGCGAAAACGCGGCGATTAAAGCCCTCCCACGGATCATCCGGATTCGCATCTTGAGCCATTTGCGTGCTGGCACAACCGCTAGCCGCCATGGTGATAAGCAGCACAGCTGGTAGGGCTGCGTTACGCAGTGAAAAAGTGGTGGCTTGCCTGGCTAACAACCGCAGCATGGTTATTCCTCTTCAAAAACTAACGTACTATCACTGACGTCGTACTGTTACTGACGTCGAACTACGACGCTACCTGCGCTGTAGCCTGCTCCAAAGGAGCAAATCACACCAATGTCGCCCTCCACCATATCCTCATGATGTAAATGAAAGGCAATAATGGAACCAGCGGAGCTTGTGTTTGCATAGCGGTCTAAAATGATGGGCGCTTGCGCCTCACTGGGCTCAAAACCCAATACCCTGCGGGCGATAAGATCGTTCATATGGCGGTTAGCCTGATGCAGCCACATTTTTTTGAGATCACTTCCCGATAGCTCCAACGAGGTCAAGTGATCTGTAATCAACTGGGCTACCATGGGACATACTTCTTTGAAAACTCGCCGCCCTTCTTGCACAAAGAGCTTATCAATTGCTAACGGATCACTGTCCGTCACACGGTTTAAAAAGCCGGCATTATTGCGAATGGCATTGGAAAACTGGGTAACAAGCCGCGTACCTATAATTTCAAAGCGCTCATCGGCCACTGCATCGACACTATTTTCCAGGACCACAGCGGTGCAAGCATCGCCGAAAATAAAGTGGCTGTCACGGTCTCGAAAGTTTAAATGTGCCGAACAGATTTCCGGGTTCACTACCAGGGCGCGCTTAATACTGCCGGACGCAATAGCATTAGCGGCCGATTCAAGGGCGAACGTAGCAGAGCTGCAAGCCACGTTCATATCAAATCCATAACCCTTGGCACCCAGCATCTGCTGCACTTCTACCGCTAACGCAGGATAGGCACGCTCCATATTGGAGCAAGCCACAATCACCAGTTCGATGTCACCAGGTGCTACCTGGGCCTTTTCCAGCGCTTGGCGTGCGGCAGAGACGGCCATGTCACACTGAATAGAGGGCTCGTCATTTTGACGTAATGGCAGCCGAGGACACATCCGCTCAGGATCTAAAATACCTGAAGCATCCAATACGTAACGACTTTTAATACCAGAGGCTTTTTCGATGAACTCGCTGCTGGAGTGGGCTAGCGGCTCACGCTCACCCCGTGCAATCGCATCCGCATGACACGCATTTTCGTTATCCACCCACGTATTAAATGCAGCCACCAGCGCCGCATTATCAATGGCGTGTTCCGGTGTATAAAGCCCTGTCCCGGTTATCACCACGTTTGTCATGCCTATCTCCTCTAAGCGGCTTTTGCCCCTATTGCTTGCTGTTCAGACTCAGGCCCAAGGCTCGCGCTTAATATTACTGTGTGCGTTATTTGCAGGGTTTACCAGTCATCTTTTAAACGCTAATTATTTCTTGCCAACGCTTTTCAAGGCGCTTTGCCGATACGGGCATCAGCGTTCCCAACTGCTGAGCAAAAAGGGAAACGCGAAGCTCCTGTATCCACCAGCCAAATTCCACCAACTCGGGATCTTCAACACGCCCCCGACACTCGCTTTTACGCCGCGCATCAAAGCGAGTTTCAAGGGCCTGAACGTCATGCATCAGCATCTGGTCACGCCCGCGCTCACGTGCGGCTTTCTCAAGGCGGATGAGCGCGGCTTCGGTGTAACGAGGATACTCTGTCAGCCATTGGCCTGCATCACGAATGAACCCCGGGTAGACCAGCCGCTGCATCTGTACGCTGATATCGTTATACACTAGGGCAAGCGCAAAATTGAGCTTGCCTTTAAGCACTTTACTCACTGCCAAGTGACCTTTTAGCGCCGCCTCGACCTGTTCAAGCAGGGAAGTCGCGTAATCAATCAACGCTGCTTTGGTAACATCCAGGCGAGCACTCAATTCGGCCGATGAACGCGGCAAAGGGTGCTGGGCAACGACTTGAGTAAAGACGGCTAACATCAGGTCATCCAGCAACGCTTGCTTGCTGCCCACTTTGGCAAACAGCAGCGCGCATTTTTCAACACCGGGTAGGCGCTTAATCGCTTTTACCTGGTCAGGCTGTTTGGCAATTGCCAGCCGGGCAACCCCCTCTTGATGCGCCGCCAATGCCTTTGCCGGATGATCAAAAAGTGCGACCTTAAACTCACTGGCTTCAGCCACCAACGCCGGGTAGGCCTCGACACGAATACCCGCCTGCGTAGTCACACGCGAATCAGGCAATGGCTCCTCAGGCAGGCCGTCAAGCGTAGGCGCCTGGTTTGCCTGCTCGGCCAACGCCTGGGCACCGGCACTGGCCGCCGCTTCAAAGCGCTGCTCCAGCGCTCTGACATCGCGCCCTTGACCCAGCAGCTCTCCAGCATGATTGACGACTCGAATGTTCATAATCAGGTGGGCATCGAGTAAATCCAGCCGCCAGTCATCCGGATGAACACGCGTTGCGGTACGTCGACGTATAAATTCGCCCAATGCTTCTGTGAGCGGGCGCTGATCGGGCACTAGGGTTTCCAACGCTGCATCGACCCAATCAGGAATGGGTACCACCTGGCGGCGAATGCTTTTAGGCAGCGACTTTAAAAGCGCAATACACTTTTCTCTTAACAGCCCAGGCACCAACCACTCTAATGCGTGCACAGGCAATTGAGGCAGCATGGCGGCAGGTACGGTCAATGTAACGCCATCATCGTCTGCATTGGGATCAAAGTGATAACTCACCGGATAAGCCACCCCGGCAAGTGTTAAATGGTCAGGGTACTGCGCTTGGGTGACATCGGCGGCGTCACGCGCTTTCAGCGCATCCAGATCAAAATTCAACAGCGCAGGCGTCTGGCGTTCAGCCTGCTTGCGCCAGTGCTCGAAGCCTTTACCATTGACAATGTCGTCTGGAATACGCGCGTCGTAAAACGCAAACAACGCCTCTTCATCGACCAGAATATCACGGCGGCGGGCGCGGTCTTCAAGCGCCTCCACTTCGTCAATGAGTGCGCGGTTATGAGCAAAAAACGCGCCCTGAGTCGTAAACTCGCCTTCCACCAGCGCACGGCGGATAAACAGCTCGCGCGATTCTTTGGGGGCAATCGGCCCATAGTGCACACGCCGACGCGCGACAATAGGCAGGCCAAACAGCGTTACTTGCTCAAAAGCAACGACCTGCGCGCGCTTTTGTTCCCAATGAGGTTCGCTATAGCTGCGTTTCACCAAGTGCTGAGCCTGCGGTTCGATCCACTGGGGATCGATCTTGGCAACGGTGCGTGCATACAGTTTTGTGGTTTCAATCAGCTCAAATGCCATTAGCCATTTGGGCGATTTTTTGGCGAGCCCCGAGCCGGGGTGAATCATGAATTTACGATTACGTGCGCCCAGGTACTCGCGATTTTCCACTACCGTGCCCAGGTTAGACAAAAGGCCTGAAAGAAGCGCCTGGTGTAACTTACCTGAGGTCTTGCGTCTGGCCTGACGCGCCTGCTCTTCGCTCTCCTCGTCATTGCGCGGTAGCGGCGCAGGAACATCGATCTGCATATCGCGCAGCAACTGCCTAAGTTGGCGGAACGTATCGTGCCATTCACGCATACGCAGATAATTAATATAGTGCTCGCGACACCAGCGGCGCAGCTGATTGCCGGATAATGCTTCGCGGGCATTCTCAATGCCGTGCCACAAATTGAGCAGCGCGACAAAATCTGAATCCGGGTCGTGCCAACGCTGGTGCGCCTGATCGGCAGCCTGGCGTTTATCGGCCGGACGGTCTCGCGGGTCCTGAATGGCAAGCGCGGACACCACCACCAGAACATCACGCAGGCTACCGCGCTCCGCACCTGCTAACACCATTCGTGCCAAGCGCGGGTCGATGGGTAGTTTCGCTAACTTTCGCCCCAACTCGCTCAGGTGATGCTTTTCGTTGACCGCGCCCAGCTCAAACAGTAGCCGAAAGCCATCTTTTACAAAGCGGCTGTCCGGTGGGTCTACAAAGGGAAACGCTTCAATATCACCCAGTTTTAGCGCCAGCATCGACAGAATGACCGAGGCTAAATTGGTCCGCTGAATTTCAGGATCGGTAAAGGCTGGACGCGAGACGAAGTCCTCTTCGTCGTAAAGACGAATACACACCCCTTCTGCCACCCTACCGCAGCGCCCCTTGCGCTGATTGGCACTCGCCTGGCTTACCGGCTCAATCGGTAGGCGCTGAATTTTTGCCCGATAGCTGTAGCGGCTAATCCGGACAAGCCCCGGGTCCACCACATAACGAATGCCGGGCACCGTCAACGAGGTTTCCGCAACGTTAGTGGCCAACACAATGCGCCTTCCACGGTGGGCAGAAAAAACCCGGTTCTGCTCCTCATTGGAGAGACGTGCGTACAGCGGCAGAATTTCCGTCCCTTGCAAATCAGCCCGGCGTAACGTATCGGCTGTTTCACGAATTTCTCGCTCGCCCGGCAAAAATACCAGAACATCCCGGGGGCCATGTAGCCAGCCTTTTTCGCGCTCGATGGCTTCGATTTCGAGAACGGCGTGCAAAATCCCTTCTTGTAAGGTGCGATCCTCTTCATCTTCTTCATCACGCACCAAAGGGCGATAATGCACATTGACCGGATACGTGCGTCCTGATACCTCAACGACGGGCGCGGGTGCTTTAGGCGTACCGAAATGCGCGGCAAAACGATCAACATCAATGGTTGCCGAGGTAATAATCACTTTAAGGTCAGGACGTTTAGGCAACAGCCTTTTTAAATAGCCCAGCAGAAAATCGATGTTCAGGCTGCGCTCGTGAGCCTCATCAATAATGATGGTGTCGTAGCGCAGCAACAAGGGGTCGTGCTGGGTTTCAGCCAGCAAGATACCATCGGTCATTAGCTTCACTAGCGTGGTGGAGCTACTTTGATCCGTAAAACGTACCTGATAGCCCACCTGCTCACCAAGCGGCACCTCAAGCTCTTCGGCCAGCCGCCCGGCAACACTGCGCGCCGCCAAACGCCGCGGCTGTGTATGACCAATAAGTCCTTTACGTCCACGGCCTAACTCTAGGCACATTTTGGGGAGCTGAGTCGTTTTTCCCGACCCGGTCTCCCCCGCCACTACCACCACCTGATGGTCACGAATGGCGTTTAAAATATCTTCCCGGCGCTCAACCACCGGCAATTCAGCCGGATAGTTAAAGGTCACCTTCAACGCCTCGCGCTGGTTAAACACTTGCTGTGCCCGGTGAATATCGCGCTGCACCTCGTGCAAACCGTGATCAATCGGCTTGTTGTCACGCAGGCGACGCACCAGCCCTGCTACGCGCCGCTCAAGACGCTGGGCATCACGCAGCATAACGTTGCTTATGGTTTCATTAAGCTTAGCCAAGCGTTGATTATCGGTAAGATCAGAGGGCATATCGGTGGTCACGTTAGGCTCAGTTTCCATTCGTTATTGAAAAGCAGATGTACCAATGGATTATCGGTAGGGCAAATAACTATTCGGCCCGCTACGCAAGCGGGCCGAATATTGTAACGCTTTCACCAACGCGACGCCTAACCAGTGGCGTAATCGCTCATCAGTGCGTTATCTATTTTCGTCACTATAGACGTCTCCTCTAACTATCTGCCTCACTGGCCGCAGGCTCGTTTTCATCGCGCAGTTCACGGCGCAATACTTTGCCCACATTGGTTTTGGGCAGTTCATCACGAAACTCGATAAACCTGGGCACTTTATAGCCGGTTAACTCTTTTTTGCACCAGCTACGCAGCGTTTCGGCATCCAACTGACTGTTTTTGGAGACGACAAACAGCTTGATGACTTCACCTGCGTCGTCATCCGGCACACCGACTACCGCCGCTTCGATAATATCCGGATGAGCGGCGACCACGTCTTCCACCTCATTGGGGTAGACGTTAAAGCCCGACACCAGAATCATATCCTTCTTACGGTCAACGATGCGGATGTAGCCGTCGTCCTGAAGCACAGCGATATCACCGGTATGAAACCAGCCACCCTCATCGATGGAGTTACGGGTTTCATCGTCTCGCTGCCAGTATCCCTTCATCACTTGAGGGCCCTGCACGCAAAGCTCGCCCGGCTCGCCCAGAGCCACATCATTGCCATTAGCATCCACTACTTTTACCGAGGTGCCTGCAACGGGCTTACCGATCGTACCCAACTGAATATCATCGGTTGGGTTAAAGCTCACAATTGGCGAGGTTTCTGTCAACCCATACCCCTCAGCAACTGGGCAACCCGTCGTTTGCTCCCAACGCAGGGCGGCTGCCTTGGTGAGCGCCATACCACCAGAAATAGTCAGCTTTAGATGGGAAAAATCGAGCTGCTTAAAGTCGTCACGATTACACAGCGCATTGAACAGCGTATTTAAGCCAATAAACGCTGTGAACTTTAGCCCTTTAAGCTCTTTTATAAAGCTATCCAGATCACGGGGGTTGGTAATCAGCAGCGAATGATTGCCTGACTCCATTAAAAACAGGCAGTTAACTGTAAAGGTGTAGATGTGATAAACCGGCAGCGGAGCTATTACTAACTCCTCGCCCGCGTTTAGATGCGTACCAATAGCGGCACGCGCCTGCAGCATATTAGCAATCAAGTTACGGTGGGTTAGCATCGCCCCTTTTGGCAGGCCGGTTGTGCCGCCGGTGTACTGCAGCGCGGCCAAATCATCCTGCGCTCGGCTTACCTCAGTGTGATTTAAAGAAGCGCCCTTTTTCAAAACATCACGAAAGCTTAACGCGGTGGGCAGCGAGTAGGCAGGCACCATCTTTTTCACATGCTTCACGACCGCATTAATCAACCACCGCTTGGGCAGGCCGTGCAGGTCTCCCAGCTCGGTGACCAGCACATATTTGATATCGGTTTTATCAACGACGTTTTCAAGCTTTTTAGCCATATTAGCTAATATCAACACAGCCTTGGCGCCTGAATCCTTAAACTGGTGGGTCATCTCCCGCTCGGTATAAAGCGGATTGGTATTTACCACGACCAGACCTGCCCGCATGGCACCAAACACCGCCACAGGGAACTGCAAGACATTGGGCAGTTGAATGGCGATCCGGTCGCCCGGCTTCAAATCAGTCTCGTGCTGAAGCCAAGCGGCAAAGTCTGCTGAGAGACGGTCAAGATCAGCAAAAGTAAGCGTTTTGCCCATGCAGCTAAAAGCAGGCTTTTGCTGATACCGGCTTACAGCCGCGTGAAAAACATCTGTGACAGAGTCGTACTTATCCAACCCTTCAAGCGCTGGGCCGCGTAAAATAGGCGCTGTGGCGTGTTCGCTCATGGGCAATCTCCGCTATCCATGTCGATGTTATAACCGACCTTGTTATTGTCGCGAGGCAAGAGGACCAACGATATACGACCCCAGACATGCTGTAAAACGATCGATTGAAACTTGTGTTTCAACTTTAGCCGATAAAGGGCCGAACTCTTAACTTTCCTCCTAACCTTCCTCCCATCTTTTCTAAATGTCTACGTAACAATGTAGCGTAATAGACAGTTCTTATGGACAGTTCTTATGGACAAGCCCTTATGGACAATAACGCGCCTCGATTTCTCCTTCACGCCACACTAAAAGCTCGCCGGGCACCATGGTGCACCAGGCTTCATTGTGGGTTAGCGGCTCGGTGGCTATAACAGAAACCACATCATTGGGTGTCGTGTGCTCGGCAAAATTAACCGTAAGTTCGGCATCAGAAAGCTCGGCATCACCAAAGGGTGCTCGCCGGGTAATATGCGCAAGCTTCGTCGAGCAGTAGGTATAGAGATACTGACCATCGGACAGCAACAAGTTAAACACGCCCAGAGCACGTAGCTGTTCACATCGCGCGTGCAGCGTCTCCCGCAAGGGTTCGGGAGATGCCGGGGCCGTTGGAAAAGCGTCTCGCAGTTGACCCATTAGCCAACAAAAAGCATGTTCGCTATCGGTATTGCCAACCGGCGTGTACACCCCCAACGGTAAGTGCTGCCATTCGCTTAGCTGGCCATTGTGCGCATAGCACCAAGGGCGGCCCCACATTTCACGCGTAAAAGGGTGAGTATTCGCCAGGCGCACACCGCCAACGTTTGCCTGGCGGATATGGCTAATCACTACGTTTGATTTAATCGGGTAATCGCAGATTAGCCGTGCGATGGGCGAGTTGACAGAAGGATGCGGGTCACGAAACTCGCGATACCCGCCCTCTTCATAAAAAGCGATACCCCACCCGTCGCGGTGCGGCCCAGTGCCGCCACCACGATGTAAAAAGCCTGAAAAACTAAAGCAGATATCGGTCGGGACATTAGCGCTCATCCCCAACAGCTCACACATAACAGCGCCTCCTTCCGCTTTTCATTATCTGCATTAACCAATAACCGGTTCGCGGCGACGCGTAGGCTGTGGGTCTTCAGCTTCCTCCTGTTTCACGCGCTTGGCGGGCGGCGCACTTGGCGGCCGACGCCACCACCAGAGAGCAATGCCTATCGCTGCGCCGATAGCAATCCCAGCGACCAGGCACAACAGGCTGCCACGCAGCGCATTAACGTTATGCTCAAGAAAACCAACCGCGGCCACCATCGCCGCAGGCGCCCAACCGGTATAGAACTCACCCTCTTCTACTAGCGGTAGACGAAACATCGCTGGCGTCCACATGGCGCCCGCCATTCCCCACGTCACCACCAGGCGCGGCAAACGCGGTAGAAACGCCACCGCAAAATAGATGGCAATGACGACCAGCAGCGAAATACCGTAATAACTTAGCCACAGCTGTGACATTGAACCTGTAAACAGCATAATACCCCTCATGTGGGTGCATGCACCCGACGTTAATTTCCCGCTATGGTACCTATCAATTTATGAAAGCACAGCCAGACACGCTCGCAGGCTCACCCGTCGCGCGCTATTATCGCGCTAATGATCCCAAATGGCACTGGTTGGAAGCACGAGATTCGCCTGATGTTAGCGCATTTTTAGAAGCCGCCAACCAGCAGCAGGCCCAATGGTTTGCACCGCTGGCTCCGCTGGCCGAAACGCTCTATAAAAGCCATCTTGCGCGCCGTGAGCTTGCCGTCACCAGCCTTGAGACAGCGCTTGACCACTTTACGTTCTGGAGCGAGACCGGCGCCGACGATGATTACCCTCGCTGGTGGCGTTTCCCAAACGGGCAACCGGCACAGCGTGAATGTTTTTTTGATGTTCAAGCCCGTGCTGCGGATGAAGAATTTTATGACATGGGCGATATGGCACTCTCTCCTGACGAGCAGTGGCTCGCCTGGACAGAGGACACACAAGGAGACGAGCGCTACACACTTTGGATAAAATCGCTGCCCAGCGGCGAGCCTGTCTCTCTACTCAGCGATATTGGCGCGGGCTTATGTTGGGCTGAAGACCAGACAGCAAGCTCGGCAACCCTCTTTTTTACTCGATTTGATGCAACCCAACGCCCTGACAGCATTTGGCAAGTATCGCTCCCTTTTAGCGCACCTGCACAGCACTCAGCGCCTACTCTGGTGCTGCGTGAAAAGGACCCTGAATTTTGGCTGGGCATTGGCAAAACCCGCTCGCGCCAGTGGTTACTGATCGAAAGCGGCTCGAAAGATACCAACGAGATTTACGCACTGCCCGCGCATCAGCCATCGGCCGTGCCACTCTGTGTGCAGCCCCGTCAATCCGGCGTTGAGTACACGATTGATCACCGGCCAGGCACCTTTTACCGCGTCCATAACCAGACAAGCGCGCATTTTCAGCTCGACTTCCTGGACGAACCTGCCTTGGGTAACCCTGAAGCACGCTGGCAGCCAATTATCGCGCCGCGCGATGACACCACACTGGAAGGTATTGACGCGTTTTCCTGGGGACTGATTATCGCAGAGCGCGACCATACCCAAGCGCAGGTAGTGCTGCGTCGCTGGGTGTTGGATGCACAGCATCATCGCCTGGTTGACGACTACCTTAGCCTGCCAGAGCAACCCTGTTCCCAATCACTTGAAGATGCGCCGCACTTTGACACCCAGGAATTACGCTTACGCGAGGAGTCTTTTACACAGCCCCCCAGCTGGTTTGCGCTTGATCTTGCCAGTGGCGAGCGAACACTCCTTAAGCGCGTTCCCGTTTATGGTGGTTTAACACCGGAGCAGTTGGTAAGCCGCCGAATATGGGCCACCAGCGCAGATGGCGAGCAAGTACCGATCTCTATCGTAATGCGTGCGGACCTGGTCGGCGAGCCATTACCCACGCTACTTTATGGCTACGGTGCTTACGGGGAAGCGCTTGACCCGTGGTTTTCTATTGCCCGCCTGGAGTTGCTTGAACGCGGCGCCGCGTTTGCAGTTGCCCATGTGCGCGGCGGTGGCGAGCGGGGTGAACCCTGGTACTTGCAGGGTAAAATGGCGCACAAAGAGAATAGCTTTAACGACTTTCTGGCCGCGCGGGATGCGCTGGTGGAGTGCGGAGTAAGTGACCCTGCGCGAGTAGTCGCTTACGGCGCCAGCGCTGGCGGTTTATTGGTCGGCACGTGTGTTAATCGTGCTCCCAAGGCTTTTTGTGCCGCTGTGCTTGATGTGCCGTTTTTGGATGTCTTACGCACGATGCAAAACCCCGAACTTCCCCTAACCACCGCTGAGTACAGCGAATGGGGAAACCCCGAAACACCCGAAGTGGCCGAACGCATTCGTCACTACTCGCCCATGGACAATATAACGGCCCAAGAGTATCCCGCGCTTTGGATTGAAGGCAGTTGGTTTGATACACGGGTGAGCTACTGGGAGCCTGCCAAATATTACGCGCAAGTCACCCAACAGCAGCTAGGCAGCGCCCCTGTTTTGATGCATACCGATATGAGCAGCGGGCATGGCGGTGCATCCGGCCGATTTAAAGCGTGGCAAGATACCGCTAGGCAGGACGCGTTTATCCTTTGGGCATTGGGGTTAGCCGCCGATTTCAAGGATAGCGCCATCTAAGCAGCCCACTGCTTTAAACCTCCCATCGTTAGGCAGCCTTCGTGCTGCCTTTTATTTTTTTGAAAATACTTTCCACAAAAACCATTTTGCTTCATACTCAACTTTAGTCGAATACTTTTGCCTTTACTATTGGAGCAAGCAATGAAGCACCAGGACCACTTCCCAACCATTTGGGACATGCCGCTTAAGCAACCGTCCGCCAAGCCGAATAAAAACAGAGCAGCTAAAAACACAGCGGCTAAAAACGGAGCAGCTCAACCATCCTTGTTCAAAGGCATAATGCTTGCCTTAAGAAATATAGCCAAGCACAAGCCCGTCGCCTAACGATCACGTCAGGCTGGATATTTGTGTGGACCGGCTTAATGTCGTCAAAAAGGAGAGGGCTGGGGCTGCCACTTGCAGGATGGTTACTTACATGGGCAGTACAGCAATAATGTGGGATTCAAGTTCTCGTTCAGGCACATCATCCTGAGAGACCGCAAAGCTACGCACGCTGATGCCTTTACGGTGCACGCGCTCGGCATCATTACTCAGCAGCGGATGCCAGCCAGCTAACTTCCGCCCTTCGGATACTCGGCGATACGCGCACGAAGCGGGCAGCCAGGTAAACTCTTTTACCAGTGCAGGCGTCAGTTGGGTGCAGTCAGGCACACTATCAAAGCGATTCGGGTAATCACTGCATTGGCAGCTTTGAATATCCAGCAGGCGGCAGGCGACGTTCAAGACAGCCAGCTCCTGCGTTTCATCATCATGTAGCTTTAACAGGCAACACTGCCCGCAGCCATCGCAAAGTGCCTCCCACTCTTGCGGGGTAAGCTCTTCCAGCGTGTAACGCTCCCAAAAGCGCTCGCGCATTCCGGTTTCCATCCTTACTCCTCTTGCGGGTTATACGCGTAATTTACAGCCCCATCGCTGCTTAACGTGGCGCTTAACGCTGGCCATAGCGAATGATAATCCGCTTCCAGTAAACGATAGTCGCTTTGCAGCCAAGGGATGAGTTCAGCAAGCCGATTTGGTCCTGACAAGCGCTGACCAAGACCCGCAACTGCCTTGCAGGTAAAATCAAAATCGGCGTAATTTCTTAGCCAATCGTGCTTGATCATAAAGGGCATCATCGCCTCCAGCCGATTGGGCGCCGGTCTCGCTGACAACAGGCGATAACAGCGCTCTACCATTTGCTGCTGCTCAAGCAAGCCGGCCTTATCTCGCGCTAAAAAATGATCCCACACAATATCCAGCGCAATACCAGCGTAGCGTCGCTTATCTGCAGGCGCCCGATGTTTCGCATTTAGCACGCTTGGATGCTGGTCGACCCAGGCATCCACTTTACGGTGATGCTGTATGCCGCTCGCGACATCCGCTGGCCAATCACCCAGATGGCTACCTTTAACACCATCGGCAATCAGGTTGCCGTAAAGAAAATCATCACTCCCTTCACAGGCAAGCCAGGCATGGGCCAGGAAATTCACGGTAGCGGCTACTGCGCCGCATCGCGCGCGTTTAATTGCGCGCGATGTACATCAAGCAAGTAATCCTCTTTTGCAGGCGGCATCTGCAGATAAAAGCCCTGCTCATCAATAGCGGCTATAACGTCATCCACATTTACTCGGGCCAGTTTTTTATCGGCGGTGAGAATCATGGTGAATACCGCGACGGGCTTTCCAAACGTTGCGAGCAGCGCCTCAGGAACGGGCGTGAGCCCTTTGCGCTTATCAACGTATAAATACATTTCATCTTTTCGCGAGCTTTTAAAAATCTCACAAAGCAGCTTGTCACTCATTTAGACAACTCCTTTAATGCCTGCTCAAGCTCATCGGCCAAACATTCGCCCCGCCATCCTTGTGGCAGAGTTAACGGCTGGCTTGCCATGTCCTGCATGACCAACGCCTCAATATCACGGCGGCGCATCAACACTTCAGACGCCATGCCAAGCCCGGCCGCTTTCGTGTTAATAACGGATTTTAGGGCTTTGAAACGTTGTTTAAAGGCGGGCTGCATCGGGTCCGGCCAGCGCGCCAACAGCTCATTTTCGTCGCAGTGCTGGGCCTTTTTAACCATTGCCAATAGCGTGTCGCCCTCTTTTTTGACCAACGCTGGCTTAAAGCCTTCCACCTCGGCCAACTCATAGCGATTTTTCGGCATGGCGTCAGCAGCTGCAAACAGCAACTTGTCACTAATAAGCCAATTGCGCGGCAAATTACGCCGCCGTGTTTCGCCTTCCCGCCAAATGGTCATCAGCCGATAAGCCTCTAATTGGCGCGGATCAAGCCGCCATAGCTGACGGTGACGGGCGTACCACTGGCCATCCGCTTCAACGCTGCGCCCGGCCTGTTCGATCAAACTGGCACACTCTTCATGCAGCCATTGGCCGCGGCCTAACCCTTCCAGTCGTTCAGCCTGATGCGCCCATACTTGAAGCAGGTAAATAACATCCAACGCCGCATAGTCACACTGAGAGGGCGTCAAAGGCCGCTCTAGCCAGTTGGAGCGCGTCTCCTCTTTGGGCAGCGTTTCGCCTATCCAAAACTCCACCAGCTTTTGATACCCCATCGAGGGCACTTCACCGAGAAACCCTTGAGCAACCTGCGTATCCACCAATGGCGTTGGTAACACCCCGGCCCAATGCTGAAAAACTTCTAAATCTTCACTACACGCATGCAGCAGTTTAATGGCGCTATTTTGCAGTAACTGCCGAAAGTCAGGCGTGCAGGACGTGGCCAGCGGGTCAACCAAGTACGCAACGTCCCCGGCAGCAAATTGAATTAATGCAGGGACGGGGAAAAACGTGTTTTCACGGAAAAACTCTGTATCCAGCGCGATGACAGGGGCGTTGGCCACTTGTGCGCAGGCCGCGTCAAGCGCCTCGGGGCTGTCAATCCACTGGTATACGGGGGAGGCTAGAGAAGACAAAGCATACTTCCAGGTTGCTACAACCGCGATTGCGCTTGCAATGTTGATGGGTTAATCGCTGGTAAAGGGCTGTCGGCCATTAAACGCACGGCTTAAGGTACCGCCATCGACATACTCAAGCTCACCACCCATAGGCACACCATAAGCTAAACGTGAAAACTTCACGCCGTAGTGGGCCAATTGAGCGGCGATATAGTGCGCGGTTGCTTCACCTTCGACGGTTGGGTTGGTCGCCAGTACAATTTCTTCGATATGGCCTTCTGCTACACGCGTTTCCAACTGCTCAAGCCCAATCGCGTCAGGACCGATACCATCCAAAGGCGACAAGTGCCCATGAAGCACAAAATAGCGGCCCTGAAAGCCACCCGCTTCCTCAATCGCCAGCTGATCAGCGGGTGACTCAACCACACACAATAAGGCATCGTCGCGGCGAGGCGTTTCGCATATCGCGCAAATATCAGCTTCGGTCAGCGTGCGACAGCGCTGACAGTAGCCGACCTCGTCAATCGCTTTTTGAATGACCGAAGCAAGACGCTGACCGCCTGCCCGCTCACGCTCAAGCAAATGCATTGCCATACGCTGGGCCGTCTTCGGCCCAACCCCTGGCAACACACGAAACGCATCCATCAGTTGTTCAATAAGAGGAGAAAATCGCATTACTTAGAACGGCATCTTGAAACCAGGCGGCAGGTTCAATCCAGCCGTTGCTTCTTCCATCCGAGCTTTAGAGTTTGTTTCAACTTTACGTACAGCATCATTCACCGCGGCGGCTAAAAGATCTTCAAGCAGCTCTTTATCTTCTTCCATTACGCTTGGATCGATGCTGACCTGACTCACGTCATGGCGTCCGTTCATGGTGACTTTAACCATGCCTGCGCCGGCTTCACCGTATACTTCTGACTGAGCGGCTTCTTCCTGAATGCGCTGCATTTTTTCCTGCATCTCTTGGGCTTGCTTCATCAAGTTGCCCATTCCACCTTTCAACATGGTGTGCTCTCCTGGCTAATTAAAGACGGGGTTGTTAAAAAACGAGTATCCGGTGCAATGCTAACGCTTGGCGGCCGCGGGCTTGACGGTTGATTCTATCAGCGTCGCACCAAACGCCTGCTGTAACTTCTGTATATTGGGATCGTGGTTCAAGAGATCAACAGCCTGCGCATGCTGCTCTTGATTCAACCGCTCTTCGCGCTGACGCGGTGTCTCACTGTCCGTCGAGAGTTCGGCCACCATGAACTCTACCCGGCGCGGCAGCCCTTGTTCACTTAATGCGCGCTCGATGCGCGTTTTATGGACATCTGCCTGCATGGCCGCTTGGCTTGGATCCAGGCGCAGCATCAACGTATTGCCATCGTCGCTCTCCAGCAGACAATTCGCCGCCAAACTGCGCGTTAAGCCGCCCAAGCCTAGAGAATCAAAGCATAGCAGCCATTTTGCATGGTCCAGCACTTCATTGCCGACGTCAGCGATGGGCGCTGTCTGCTCAGGGGCTGGCACGGCTTCTGACTCAGAGGTTGATACCGGCGCTGAAGCCAACACGGTCTCTGAAGCGGGGGCTTTGCGAACACTTGGCGAAGGCGCTTCCGCTTGGCCGCTTTCATGTGCTTCGGCTTGCTCCACCTCATCAAGTGACCATGGCGGCGGCATTGGGCTATCCGCGGCAGCTGCCTCGTTATCGTCTGTTTTATAGCCCGTTGAGCCCATGTGTATATCGGGACTCTCGCCAGGATCTTCCCCTTCAACGCGTGCATCAGACGCTGGCTGCTGGCCATGTTTTTTTTCGAGCTCTGCTTGCGGCGTATCTATATGGTCTATGTCTGCCTTTGGCTGATGCCCAGCCCCAGGTAAAGTGGCATCGGGTAGAGAGCTAACCGCAGACGCGGCAGACGTTTCGGGCGCTGGTTGAACATAATTGCTGACCGAGGCTGCGGCAGGTGGCTTAGCCGCCGTACTGGCTGGCGCTGCGCCCTGCCCCACACTTTGGCTGCCCCCTGACCCTGTTGGCTCAGCACGCAGCGGTAGCGGCGTGCGGGGCGGCTTGGGCACGCCCTGCGGCCGGAACGCGAGCATGCGCAGCAGTGTCATTTCCAGCGCACTGCGCAAGTCAGGCGCGTGTGCCATATCGCCTCGGCCTTGAAGCCCTATCTGGTAGTAGAGCTGAATATCTTCAGCGGTAAAGCGGCTGGCAAGCTGTAAAATAGCCTCTCGATCACCATGACTGTTATCGACGGCGTCCGGTACCATCTGAGCAACAGCCAGACGGTGCAAAATAGCCGACAGTTCGTCTAGTACGGCGGCAAAATCCGGGCCCTGTTCTGCCAGCTGTGCTACTTCAGCCAGCAGTTGCTGCACATCCACATCCGCCAGCGCGCTTACCAGCGCTAAAATATGCCGGTGGTCCAGCGTTCCCAGCATCGCCGCTACATCGACATGGCGGACCGTGCCCTGCCCAAAGGCAATCGCCTGGTCGGTCAGGCTCATGGCATCGCGCATTGAGCCTTCGGCTGCTTTGCCTAATAGCCATAACGCGCTTTCATCAAATGCCACACCCTCTTCACCCAACACGTAGGTCAGATGCTCAACGACTCGCTCCGGCGGCATGTGTTTAAGCGTGAACTGCAGGCAGCGCGACAGCACCGTTGCAGGCAGCTTTTGCGGATCAGTAGTGGCAAGCAGAAATTTAACGTGGGGAGGCGGCTCTTCCAGCGTTTTCAATAGCGCGTTAAAGCTGCTGGTTGAAAGCATGTGCACCTCATCAATCAGGTACACCTTGTAACGACCCTGGGTGGGCGCGTACTGAACGTTATCCAGTAATTCGCGGGTATCTTCCACCTTGGTGCGCGAAGCCGCGTCGACTTCGATCAAGTCGACAAAACGCCCTTCATCAATGGCTATGCAGCTATCGCACTGACCACACGGTGTTGAGGTAATGCCCTCATCGCCGCGTCCGTTAGCCGTACAGTTCAAACACTTGGCTAATATGCGTGCAAGCGTGGTTTTGCCGACACCGCGGGTGCCGGTAAATAAATAGGCGTGGTGAAGACGCCCTTGGTCAAGCGCATTGACCAGGGCGCGCTGAACATGGGCCTGGCCCACGAGTTCGTGGAATGTACGTGGTCGCCACTTGCGGGCCAGAACCTGATAGCTCATTGAGCAATACTTCCTTCGGCGGGCTGTCCTGATGATGCATCTTTCAATAACAGCAGGTGCCACAATGCGTGATAAAACGCCATTCTAGCGGCTACGCCGCAGCCCGCCAACCGCCCGAGCGGGCAACTCGGGCGTTATCGTTAGGCGTTATCTGCACCGTCTTCAGCACCCGCCCGCTGAGCAGCTTCTTTAACCAGCTTTTCGAGTTCGCCGTTTTGATGCATTTCAATGACGATATCGCAGCCACCGACCAATTCACCTTCAACCCATAGCTGCGGGAAGGTAGGCCAATTAGCGATTTTAGGCAGCTCAGCACGAATATCCGGGTTATCCAAAATATTAACGAACGCAAAGCGCTCACCGCAGCTCATCAGCGCCTGAACCGTCTGCGCCGAGAAGCCACACTGAGGCAGTTGAGGCGAGCCCTTCATGTAAATAAGGATCGGGTTTTCACTGATTTGACGCTGAATATTTTCGGCTGTGGTGCTCATGTGAGTACTCCATTAAGTAAAGAACCAAACGACAAGGTGAGTATACGCACGAAATAAACCGTGATTCACTCAGGTTAAACGCCTTGCTAAATACCTGAGTGCGCCACTCGGCCTTAATCTTTGGACGCCATTCTACGCGTGCCGTTCGCGTTGCGCATCCCCCGCCGCCTCGCTAGGATGGTGTTTTTACGCGGAGAGAAGCAATCATGGCGACACGCCATTTCCTTACCCTGCTGGATTTGACGCCCGATGAACTGAGTTATTTGATTCAGCGTGCCATCAAAATTAAAACAGATCTTAAAGCCAACGGGCCGGAGTATACGCCGCTGGCGAACCGCACACTGGCGATGATCTTTGAAAAATCGTCTACACGTACACGCGTATCGTTTGAAACCGGCATGGCGCAATTTGGCGGGCACGCGCTGTTCTTATCTCCGCGCGACACTCAGTTAGGGCGCGGCGAGCCAATCGAAGACACCGCTCGCGTGCTTTCCGAGATGGTCGATGCCGTTATGATCCGCACCTTCTCTCATGCGGGCCTTGAAACCTATGCCAGCGCCAGCAGCGTTCCCGTCATTAACGCGTTAAGCGATGACTATCACCCCTGCCAGCTACTGGCCGATGTGATGACCTGGACCGAGCTACGCGGAAGCGTTAAGGGCCGCACCGCCGTCTGGATTGGCGACGGCAACAACATGTGTCACTCGTGGATTAACGCGGCGCGCCAGTTTGATTTCCATCTTCGCATTTGCTGCCCGAAAGGCTACGAACCACGCGCCGACATCATGGAGGCCGCTGGGGATCATGTCACACTAATGCACGACCCGCAGGCAGCCATTCAGGGCGTAGACCTGGTGACCACCGATGTTTGGGCGTCCATGGGTCAAGAGGAAGAGCAGGCCAAGCGTGAAGCGGATTTTTCCGGCTTCCAGGTCACAGAAACCATGCTGGATCAGGCGCAAAGCGATGTACTGTTCTTACACTGTCTGCCTGCACACCGTGGCGAAGAGATCAGCCATACGCTGCTTGATGACCCCCGCGCAGTGGTGTGGCAAGAAGCTGGAAACCGCTTGCACGCGCAAAAGGCGTTAATCGAGTTTTTACTGCTTGGCCAGGTTAGCGAATAAACCCGCATCAATAGCCACCAAAGAACCCTGTTTGGTGGCTATTGATATTGATGTTTTGCATCAGATGGCGAGTTTTAGGCAACTATCACCCAAGAGCCATTGATACACACATACGAAAAAGCCTCGCTATGAATAGCGAGGCTTTTTCGATTAATTCTGGTGGAGCCTAGCGGGATCGAACCGCTGACCTCAACACTGCCAGTGTTGCGCTCTCCCAGCTGAGCTAAGGCCCCAATGCCGTCGCCCTTACGGACTAAGCGAGGCGCATGCTATTATGAAACCGGACCAAGGTCAAGAACCCATTCAAATACGCATTTGCTAATTCTACTTTATAGTCAGCTGTGGCACTCTATGGGTCAGCGTCAGAGGCTACCTTCTGAGCCCACTATGTTTCCACGCAGGAGCCAGCCCCCTTGATCAACGTTCTAATCGCCGATGATCATCATCTGGTAAGAACCAGTATTGCTCATCTGCTAAATGAAGAGAGCGATATCAAAATTGTCGGTGAGGTCGACGATGGCGAAAGCGCAGTCACCCAGTGCCGTCATTTAAAACCGGACATTGTCCTGATGGACATACGCATGCCGGGGATAGGCGGGCTGGAAGCAACGCGCCGCATCCATCGTACGATGGAAGATATCAAGGTACTGATCTTAACGGCGCACATGGAAGACAGCGTACTACGCCGCATGTTGGAGGCTGGCGCATCAGGGTTTTTAAGCAAGGGCGCCGGCGCAACAGAAATGACCGATGCGATCCGCCAGGTATTTCATGGTCGTCGCTACGTCAGCCAAGAGATAGCCCAGCGCTTGGCCTTGTCTCACTTTACTAACGAAGACAACCCGTTTAGCCATCTCTCCCATCGCGAGCTACAAATTGCATTAATGATCGTCAACTGTCAGCGCGTTCAGGATATTTCTGACCGCTTGCATTTGAGTCCCAAAACCGTGAATACATACCGCTATCGGCTATTTGATAAACTTCAGGTGGCCACCGATGTCGAACTGACACACCTGGCACTACGTCATGGGCTAGTGGATGGCTTTGACGCCAGTCAGGGATAAACCTAACATCCTTAGCCACTCCTCGGCGTTCGATACGGTGCAATGACATTTAATGCAAAACAGTTTTTAAGCTCGGTAAGCACCTCCCCCGGCGTTTACCGTATGCTTGATGAACACAGCGATACGCTCTATGTAGGCAAAGCGAAACGCTTAAAAGCCCGCCTTGCCAGCTATTTTCGTGGCCAGCTGAACACTAAAACGCAGGCGATGGTGGCACGGATTGCGGATATTCAAATCACCGTAACCCGCAGCGAAACCGAGGCACTGCTCCTTGAGCAAACCCTGATCAAGGAGCTTCGCCCACCCTACAATATTTTATTACGGGATGATAAGTCCTACCCGTTTATCTTCGTCACCGACCGCCACAACTATCCCAGACTTGAATATAAACGCGCACGTCAACGGCGTGACGACGGCCGCTATTTGGGCCCCTATCCCAGCAGCGGCGCGGTACGCGAAAGCCTGTCACTCATGCAAAAAATCTTCCGCATTCGCAACTGCGAAGACAGTGTTTTTGCCCATCGCTCTCGTCCGTGCCTACAGCATCAAATCCAGCGCTGTAGCGCTCCTTGCGTAGACTACATTGCAGAAGAGGATTACCGCCGCGACGTTGAACACGCCGTTATGTGTCTGGAAGGCAAAAGTGAGCACGTAACCCAAGCGCTGACCGAGGCGATGGAAGCCGCCAGCCAAGACCTGGATTTTGAGGAGGCTGCCCGCTTCCGTGACCAGATACAGCAATTACGCCAGCTACAGCAGCGCCAGTTTGTCGATAACCAGAACGGCGATGCCGATATTTTCGCGCTCGCCCAACGGCCAGGCGCGCTAGGCGTTTCGGTGTTAAGCGTTCGCGATGGGCGCATGCTCGGCGCCCGCCACCATGCGCCCAAAAACGGTCTAGACCTTTCCCCAGAAACCCTACTGACCGAGGTGGTGAGCCAGTACTATTTTGGCCAGCCGCATAACGTGCCCAGTGAAGTCATTACCAGCCATGCGCTGGATGACAGCGACCTGATTGCCGAGGCGCTCACACAGCAAGCGGGCAAGCGTATTCGTGTGACAAGCCAGGTACGCGGGCATCGCGCCCAGTGGCAGCAACTGGCGATGACCAATGCTGAGCAGCAGTTAGCGTCTCAATTGGCGAACCATACGCAGCTCACCCAACGCTTTGCAGCGCTTCAGAAAGCACTGGGCCTTGAATCCATGCCCGAACGGCTTGAGTGTTTCGATATCAGCCATAGCCAGGGTGAAGCCACCGTGGCCTCCTGCGTGGTCTTTGACCATCAAGGACCGCGCAAGAGCGACTATCGCCATTTCCGCATAGAAGGCGTGGCGGCGGGCGATGATTACGCCGCCATGCAGCAAGCGCTGACGCGAAGGCTGAAACGCGTAGAAAGCGGCGAAGCCATCGCCCCGGATATTTTGATTGTCGATGGCGGCAAAGGTCAGCTTAATATGGCCCGAGAGGTGCTCAACCAACTCGGCATTACCACGATCATTTTGCTAGGCGTTGCCAAAGGCACCACACGCAAAGCCGGGCTTGAGACACTCTTTTTGGAAACATCGGATAACCCACTTCCCTTGGATCCCGCGTCCCCTGCTCTGCACTTAATTCAGCATATCCGGGATGAATCGCACCGTTTTGCAATTGCAGGCCACCGAGCCCAGCGCGACAAGGCCAGGCGCACTTCTACTCTGCAAGACATTCCCGGCATTGGTCCTAAACGGCGCCGTGAGTTGTTACGTTTTTTTGGCGGATTGCAAGGTGTGCAGAAAGCGAGCCGCGCCGAGCTGGCAAGAGTCCCTGGCATTAGCGCCGCACTTGCAGAGAGTATTTATTTGGCCCTGAATGGATAAACCACCATTGGGCATAGATGCTAGTCGCTAAGGCGGATAGAATAGCCTTTACTACATTTCGAATTTAATGACTCTCCGGTAAGGATCGCCAGTCGCGATGAATATACCCAACGTACTTACACTGGCAAGAGTTGCCTTTATTCCCTTGCTCGTTGTGCTGTTCTACTTGCCTTTTAATTGGAGCATGCCGCTGGCGGCTGGCCTTTTTGCGCTAGCCTCGATGACCGATTGGCTAGATGGCTATTTGGCCCGCCGCTGGAATCAGTCAACACCCTTTGGCGCTTTCTTAGACCCAGTGGCCGACAAACTAATGGTCGTTGTGGCACTCGCGCTGCTGATTGAGCGCTACGACACACTCATTCTGACCTTGCCTGCGCTTGTCATTATTGGCCGTGAAATCGTCATATCGGCCCTGCGCGAATGGATGGCAGAAATGGGCAAGCGGGGTTTGGTCGCGGTTTCCTGGATAGGCAAGCTTAAAACCACGCTCCAGATGGTGGCCCTGCTGATCCTTTTGGCGCTGCCGCCCACACACGAGATCGCCCTACTGGGTGTGGTAGTGCTGTACGTCGCTGCGGCCTTAACGCTTTGGTCCATGATCCAATATTTAAAGGCTGCCTGGCCGCACCTTAGCCGCTCCATGTAAGCAGTTGATTCCTCGAAGGGGATGTTTGCATCATTGATGATTGACAACCGCTCAACGATGCGTATAATTCGCCCTCGAGTCGAGCGGGAATAGCTCAGTGGTAGAGCATCGCCTTGCCAAGGCGAGGGTCGAGAGTTCGAATCTCTTTTCCCGCTCCATCGACTCTTTAGGCTGGATGGCAGAGTGGTTATGCAGCGGACTGCAACTCCGTGTACGCCGGTTCGATTCCGACTCCAGCCTCCACTTTTGTGTTAAGTGCAACGATACACCAATTGCACTGCCCGGATGGCGAAATTGGTAGACGCAAGAGACTTAAAATCTCTCGGAGGTAACTCCGTGCCGGTTCAAGTCCGGCTCCGGGCACCATTGTTTTTATCTCCCCCTATGACTTTATTATCTGCGAGATCATTTTGATCGACGCGGATTTTTTTGCGTCTATACATCGTCAACGACTAATGACTACGCTATACGCTTACCTTTTATGCGCCATAGCGCCAGATAGCAAAAATAAGGAGCGGGCCGCATGAGCACGCCAACAACCGATGTATTAATTATTGGCGGCGGCGTCGCCGGGTTAACCCTCGCCCTGGATATTGCCGACAAACTGTCGGTGACGCTGGTAAACCCGGCCCACAATGACAAAGGCGCCAGCCGATGGGCCCAGGGTGGTATTGCAGCGGTGCTCTCCCCTGAAGACAACCTGGAAGCGCATGTTCGTGACACACTTGTCGCTGGTGACGGCTTATGTGATGAGCAGGCCGTACGCTTCACAGTTACCCACGGTCCGGCTGCTATCCAATGGTTAATTGATCGAGGGGTATATTTCACCCCGGACCCCGCCCCTGACGCTTGCTATCCGTATCACCTGACCCGTGAAGGCGGCCATAACGCCCGGCGTATTATTCATGCCGACGACGCCACGGGGCGCGCTGTGGTAGATACCCTGCAAGACAAAGTCGCCGCGCATGCCAATATTACCCTACGCCGCGATATCACTATTTTAGGATTACTCCAAAACAGCCACGGGCACTGCACGGGTGCCTATGGCGTCGATACAGAGCGACAACGGCAAACACTCACCGCGACTTACACCACGCTAGCCACCGGTGGCGCTAGCGGCCTTTATCGCTATACCACAACGCCGACCCCAGGCAGCGGCGAAGGCATGATGATGGCTGCGGAGCTTGGTGCGCGATTAATGAATCTGGAGTTTCAGCAGTTTCACCCGACCAGCCTGTATGATCCTGACGGCCCCGCGTTTTTAATTAGCGAAGCGGTACGTGGCGAAGGTGGTTACTTGCTCAATGAAGCCGGTGAGCGGTTTATGCCAGCCATTGATCCTCGCGCAGAACTTGCTCCCAGGGACGTTGTTGCGCGAGCCATCGATGCTCAAATTCAGCAAGGCACCCAAGGGCACGTATGGCTGGATATCCGCCACCTTGGTGAAAAAGCTATTCACCACCACTTCCCAACCATTTTGGCACACTGCGCCTCGCGCGGGGTTGATATCACCCAACAACCCATCCCTGTCGTCCCCGCCGCCCATTATAGCTGCGGGGGCATTGCCACCGATCATCAGGGCGCGACAGGCATACCGGGGCTTTATGCAGTCGGTGAAGCTGCCTGTACCGGCCTACATGGTGCCAACCGCATGGCCAGCAACTCACTATTGGAGTGCCTGGTGTATGCGCGTAGCTGTGCAAGCGCACTTCGAGAACAACATCTCAACGAATGGCACACGCCGCCCATTACGCCCCTACCACCGTCCGCCCGGTTATTAAGCGTTGAAGAGCAGGACCTACTGGCTCAATGGCGCCACGAGCTACGAACCACGATGAGCCAACAGGTGTCGATTGTACGCAGCAACTCAGGATTAGCTGCCGCCCATGAGCAGTTGGCGTTATTGGATAAGCGTTTGGAACGCTTAGGAGCCGGCCAGTTTCAACCTGAGTACATGCAGTTACGTCAAACAATCAGGCTGGCTCAACTAACCGTTATCGCTGCATCGAAACGGCATGAATCACGCGGGTTACATTACTCTATGGATTGGCCATCTCACCTTCCCGCCCCTGCGGTTTCTTGTTTAACGCTGGCGGATTTAATGCCCGGCACGGTGGTATAAACGGCGCAACAAACGGTGATGATGACGAGAGAAACTATCGGGCCACAGCCAGAGCCGCTGTGGCCCCACCCACAAGCCCACCAACCAAGGCCCCAGGTAATCACAGCGAACCACCACTTCATCGCTCAGCTCTCCATAGGGCTTTCGCCAACGGCCATAAATAGCCGTATCACGCTTGCTTAGATAAAGCACGCCATGGACTTGCCTATGCAGAGTACGCCATAGCAAAAGGCTGATGACAAAGGTAATGCCGCTGCCTACCCAAAGCCCCAATACCCAGTAGCTCAACGAACACAGCCCCATCGCCAAACCCGAGTGAAGCAGGCCTGCCGTTTTAGAGGGTACGATAGGCAGAATTATCGGTGTTTTCTGCATGCTCAACGATCATTTTCACCATATGCTTTAACGCTGGGTCTTCAGGCCATTCACGGTGCATGAGCCAAACAAACAAGTCCTGGTCTTCTTCTTCAATTAGGCGCTGATAAATCAACTGCTCCTCTTCGCTAAGTGTGTCAAAGCGTTTTTCTAAAAACGGGATCAGCAACAGATCAAGCTCCCACATACCGCGACGCGAATGCCAGTAGAGTCGCTTACGTAGCACGGCTGCTGGGGATGTATCGTCGTTCAAGGTCAGCCTCTTTCATTGGTAAAAATGAAGCGTCAGTATACCTAAGCTAAAGGGTCGCGCCAGCGCCAAGCTTCGCCTATGCTGTTATTCAGTCTAGTACCTTGTTTTATCTGAATTGTTTAATATCAATTTGCACAGTATGCTGAATTCGAGGTTATCAAGGTCAGCCGCTATTATTAACGGCAGCCTTCACCGTTTACAGGGAGCCAACCGATGACAAAATCTGAACTAATCGAACAAATCGCGATGCGTCAACCGGAGCTATCCGCCAAAGAAGTCGAGACGGCGGTACGTATTATACTGGACGATATGACGGACGCTCTTTCCAGCGGCGGTCGTGTGGAAATACGTGGCTTTGGCAGTTTCTCACTGCATTTCCGTGAGCCGCGTACTGGCCGCAACCCCAAAACGGGCGACCCGGTCGAGCTGGACGGTAAATATGTACCGCACTTTAAGCCCGGCAAAGAGCTGCGCGAACAGGTAGATGCCAGCCGTGCGCTGGGTTACTAACACAGATCCCGAAGCCGCCATACTTTGATAATCTGTGACTGTGGGATGACGTCGCGCCAAGACTCATACACAATAGGGTCATACTGCGAACGTCACTGACTAGGAAACTCTCATGCGTTGGATTAAAGGGCTGATTCTCGCCATTATTTTGCTGGTTGTTTTACTGGTAGGCATCTTGTTTGCCGTCAACAATCAGCAAACCATTGCCTTGAATCTGATCTGGGTTGAACTCCCCCCCATCACACTCTCGGTATGGCTGCTGGCGACATTAACGTTTGGCGTCATACTCGGCATGCTCGCAATGATGGGGGTATACGTACGATTGAAAGCACGTCTTGCACGCAGCGAGCGCCATAACAAACAGCAGCGCAAAGAGCTTGATCGTTTACGCACCCAGGAGTTTAAGGAACTAGCGTAAATGCATGATGTCATGCTGCTAGGGCTACTATTGGTAGCGATTGCCATAGGCTTCGGGCTAGGCATTCGATACGCTGCCCAGCGCCACCGGCGAGCGCCAACAGCGCCGCCTTCTCAACTGTCGCGCGAATATTTCGTTGGGTTAAATTACCTGCTGAATGAGCAACCCGATGAAGCCATTAACACGTTTATCAGTGCACTTGATGTTAATAGCGATACGGTAGATACCCATATCGCGCTGGGTAAGCTCTTTCGCACACGTGGCGAGGCAGACAAAGCCGTCAGTATTCACCAAAACCTGCTTGCACGCCCGGCCCTATCGCATGGCACCAACGAGCGCATCCAGCTTGAGCTTGCGCGCGATTTTATAGCGCTAGGTGTTCATGACCGTGCCCAGAGACTGCTGCACTCGCTGCTTGAGCAATCCACCGACGATGATCGCCGCTATGCGGCCAAGCAGCTACTGGTGGATCTTCTGGAGCGCGAAAAGGAGTGGCAAACTGCTTTAGAGGTAATCCAACCCCTGCTAAAGCAGCACCCAGGTATGCGGCGCCCAGCGTCACACTGGCTATGCGAGCTGGCCATAGAAGAGATCCAACAGTCCAGCCGTGCGCTCGCGAAAAAGCATCTAAAAAAAGCCTTACTGCTGGATGAACGCTGCATTCGCGCCACACTACTGTTGGCGGATCTTGAAATGGATAACGGCCACTATGGCCGCGCGATAGAACGTCTTGACCATATTCCTGAGCAGGATGCCGCGCATATCCCAACCATGCTGCCAACCCTTCAGCGGGCCTATGCGCGTAACGACGATATAGCAGGTCTGGAGAAGCACTTATACCGTCTACTGGGCCAGGCACCTTACACCAGCGTTATCGTGATGCTTGGCGAGCTTATTCACCAGCGGGATGGCGTGGATACCGCCATTGAGTTAACCGGAAACTGGCTACGTGATGCGCCGAGCCTTGGCGGGTTGGACTATCTGCTGGATCTGTATGTCGAAAGCCAGAAGCTAAGTGGAAGAGCGGCGCCGGACACTCGCTTATCACTGCTGAAATACCACACGGATGCGCTTTTAAAAGATCGTCCACGCCATCAATGCAGGCGCTGTGGTTTTACGAGTGATGCCCTTGCCTGGCAATGCCCCAGCTGCCGCCGCTGGGGCACTACCAAGCCGATTACCGGCGTAGAGGGCGAGTAAACAAACCCGCACACATATCGTGCTACTGAAGCTCTGCTTCGATAGCCGCCAGCGCCGCCATGGGGTCAGACGCCTGAGTAACAGGCCGCCCTATCACCAAATGTGTACTCCCTGCCTGCATCGCTTCGCTCGGCGTCATAATACGCTGCTGATCGTTAACGGCGGCAAAACTCGGCCGAATACCGGGCGTTACTTTTAAAAACGACTCACCACACACGGCCTTTAAATGTGACGCCTCTTGGGCTGAACATACAACGCCGTGCAGGCCGCTTTGTTGGGTCAACTGCGCCAAGCGCTCCACCTGTTCGGCGGGCGAAACGTTTAACCCCACTTCACACAGGTCGCTTTCCTGGAGGCTGGTTAATACGGTCACAGCGATAAGGTGCGTGTCTAAACCTTGGCTAACCAAACGCTCGGCGGCTGCCTCCATCATCTTGCGGCCACCGCTGGCGTGCACATTCACCATCCAGACGCCTTGCTCTGCTGCGGCCTGAACAGCCCCCGCCACCGTATTGGGAATATCATGAAACTTGAGGTCAAGGAACACGTCGAACCCGCGCCCATGCAGCGCTTCAAGGATAGCCGGGCCGCTGCGGGTATAAAGCTCTTTACCTACTTTTAAACGACACCGGGCGGGGTCTAGCTGGTCCGCCATGCACAAGGCGGCGTCAAGTGACGGGTAATCAAGCGCGATAATCAACGGGGATTCAGACACAACACTACTCCATACGCATTTTTAAGCATTATATCAGCCCAACACAAACCGTTTGTAAGCAATTTACTAACCCGTACAAGCGAAACTCCTACAAATAGTGTCCTACATCACTGACAACAATCAGGTAGCAAACGCGTTAAGTTAATTGAGGCACCCACTAATGCAGTGTTCGTTAGTACAGTGCCCGGTTGTGCTACTTTTCTTTATCGACAAAAGGAACAATACGCGTAATGAACATGACATTAAAAAGCTTGTTTGCCGCCCTGTTACTTAGTTTAAGTCTGGGATTATCCAGTAGCGCACTGGCTCAAGCCGTCGCGCCTATCAATGTTAATACCGCCAACGCCGAGCTGTTGAGCGAGCTTCCCGGCATTGGACCAAGCCGCGCTACCGCCATTATCGAAGAGCGTGATACCAAGGGAGAATTTGCAAGTATTGATGATTTAACGCGCGTCAGCGGCATCGGCGCAGCAACCGTAGATCGCATGCGCGACCAAATCGTACTCGAAGACTAAAGCCCTGAAGTAAGCCCTGCAGTAAGCCCTGCAACATAGCAGGATTACTATTGCCCGGCGGCAGCACAGCAGCTGTTTGCCGGGCAAGTGTTTATCACATACCCAACATTGAAAAGCTCACCTAACGACTCCTCTCTCTTCCGCATTACTGCCCGTGACCTCGTGACTAGGCAAACTTTTAAATCATCCAAAGTGACATGAATTGATCCACCGGCATTGCTTCAAGCGTCGCTTGATTGCCGCAGAGCTGGCTAATCTTTTCGCAGCGAAATGCAGGGAAACGGGTGGCGAGATGGCGCTCAAACTTATCGACCAATAGCGGCATTCCCTCTTCTCGACGTCGCTGATGGCCTATCGGATACTCCACTGCAACTTTGTCTGTTGCACTACCATCACGGAAAAAGACCTGTACCGCATTCGTTATAGAGCGTTTCTGCGGGTCGTGGTAATCCGCTGAATAGTCGCTATTCTCCTCGACCACCATTTTGTCGCGCAGTACATCAATTAGCGGATGAGCCGCATGAAAGCTGTCTTCATAGTGCTCGGCGGTAAGCGAGCCAAAGATAAGCGGCACGGCCGTCATGTATTGCAGGCAGTGATCGCGGTCAGCGGGGTTAGCCAACGCTCCGGTTTTGGAAATTATCCGAATCGCTGAATCATGTGTGGTAATCACAATGCGCTCAATATCAGCCAAGCGCTCTTTTACCTGAGCGTGCAGAAGTACGGCCGCTTCGCAGGCGGTTTGGGCATGGAACTCCGCCGGGAAAGCAATTTTGAATAGAATGTTTTCCATCACATAGCACCCAAACTCACGCTGAAAACGCAGGCGCCGCTCTACTTCAGGTTTAAGGCTCAGGTCTTTATTACTATGGCTAAAGGACACATCGTAAAACCCCCATTGCGGTGCGCTGAGCGCGCTGGGAATGCCCATCTCACCGCGCAACGCCATATCCGCCAAGCGAACGCCTCGGGAAGTGGCATCGCCAGCCGCCCAGCTTTTGCGCGACCCGGCGTTGGGTGCATGTCGGTAGGTGCGCAGGCTCTGGCCGTCTACCCACGCATGGGAAAGCGCGGCCAGCAACTGCTCGCGCGTAGCGCCCATTAGCTTGGCAACCACCGCCGTCGAAGCCACTTTCACCAACAGTACATGATCCAGCCCCACCCTGTTGAAGCTGTTTTCCAGGGCCAGCACTCCCTGAATTTCATGCGCCATGATCATGGCGTTCAACACATCACGCATCGTCAGAGGCGCATCCCCCTGGGCAACCCGCTTTTGCGACAGGTGATCGGCAACCGCCAGGATGCCACCCAGGTTGTCAGAAGGATGCCCCCACTCGGCGGCAAGCCAGGTATCGTTATAATCCAGCCAGCGGATAGTTGCGCCGATATCCCAGGCCGCTTTTACCGGGTCAAGGCGTAGCGAAGTGCCCGGCACACGCGCCCCAAATGGCACCTGGGTACCTTCTACCAGCGGGCCAAGATGCTTGGTGCACTCTGGAAAACGCAGCGCCAGAAGCCCACAGCCCAACGTATCCATTAAGCAGTAACGAGCCGTAGACAGTGCCGCCGGCGAGGGAGTATCAAAGCTCAGCACATAATCAGCGATTAGCTGTAGCTCATCATCGTATTCTGGCCGCTCGTTTATCTCCGCTGTGACATTCATGGAGTCGCCTCCCAATCAATGCAGTGAGTTAAAAGCTGTCGCCCGGTACGCGTACCGCACCTTCCATTAGCACGCGCGCGCTGCGGCTCATAATGGCCTGATCAATCTGCCAGTGCCCGTCAACCAGATTGGCCTCTGCGCCAACGCGCAAACTGCCCGACGGGTGGCCAAACGTAACGGACTGACGCTTTCCGCCTCCGGCCGCCAAATTAACCAGCGTACCGTCTATCGCAGCGGCAGCAGCAATTGCCACGGCGGCAGTGCCCATCATGGCGTGATGCAATTTACCCATGGACAGCGCCCGCACCACCAGATCGATATCACCAGCGTTAACGGTCTGACCGCTCGAGGAAACATAATCAGTTGGCGGCCCAACAAACGCTACCTTGGGCGTATGTTGGCGGCTCGCAGCCTCACTGACATCCCCTATCAACCCCATACGTACAGCGCCATGGGCACGGATAGTCTCAAACATACTTAATGCTTTACCGTCGCCATTGATGGCGTTTTGCAGCTCGGTACCGCGGTAACCAATATCAGCGGCATTAATAAACACCGTGGGGATACCTGCATTGATAAGGGTAGCTTTCAGAATACCCACACCTGGCACATTCAGGTCATCCACCAGGTTGCCGGTGGGAAAAATCGCCCCCTCGCCGTCAGCCGGGTCCATAAAAGCCACGGGAATTTCGGCGGCGGGAAAGGTCACGCCATCCAACTCGAAATCGCCGGTCTCCTGAACCTCCCCATTCACGATGGGCACCTGCGATACGATAGTTTTCTGGATATTGACCTGCCAGATTCTCACCTCGACCACACCGTTTTCAGGCAGACGTGCCGGATCAACCAGCCCGTTCGCTACGGCAAATGGGCCTACCGCCGCCGAAAGATTGCCGCAGTTGCCGCTCCAATCCACGTAGGGCTTATCGATGGATACTTGGCCAAACACATAATCCACATCGTGATCAGCCGAGTGGCTTTTGGAAAGAATGACCGTTTTACTGGTGCTTGAGGTCGCGCCGCCCATACCGTCAATCTGTTTTTCGTACGGGTCGGGGCTTCCAATCACACGCAGCAGCAGCTTGTCACGCGCCTCGCCCGGCACCTGAGCAGCCTGGGGTAAATCGCTTAATTTAAAAAACACGCCTTTGCTGGTACCGCCACGCATATAGGTGGCGGGGATTTTTATTTGCGGCACATGGCGGGCGTTGGCGACATCAGTCATCTTGTTCACTCCGAAAAATAACCCGGCACTTACGCAGCCGTTGACTCGAGGAAGTCCTGAGCAAAGCGCTGCAGCACACCACCGGCGGCGTAAATTGATACTTCCTCGGCGGTATCCAGGCGGCATTTGACCGCTACGCGCTCGCTGCCCCCGTTTTGACGATGGATCACCAGCGTAAGCATCGCGCCCGGCGAAACAGCCCCCTCAACATCAAAGGTTTCGGTGCCATCCAGGCCTAATGTCGTGCGCGTGGTTCCCGGCTCAAACTCTAGCGGCATTACGCCCATACCAATCAGGTTTGTGCGATGAATACGCTCAAACCCTTCAGCAGCAATGGCTTCCACACCCGCGAGCGCCACACCTTTGGCAGCCCAGTCTCTTGATGAGCCTTGGCCATAATCGGCGCCAGCAATAATGATCAGCGGCTGCTTACGCGCCATGTAGGTTTCGATAGCTTCCCACATGCGGGTCACTTCCCCTTCAGGTTCGACCCGCGCCAGCGATCCCTGAACGACATTGCCTTCTTCATCGCGGACCATTTCGTTAAACAGCTTGGGATTGGCAAAGGTAGCGCGCTGGGCGGTGAGGTGATCGCCGCGATGAGTCGCATAGGAGTTGAAGTCCTCCTCCGGCAGGCCCATTTTCGCCAAATACTCACCCGCCGCGCTGTTAAGCTGAATGGCGTTGGAAGGCGATAGGTGATCGGTGGTGATATTGTCCGGCAAGATTGCCAGCGGGCGCATGCCTTTCAAGGTACGCTCTTTCGCCATATTGCCCTCCCAGTAAGGTGGGCGACGAATGTAGGTACTCTGGGGGCGCCAGTCGTATAGCGGGTTAACCTGGGCACGCGCGCTTTTATCAATATCGAACATGGGGATATAGGTCTGGCGGAACTGCTCGGGCTTCACCGAGGATTTCACAATAGCGTCGATCTCTTCATCGGCTGGCCAGATATCCTTCAAGGTAACGGGATT
This sequence comes from Halomonas sp. AOP7-E1-9, assembly GCF_052376035.1. Classification (NCBI taxonomy): domain Bacteria; kingdom Pseudomonadati; phylum Pseudomonadota; class Gammaproteobacteria; order Oceanospirillales; family Halomonadaceae; genus Halomonas; species Halomonas sp. AOP7-E1-9. The sequence continues at coordinate 50,388 of NZ_JBQSVC010000014.1, forward strand.
CCCCGCCTGGTCGATCCCCAGCACGTCTTTTTCAATATCAAAGCGAATAGTGCCTGCAATGGCGTAAGCAACCACTAATGGCGGCGAGGCCAAAAAGGCCTGCTGGGCGTAGGGGTGAATCCGCCCATCAAAGTTGCGGTTACCGGAAAGCACTGCCGTGGCGTAAAGGTCCCGGTCGATAATTTCCTGCTGAATAACAGGGTCAAGCGCACCCGACATGCCGTTACAGGTGGTGCACGCATAAGCCACCACGCCAAACCCCAGATCCTCCAGCTCATTCATCAAGCCGGCTTCTTCCAGGTACATCTTGACCGTTTTTGAACCAGGCGCCAAGGATGACTTTACCCAGGGTTTACGCAACAAGCCGAGCCGGTTGGCGTTGCGCGCAATTAACCCAGCCGCCACCATATTGCGCGGGTTGGACGTATTGGTGCAGCTGGTAATGGCGGCGATAATAACGGCGCCATCAGGCATTTTGCCCGCTTTCTCTTCTTCGCGTGCTGCATCGAGCCCTACCGCAATACCGCGCTGAGCCAGCTCGGAGGTCGGCAGGTGCGCATGTGGGTTGGAAGGCCCTGCCAGCGTCCGCGCGACCGATGAAAGATCAAAGCTCAGCACCCGCTCGTACTCAACCTGCGTCAGGCTGTCCGCCCAAAGGCCGGTGTGCTTGGCATAGGTCTCTACCAGCGCCACCTGCTCATCTTCACGACCGGTGAGCTTCAAGTAATCGATGGTTTGGCTATCGATATAGAACATCGCCGCCGTCGCACCGTACTCGGGCGTCATGTTCGAAATCGTGGCGCGATCACCGACCGTCAGCGCATCGGCGCCTTCGCCATAAAATTCCAGATAGGCACCGACCACGCGCTCTTTACGCAGAAACTCGGTGATCGCCAGCACCATATCGGTGCCCGTGATTCCTGGCTGCAACTTACCGGTCAGCTCTACCCCGACGATATCCGGCAAGCGCATCATGGAAGCGCGCCCAAGCATGACGCTTTCAGCCTCTAGGCCACCCACGCCGACTGAAATAACCCCGAGCGCGTCCACCATGGGGGTATGGCTATCGGTGCCCACGCAGGTATCAGGATAAGCAATGCCGTCCCGGTTCTGCACTACCGGCGACATTTTCTCCAGATTGATCTGGTGCATGATGCCGTTGCCAGGCGGGATAACATCAACGTTTTCAAAAGCCGTTTTGGTCCAGTTGATAAAGTGGAAGCGGTCATCGTTGCGCCGGTCTTCAATGGCGCGATTTTTCTCAAAAGCCCCCTCTTCAAAACCCGGGTGCTCTACCGCCAACGAGTGGTCAACAATCAACTGAGTGGGAACAACGGGGTTAACCTTGGCCGGATCACCGCCCTTCTCGGCAATGGCATCGCGCAGCCCGGCCAAATCAACCAGCGCCGTCTGGCCTAAAATATCGTGGCATACCACGCGTGCCGGGTACCACGGAAAATCGAGATCGCGCCGACGCTCGATAAGTTGCTTAAGCGCATCCGTTAACAGCTCAGGATCACAGCGGCGTACCAATTGCTCTGCCAGCACGCGCGACGTGTAAGGGAGCGTGGCGTAGGCTCCTGGCTGAATATCCTCAACGGCTTGGCGCGCATTAAAGTAATCAAGGCTGGTGCCTGGCAGTGGTTGACGATATTGGCTATTCATAAAAACAGACTCGCGAAAGGGGAGCTTAAACATGCCCGGCAGCCAAGCCGCCGGGTAGCACGCTGATTAATCTCGCGCTTCTATCGGCACCCATTCGCTTTTCTCGGGACCAATATAGTCAGCGCTGGGGCGGATAATTCGATTGTTGGCGCGCTGTTCAAAGACATGTGCGGCCCAGCCCGTTAGCCGGGACATGACAAAAATCGGCGTGAACAGCTTGGTGGGGATATCCATAAAGTGATAGGCGCTGGCATGGAAGAAGTCTGCGTTGCAGAACAGCTTTTTCTCACGCCACATCACTTCTTCGACCCTTTCAGATACGGGATAAAGCACCGTATCGCCTACGTCATCGGCAAGCTTTTTGGCCCACTGCTTGATAATCTCGTTGCGTGGGTCAGATTCTCGGTAGATGGCGTGCCCAAAGCCCATGATCTTATCCTTGCGCGCCAGCATGCCCATGATCTGACTTTCCGCTTCTTCCGGCGATTTCCAGTTTTCGATCATCGCCATGGCCGCTTCATTGGCACCGCCATGCAGCGGGCCACGCAGCGAACCGATGGCGCCGGTGACGCAAGAATGCATATCAGAAAGCGTTGAGGCACACACCCGGGCGGTAAAGGTAGAGGCGTTAAACTCATGCTCGGCATATAAAATAAGCGATACGTTCATCACTCGCGCATGGAGCTCAGAGGCCGGCTCGCCACGCAGCAGATGCAAGAAATGCCCGCCAACCGATGCAGCGTCGGTTTGGGTATCAATCCGCACTCCGTCATGAGAGTAGCGATACCAGTAGCAAATGATCGAAGGCAACACGGCCAGCAGCCGATCGGCGACGTCTTGCTGCTCATCAAAGCTCTGCTCGGTTTCAAGATTACCCAGCATGGAGGTGCCGGTACGCATGACATCCATGGGATGAGCATCTTTCGGAATTTGCTCAAGCACCGTTTTCAGCGCATCGGGCAACCCACGCAAGCCCTTTAATTTGCGGATGTAGTCGTCAAGCTCTGCCTGATTAGGCAATTTACCTTTCAAGAGCAGGTACGCTACTTCTTCAAATTTAGCCTTTTCAGCCAGCTCTTTGATATCAAAGCCACGGTACGTTAGGCCCGAGCCAGTCTTTCCAACGGTACACAAGGCGGTAGTTCCCGCACTTTGTCCACGCAGCCCTGCTCCCGCTAGCGGTTTATCAGCCATGACGAGTCTCCTGGTGTGCTTATCGTTGTACCTATCATTAATTGCAGATAACAGTGTTGTCGTGCACGCCTTATTGCGGCTCTTCGCCCTTTTCGGCGAATAACGCGTCTAGTTTCTGCTCGAAATCGTGATAGTTGAGGAAATCGTAGAGTTCATCGCGCGTCTGCATGGTGTTAACGACTTCTTTTTGATGCCCGTTATCCAGAATGCTTTGATAGACATTCAGGGCAGCAGCGTTCATCGCTCGAAACGCAGAGAGCGGGTAAAGCACCATGCGGCAACCAACCTCGCCAAGCTCGGCTTGAGTAAAGAGCGGCGTCGCACCAAACTCGGTGATATTGGCCAGAATCGGGGCATCCACTCGCTCGCAGAATGCCTGGTAATCTGAAAGGGTATATACGGCTTCAGCAAAGATGGCATCCGCACCGGCTTCAACGCAGGCATTGGAGCGCTCAATAGCCGCGTCCAGACCCTCTTTTTGAAAAGCATCGGTGCGTGCAATCAGATAAAAATCGGGGTCTATTCGGGCATCGGCGGCGGCTTTGATACGATCAACCATCTCAGCCTGGGAAACAATTGCCTTGTTGGGTCGATGACCACAACGTTTTTGCGCCACCTGGTCCTCCAGATGAACGGCGGCGACGCCAGCACGCTGCATCTCTTTCACTGTACGGGCAATATTGAACGCGCCGCCCCATCCGGTATCAATATCCACCAGCAACGGCAGGTCCGTTGCACCACAGATACGGCGCGCATCCTCTGCGACATCGTTCATGCTGGTCATCCCTAAATCAGGCAGGCCAAACGAGGCATTTGCCACCCCACCGCCGGAAAGGTAGATCGCCTGATGGCCGACACGTTCAGCCATCATCGCCGTATACGCATTAATAGTGCCTAAAATGGCCAGCGGGCGCTGGGCGTCAAGGGCGGCTTTAAAACGGGCGCCAGGGGTGAGCGTTGACATTAGCGTGTCTCCTGAAGGGTAGTGGCCTGCCGTTCCTCGGCAGGCTCAGATGATTGCTGTTTAAGAATCGCGGCATAACGGTCGGCAACATTGGCACGCGAGGCACTGACGTGGCGGCGCATTAATAGCTCAGCAAGTTCGGCGTCACCTGCTTCAATGGCATCCACGATCCGGTGGTGCTCAACAAAGGCGCGCTGCGGGCGCGTACCGCTGGCACTAAACTGCGTACGATAAAGGCGCACCAGGTAGTACAAGTCATTGCACAGCAGGCTCATTAGCATCTTGTTGTGGCTGCCTTGCACAATGCGGTAATGAAAGTCGAGATCGCCCTCACGCTGATAATAAGCTTCACCGCGTTGTAAATCGGCCTGCCCTTCGTGCAATGCCAGCACATCACGAAGGCCTTGTATTTCCTCTGCCGACATGTGCTCCGCTGCTAGCCTTGCGGCCATGCTTTCCAACGCTTCGCGTACATCAAAGAGCTCTATCAGCTCTTTCATAGAGAGCTTAACGACGCGTGCGCCGACGTGAGGTACGCGCTCAATCAAGCGGTGAGACTCTAAACGCCGCATGGCTTCGCGAAGCGGACCACGAGAAATGCCGTACGTTTTTGAAAGCCCGGGCTCAGTGATTTTGCTGCCTGGCGCCAGGACGCCACGAACAATATCGCTTTGCAGCTGATGAAATACCCGCTCGGCAAGCGTTCGCACTTCAGGCGGTACCATTTCAAGCGGCGAATCGTCACAATTAGAAGAGGAAACGGGTAAGCGCATGTTTGATTGTCGACAATTAGAGAAGGTGATGAAACTTTAGCTTTATGACTTTAAACCGTCAACCCTTCAATATAGGCGATATGATGCATCTTTCGTTGTACGCAGAAAGTCTAGCGCTTGACCCAATGTCTACAATCTTTCAAAAAACGTGAGAAATGCGTCGATGGCACGACTGGTGTCAATCTTGCTCGCCCTCTAAGATAGGCGCCCCTTTCATTCGCTAGGCGTTCGCTACATGACCAAGGCATTGTCGGCCTTTACTCTGCCCTACTCCCTCGACCCATTACATTTATTTAATGCGCTTCGCCAACGCCCCGGGGCCGTATTGCTGGATAGTGGACGCCCTGCCGCTACAGGGCGCTACGACATTATGAGCAGTGACCCGTTAGCGACACTGGAAGTCGATGTGTCAGGAAAGTCAGCGCTCACTAGCGACTACCTTGAGGTATCAGCCCTGCCGCCGGATGACGGCTTTTTCCAGCAGCAGTGGCTACTCGATCAATTGCCGAGCCGAATTAGCGCGCAAGGCTTACACGCCCAGCATGACCACTTGCCTTTTATGGGTGGGCTAATAGGTTATTGGGGTTATGACTTAGGGCGCCAGCCCTTGGCAAGCACTCACCAACCCAATGCCACCCGCTTACCCCAGGCACGCCTGGGCTTATACGACTGGTGTATTACGCTCGACCACGAAACTCAGCAAGCCTGGCTGATTGCCACCGCGCAGCGCCGCGAACAGGTGCTTCAGTGGTTAAGCCAACCGGCGGTTAACCGCGAACCGTTTATCTTAACCGAGCCCTTCCAGGCCGAGCTTAACCGAAGTGAATATTCAAAACGCTTCCAGGCCGTTCAGCGTTACATACGAGCAGGCGACTGTTATCAAATCAACCTTGCCCAACGCCTTTCAGCCGCTTATCAAGGCGATGAGTGGCAGGCGTATCTGCGCTTACGAAACGCCACTCCCACTCCTTTCTCAGGGTTTATGGCGTGGGGCGACCAGGCTCTCCTTTCCCTTTCGCCAGAGCGCTTTATTCAGTGCCGAAACGGCGCTGTGGAGACACGCCCCATTAAAGGCACTCGCCCTCGAGGCGCGACAAAAGAAGAGGACATTGCACTCGCCAACCAACTGATGAGCAGCACGAAAGATCGCGCCGAAAATGTGATGATCGTTGATTTGTTGCGCAATGACCTTGGTCGCGTATGCAAACCTGGCACTATTCATGTACCTCAGCTTTGCCAGTTAGAGAGCTACCCTAACGTCCACCACCTGGTCAGCGTGGTGCAGGGCCAGCTTGCACCGGGCGCCTCGCCGCTGACTTTATTAGCCGCCGCCTTCCCCGGGGGCTCGATCACGGGTGCCCCCAAAATTCGTGCGATGGAAATTATTGCAGAGCTGGAACCCTGCCAGCGCAGCGCGTACTGCGGAAGCATGGGCTACGTCGATATACGCGGCAGCATGGATACATCGATTACTATCCGCACGCTGGTGGCTGATGCAGGCAAGCTGCACGTATGGGGCGGCGGCGGCCTGGTTGCCGACTCAGCGCTTGAGGAAGAGTACGTGGAGACACTGGATAAGATTCGTCATCTTATTAAGGCACTGGAATAACAGCCACCGTACTTAAATCAAAAAGGAATATAAAAGCCAAACCAAACGGTATTGGGGGGAACGACAGGCAATTTGATAGCCTAGCGGTATGGTTCATTAATATGACAAGGAGGCAGCATGTCCTCATCGCTAGATGCGATCAATCGTGATTTTTCCGAGACCGGTTTTAGCAAGAACCCACAAGCACTTATTGAGTGGGCGTTAACACAAGGTGAAAGGGCGATCTGTACGACGAACTTTCGCCCTTTTGAAGCCGTTATTCTGCACATGGTGACGCAGGTCCGTCCTGACATGCCGATTGTCTGGATGGACAGTGGCTATAACACCGAAGCCACTTATCAATTAGCCGACGAGCTAATAACGCGCTTGAACCTGAACATGGTCAGCTATATACCCAAGCGGACACGCGCGCACCGTGAAGCGCTCGAAGGCCCCATGCCGGGCATTGATGACTCGCGCCATGCGGCGTTCACCCAAGAGGTCAAAATCGAGCCGTTTGAACGTGCATTAAGTGAGATGCGCCCTGACGTATGGTTTACAGCGCTTCGTGCAGAAGACACGCCCGAACGGGCCAAAATGCAGCCCGTCAGCCGTAACAGTGATGGGCTGGTTAAAGTGGCGCCGGTGTTGCATTGGAGTGCCAAAGAGATGTATCAATATTTACAGGCGCACGATCTGCCTAACAACTTCGATTACTTCGACCCCACCAAGGTGGAAGAGAAACGCGAGTGTGGCTTGCACCTACAGCATTAAACCTGTCTCTGAAAACCTGTCTCTGAAAATCTGTCACTGAAAACCCGTCGTTGAAAAGCCAGGTACTGAACACCCTGGCACCGAGGTTAGGCCACAAGCCAAACGTATGACTCACGTTGTTAGCGGCTTGCCAGCGGTTTCGCTGGCATCATGCCCCCTAACAACGTGGGCGCTTAAAGCGTTAATACATTAATGCTCGTAATACGTCAGTACCCACAAAATATCAGTACTCAGGCAGCTCTATCCCTTCAAACAGCGCTTGTTCAAAGCGCGGGCCGGCAATGAGCGCCTCATCCACACGGTCTCGCGTCAAGTGTGGCGCAAAGCGCGCCAGGAAATCGTACATATAGCCGCGCATAAAGGTGCCTCGGCGAATGCCTATTTTAGTCGTTGAACTCGCAAACAGGTGGCTGGCATCCACCGCGACTAAATCCCCGTCCAACTTATCGTCTACCGCCATATGTGCCACGATCCCAACGCCCATGCCGAGCCGCACATAGGTTTTAATCACGTCGGCATCCGCCGCCGTTAGCACAACGTTAGGCGTCAAACCCTTCGCTTTAAACGCATCATCCAGCTGGGAACGACCGGTAAATCCAAAGACATACGTCACCAGCGGATGTTCTGCCAACGCTTCCAGCGTTAAAGGTCCACTCAGCGCTGCCAAGGGATGCCCTTTAGGCACCAGAATACAGCGATTCCAACGGTAACAAGGCAAGAGCACCAGATCTGTAAACAGTTCCAGCGATTCAGTGGCAATCGCAAAATCGGCCTGCCCCTCACTCACCATTTGAGCAATTTGCTTAGGCGTACCCTGCTGCATATGTAGCGCGACTTCCGGATATTTCAGTGTAAATTCACTGATAATCGGCGGAAGTGCATAGCGTGCCTGGGTGTGTGTGGTCGCAATAGATAAGCTTCCCCGCCGCTCATCGCTATGCTCCTGGGCCACCTGTTTAATATTTTCGGTAAGCTTGAGCACCTGGCCCGCCAGGTTAATAATGGACTGACCTGCTGGCGTTACCCGGGTTAGATGTTTTCCGCTACGCGCGAAAATCTCAACGCCCAGCTCATCCTCCAACAGCCGTATTTGCTTGGAAATACCAGGCTGAGAGGTAAACAGGCTTTGAGCGGTCGCCGATACATTTAGGTTGTGTCGGTTAACTTCCCAAATATAGCGAAGTTGTTGTAGCTTCATATCATCACCTCATTATCTATACCGATAGCAGGCAGGTCATCTAACGCTGGCACCGCCTATCTTGCACTCGCCACAAAGCACTATTTGGCATAAAAAAATATCCTATAATTCACTTATATTATAAGAGATAATCTCTATTAGCATCTATTAATTTTGTAATTAAGCACAAAAATAAGCGCAGATATTTGCCAGCAAACGCCGCGCCCGCTAACATCTGCCGACTTGGCGTAATGAAAGTGCGCAGGTTTAACGCGTAATGACCGTTGCTCCATTTGAGGCAACGACACTGCAAGAGCAACGCAAACGGGAGAAGCAAATGGCTAATAATGTTGACGTCACTAACGCTAATTTTGAGCAAGAAGTCCTCAACGCCGACCAGCCTGTCCTGCTAAAATTTTGGGCGCCCTGGTGTGGCCCGTGTAAAGTTATGGCACCGGTTGTCGATGAAGTGGCAGCCGAGCGCGGTGATAACTTAAAAGTGGTCAGCGTAAACGTTGACGATGCACCTGAAATTGCCGCAGAACAAGGCGTACGCGGTGTACCGACCGTTATGCTGTTCAAGTCTGGTACCAAAGTCGCTTCACTGGTAGGCGCGCAATCCAAGTCTCAACTAACGCAATTCATCGACCAAAACGCTTGATGAAATTGGCCACCGCCGGCACAACCGGTGGTGGCCGTGCGGCCCCTCCTGTTAACTCTCCCCCTCTTTTAGATGCTCTTCGGGCGTAGCACTATTTTTACGTTTCCACGGTGCGCGACCTGCATCTTGCTGGCTAAGATAACGCCCCGTGCGGTGCCTCCCTGGTCCCAGAAAATGGGCAATCCAACGCGTCTGCGGATGGCTATCCAAGGCAATTTTTAGGGTCATGGTTAACACGACAGATAGCAGCATCCCCGCCGGTCCAAAAATCCACCCCCAAACAACCAGCGAAAGAAACGCCACAAACGTTGAAAGCCCTAGCGCTTGCCCCATGACACGCGGTTCAATCAGGTTACCCAGTACAAAGTTAATGACCAGGTAAGCGGACGCCAGCAGCAGCGCCTGTAGCGCGCCACCGTCCTGGGACACCAGAAGCAGCAGCACTGGAGGGATAGCCGCAAGTGCTGAGCCAATGTTAGGGATAAAGTTAAGCCCAAACGCCAGAACACCCCAAAGTAATGGGAAATCAACCCCGACAATCACACAGGAGAGCCAAATTAATACCGCCGTGGCTAGGCTAATCATTGTTTTTACGGCCAAATAGCGCTTTAGCGTTAAGCTGAATTCGCTAAATCGCTTTAAACTAGGTGCAGGGTTTTCCAAGGCACGCGAAACTTTTTGGCGAAGGTTCAGCGTTTCAAACAGCATAAAAATAACCAGCAACCCCACGATGATACTCTGCATCACCAGGTTGCCCAGTTCACCCAACAGCGTTGCCACCCAAGAAGAGCCTTCCTCATCCTCATTGAAAAAGACGGCGCTAAGCTCATCAGGGTCAATATTGAAGCCATGCATAGCGAGCGTATTAAGCAAATCCCAATAGTGCTCGTAAAGCCGCTCCTCAATATCAGGCAGCGCCGCCACAAAGGTGCTAAAACTGTTGACGACCAACACGCCAATCAGTGAAAGAAACCCCAACAACACCATCAGGGTTAAAAAAGCCGACACTCTCATGCTTAGGCCACAACGGTGTAGCCACTGCACCGGAGAGGTACACACTACCGCGATAAATACCGCCAGCAGCAAGGGTACAAGTAAATCTGCCCCCCCTTTCATTCCCGCAATAATTACCACTAATGCCGCTAGCGCCAACGTGGCATTTAAGGGGATACTTCGATAATCCTCATCCGATAATCTCGACATAGCCTCATCCTTAGCTCGTTACCCATACATAATGGCGGCAATAAAGGTATTGCACAAACCGTGCAAATAATAAGCAACTGTTTTGCGTCACCTCTTTTACGCTGAACTTTCCCTGTAGTCGCTATTCCAAACAAGCGTCTATACTTTTAATTGACGCATACCCGGCTAGTTTTCTCTACCTCAAGGAGTTTCTCTATGAGCCCAGTATCGGCACGTTTACCGCGTTTTCGTTATGGAATTTTAAGTGGCGCTCTGTTGGCGCTTCTGAGCACTCCCCTCGCCTTTGCGGCCCCGCCTGCACCGCCCAGCTTAAATGTCCAGGCACAGTCCTGGGTTGAGGTTGAACCCGACCAAGCGACGTTCACAGCGCGCCTCTGGGAAAACACGCCTGCCGTTTCTTCACTGGAAGATACCGACAGCGAAGCGTTAGGAGAAGCACGTGAACGCCTTGAGAATCGCGCCAGCGAACTGATCGAAGCCATTGAAGCCCTGGGAATTGAGCGACGCGCTATTAATGCCGGGTCGCTGAACGTTTATCCTGACCATGTCGCTGCGCCACGCAGCGAAAATGGCGACCAGGAGATGCTCCAACGCACGCGTCTTGAACGCCCGTTCAGCATAGAGCTAACCGACCTTGATCAATTGGGCGATGTGCTCAACGCGCTGATCGGGGTGGGTGTGAATGCAATGGACGGCGTCCAATTTGATTTACAGGACAGAGAAGCCGCCACCGATGAAGCGCTGGTAAAAGCACTGGAGAAAGCTCGCCACAAAGCCAACCTGATGGCCAGCACGCTGGAAACCGAACTCGGCCACGTTCAGCGTATTGAAGAGACGCAAGCGCCTATGTTTCAGCCCCGCATGATGGCCATGCGGGCTGAGAGTGATATGGCCAGTAGCGGATCACAAAGCGATTACAGCCCCGGCACCATCCGTATTGATGCCGGGGTTAACGTCGAATGGACGCTTAAAGGGCCAGACGCTCCTGACCACCAAGATAGGGACGTAGCGGCTCAGGAATAACCACCGAGCCGTCTGCCTGCTGGTGATTTTCAAGTATTGCCAGCAGGCAACGGCCAACGGCCAAGCCAGAACCATTTAACGTATGCAGGAGCTGTGGCTTTTTCACATCCGGTTGACGGAAGCGCGCCTGCATACGTCGCGCCTGAAAGTCTTCGCAGTTGGAAACAGACGAAATTTCCCGATAAGTGCTCTGACTGGGCAGCCAGACTTCCAGGTCGTAGGTCTTCGATGCTCCAAAGCCCATATCGCCCGTGCAAAGTGTCACTACCCGGTACGGCAACTCTAACGCTTGTAAGATCGCCTCTGCATGACCACGCATTTCATCCAGCGCTTCATAGCTCTTCTCTGGTTCTACAATCTGCACCATTTCCACTTTATCAAACTGATGCTGACGGATCATGCCGCGAGTATCACGCCCGTGCGAACCAGCCTCGCTACGAAAGCACGGCGTGTGCGCCGTAAGCTTCATCGGCAATGCCGCTTGATCCACAATCTCATCACGCACAAAGTTGGTGAGCGGCACTTCAGAAGTAGGAATCAAGTAGTACTCGCGCTCATCATCCAGCTTGAACAGGTCTTCGCCAAACTTCGGCAGCTGGCCGGTGCCCGTTAGTGAGTCGCGGTTCACCATATAGGGCACGTAGCACTCTTCATAGCCGTGCTTCTCGGTTTGGGTATCCAGCATAAATTGGGCCAGCGCGCGGTGCAGACGAGCAATGGGCCCACGCATAACGGCAAAGCGGGCACCGGTCAGTTTAACGGCCAATTCAAAATCCAGATAACCGGATTTTTTGCCTAAATCGACATGATCGAGCACATCAAAATCGAACTCGCGTGGTGTACCCCAACGGTGCAGTTCAACGTTGTCTTCTTCTTTTTCACCTTCCGGCACGCTTTCATGAGGCAAGTTAGGAATGCCGCTGACCGCGTCATCCCAGGCCTCTTGCACCTTGGCCAACTCACACTTGGCGTTATCCAGACGATCGCCTAAATCGCTGACTTCATCCAACAGCGGCTGGATATCTTCGCCACTGGCTTTGGCCTTGCCAATGGCTTTTGAGCGCGTATTACGCTCGCTTTGCAGTTGCTCGGTCTGCGTTTGCAATTCACGGCGGCGCGACTCCAGCGTCTGAAGCCCCTCTTTATCCAGTACAAAGCCGCGACGAGCTAGTTGTTGCGCTAGCGCGTCCAGATCACCGCGCAGCAGTTTCGGATCGAGCATGAGTTATTCCTTGGCCTGTATTCAGTTAAACACGGCGCCAAACGCCAGTATCAAAGGCCCCTATTGTAGGCAAAAGCACGGCGGGGAGCTATGGGGGCGTTATAGCAACGTGCCCGGCAACTCACGTCGGCGATTAAATAACCAGAGGCTGCTTCGAAGCCGCGGCCGCCCGTAAGCGCTCACTTGCCCATTACAAGCCCCCGCCCTTCTTACTAAAAAGTGATAAAGTGCGCGCCGAATCGTAATCCTGCTATTGATCAACCGTAAATAAAACTCCAAGGAGAGAGATCCGTGAGCACATCACAAGGCGCCTTCGGCTGGTGGAGAGGCATCGCCCTCTGGAAGAAAATTCTCGCAGGTTTAGCGCTAGGGATAGCGGCGGGCGCACTACTGGGTGAAAACGCCAGCATCTTTAAGCCGCTGGGCGATATTTTTATCAACGCGATCATGATGCTGATCGTACCGCTAGTGTTCTCAACCCTAGTGGTCGGCATTACGTCGATGCGCGACCCGCAAAAAATGGGTCGCATTGGCGCCCGCACCATCGGCCTTTATCTTTTGACCACGGCCTTTGCTATCAGTATCGGGTTGTTGCTTTCGACACTGCTACAGCCTGGAGCAGGCGTTAACATCAGTTTTGATAGCAGCGTGAATGCAAGCGAGGCGCCTACCCTGGCGTCCATTTTGATTAACCTGGTACCCCGTAACCCCATTGATGCGCTGGCCAACGGCAACATTCTGCAAATTATTGTATTTGCGATTGGCCTGGGCATTTCACTGACTCTGATTGGTGAAAAGGGTGAAGCACTGGTTGTGGTGTTCGATAGCTTTGCCGAGGCAATGTACAAGCTCACGGGCATCGTCATGGCCTTTGCACCTTTTGGGGTGTTTGGCCTAATGGCGCATGTATCTGGCCAATACGGGCTGGAAATCCTGTTACCACTTGCCAAGCTGATTGGCGTGGTGTATTTAGCCTGTGCGCTGCATGTTCTGGTGATTTACTCAGGCTTTATTCGCCTGTTGGGGCGGCTTAATCCAGTGCGTTATCTCCAGGGTAGCTTGGACGCCATGATGATAGCGTTCTCCTCCGCCTCTTCGGCAGGATCACTGCCGGTATCGATTCGCTGTGCACAGAAAAACCTGGGCGTATCTGAAGGCGTTTCAAGCTTTGTACTGCCTGTGGGTGCGACCATTAATATGGATGGTACAGCGCTTTACCAAGGCGTCGTCGTGCTGTTTATTGCCCAAATGCTGGGTATTGAGCTGAGCCTGGTCGACTATGGCATGATTGTCGCCACCGGCACGCTTGCTTCCATTGGCACCGCGGGCGTACCCGGTGCGGGTCTTATCATGCTCTCTATCGTGATGGCTCAAATTGGCTTACCGCTTGAGGCCATCGCCGTCGTAGCAGGCATCGACCGTATTCTCGATATGGCGCGCACCAGCGTTAACGTGGCGGGCGACATTATGGTCACCACCCTGGTAGGTAAAAGCGAAGGCGAATTGAACCTCGACGTTTATAACGCCGATAATAAAGCCTGACCGCCCGCCCCACGCCAGAATACTCTGCGACGAGACCGTTGCAGAGTATCGCGACAGCTAACCAGGAGAGCATCATGTCCCACCGCCTTGAACAGGTATTAACTGCGCTGGACCAGCTTCATAGCGAAGACCCCAAAACGACCAACGTGGCCGATGAGCCGCTCCCCGCCGAGCTGCTTTACGCACAGCGCATGAGCAAATGGCTTGCTCACCTTAACCAGGCACCCAGCGAGTGCTTACAGATTGCTGTCCGCGCCCAGCACTTGCAGCGCTGGCAGGTAGCACGCGAAGCGTACCCTGAAGGTCGAGTAGGCTACTTAACCTGGCGGCGCGACCAGGGTATCCGCGCAGGCGACACTGCCGCCCAATTAATGCGTGAAGCAGGCTATAGCACAGAGGACGCCGAGCGGGTTATCACACTCATCACCAAAAAGGGGTTGGGCCGTGACGCCGACGTACAGACACTTGAAGACTGCGCCTGTCTGGTATTTTTGGAAAACTACTTTGCCGATTTTTCGCGCAAGGTCGAACATGACCATATGGTGCGAATTATTCAAAAAACCTGGCGCAAGATGTCACCCCAAGCTCATGAATTGGCCCTGGCACTGCCCATGTCGCCTGCTTCTGCCGCCCTGGTAAAAGAAGCTTTGAGCTAGCATGTTTAGCGCAGGGTGCAGCCGGGCAGGCACTGAGGTAAAGTAGCGCTCTCTTTTTTTGATGCCCCGGCACTGACGGCTTGAACGATTATGATTGCATCGCTGGACTCTCGAACCGCCCCGTTTGAACGCTTGGCCTCCCACTACCAGCGCTTTCTGGAAGCCCTTAAAACACGCGGCTTCGATGGTGAGATTGCCCCTGACTATGCCCACCGCACGGTGCTGGCAACCGACAACTCGATCTATCAGCGCCTGCCTCAGGCGGCGGTGTTTCCCCGCCATGCAGAAGACCTGGAATGCCTGGCCAAACTGGCCGCTGAAGCGCCTTACCGCGAGGTGGTGTTAACGCCGCGAGGCGGCGGCACCGGCACCAACGGTCAGTCGCTTACCGATGGCATCGTGGTGGATATCTCCAGGCACATGAATCAGGTGCTGGACATTGATGTCGAGAACCGTCGGGTACGCGTTCAAGCGGGAGTCGTGAAGGATCAGTTGAATGCCGCCTTAAAGCCCTACGGGCTGTTTTTTGCCCCAGAGCTCTCGACCTCCAATCGAGCGACCATCGGCGGCATGATTTCGACCGATGCCAGCGGTCAGGGTAGCTGTGCTTACGGAAAAACCCGTGACCACGTGCTGGAACTCGACACGGTACTGCTGGGTGGCCAGCATCTGCATAGCCGGGCACTCAGTGCCGATGAGGAACAGCAGGCCTGCCAGCAGGACGGTATTGTCGGGCAGGTGCACCGCACAGCGGCCAGTATTATTGATCAGCAGCGCGATCTGATCGAGGCCACCTTTCCGCCGCTTAAC
Organism: Halomonas sp. AOP7-E1-9; assembly: GCF_052376035.1. Classification (NCBI taxonomy): domain Bacteria; kingdom Pseudomonadati; phylum Pseudomonadota; class Gammaproteobacteria; order Oceanospirillales; family Halomonadaceae; genus Halomonas; species Halomonas sp. AOP7-E1-9. The sequence continues at coordinate 65,640 of NZ_JBQSVC010000014.1, forward strand.
CGCTGCCTGACCGGTTACGACCTGGCTCACCTGCGCAACGACCAGCATGCGCTTGATCTCAACAGCCTGCTGTGTGGCTCGGAAGGCTCGCTGGGGTTTCTGAACGAAGCCGTGTTGAGCGTACTGCCCATCCCCCAACACGCCACCCTGGTTAACGTGCGCTATACCCGCTTTATGGATGCGCTGCGCGATGCCAAGACACTGATGGCCAGCGCCAGGCCTGTGTCGATCGAAACCATCGACGATACGGTGCTCACGCTCGCCATGGCCGACTTTGTGTGGGACAGCGTGGCCGAGTTCTTCCCCGAGAGCGACACACCGATTCGGGGTATCAACCTGGTCGAGTTTAGCGACGACGACCCGGCTGCGTTGGCCGAACAGGTTGAGGCCTTTACGCGTCACTTGAATCAGGATGCCACGGTCACGCGATTGGGCTATACCCTGGCCGAAGGCCGTGAGCAGATCAGCACGGTTTACGGCATGCGCAAACGCTCGGTGGGCCTTTTGGGCAATGTGCAGGGTGAGAAGCGTCCACTGCCGTTTGTTGAAGATACCGCGGTACCACCAGAACATCTGGCCGCTTTTATTAGCGAGTTCCGCGCCGCGCTGGACGCGCGTGGGCTCGCTTACGGCATGTTTGGGCATGTTGATGCAGGGGTGCTGCATGTGCGCCCCGCACTGGACATGAAAGACCCGGCCCAGGAAGCACTGATTCGGGACATCTCCGATGAAGTCGCCGCCCTGACCCAAAAATACGGCGGATTGTTGTGGGGTGAGCACGGCAAAGGGGTACGCTCCGAGTATGCACCCAAATTTTTTGGCGAGCTTTACCCCAGCCTGCAGCGGGTCAAGGCCGCGTTTGACCCGTTTAACCAGCTTAACCCTGGCAAGATCGCTTCACCGGCACAGAACAGCGCGCTGATCGCCAAAGACCGCGACCCAAACCTGCTAAGCATCGACGCCGTGCCGATGCGCGGCCAGCTGGACCGTACCATTGATGAGCGCGCCTGGCAGGCCTATGACGCAGCGGTGTACTGCAACGGTAACGGCGCCTGCTACAACTACGACGTGGACGACCCCATGTGCCCGTCGTGGAAGGCGACCCGCAACCGCATTCACTCGCCCAAGGGGCGCGCCAGCCTGATGCGTGAATGGCTGCGCCTGCAGTCCCAGGCGGGCATCGACGTGGTGGAAGAGTCGCGCAAGAAAAAAGCAGAAGGCCGATGGGGCTTTGTTAAACACTTCCCGAAACGCCTGGCGAATACGTTCAGCCGCCAGCAGCACCACGACTACTCTCATCAGGTCTACGACGCCATGGCCGGCTGCCTGGCATGCAAGTCCTGCGCGGGGCAATGCCCCATCAAGGTCAACGTGCCGCAGTTCCGTTCGCAGTTTTTAGAGGTCTATCACGGGCGCTATTTACGCCCCCTGCGCGACTACGTGATAGGCAGCACAGAGTTCATGCTGCCCACGCTTGCCCGGGCAGCGCCGCTGTATAACGCCGTGATGGGCCAGCACTGGGTGGAAACGCTGATGCGCCGCAGTGTGGGCATGAGCGACTCGCCATTGCTCTCCCGCGCCAGCGTGAAAAAGCAGCTACGTGCCTGGGGCGTAGCGGAAGCCACGCCCACCTCGCTTGCTCTGCTCACCGACCAGCAGCGCGCCAATAGTGTGATTGTGGTTCAGGATGCGTTCACCACCCATTTTGAAGCCAAACTGGTCATGGACGTGGTCGAACTGCTCTCACGGCTCAACTTGCGCGTGTTGGTGATGCCCTATAGCGCCAACGGCAAACCGCTACACGTCCAGGGCTTTTTGGGCGCGTTTGAGCGTACGGCCGAAAAGCAGGCCAAGCGCCTGCGGGCGTTGCGCGAGTTTGAGGTGCCCATGGTGGGGATCGACCCGGCGATGACGCTGACCTACCGCCAGGAGTACGTAAAAGCGCTGGGACCCGACGCCGTGCCCGAGGTATTGATGCTACAGGAGTGGCTGGCTATCCGGCTGCCCACCCTGGCACCCCGACAGCTAGCGCCCAATGCCCTTGGCTTTAAGCTGCTTTCGCACTGCACCGAAAAAACCAACGCGCCCGGAAGCCCGAAGGCGTGGCAGCAAGTATTTGCCGCATTTGGCCTGCCGTTGGAGTTGGTCAATACCGGCTGCTGTGGAATGTCCGGTACCTACGGCCATGAAACGCGCAACGCCGAAACGTCCAAAACGATTTACGCCCAATCCTGGCAGCCCCAGGTTGAGGCAGTGGAAAACACTGACAGGCTGCTGGCCACGGGGTATTCGTGCCGCAGCCAAGTGAAGCGTTTTTCAGAACAAACGCTTCACCACCCGCTGCAAGCCCTGCTTTATGCCTTACGCAGCGCGGGCGAACACCCCAGTGATTAACAAGGCTTAGAAGAATAGCTTTTTAAGCGCCAGGCCAGGGTCGGCTTGGCGCATAAAAGCCTCCCCAACCAAAAACCCATTAACGTGGTGATCCCGCATTAACTGAACATCCGCCTGAGTATGGATACCCGACTCAGTAATAACGGTTACGTTTTCAGGAATATGCGCCAGTAAATCCAGCGTCGTGTTGAGGCTGGTATCGAACGTGTGCAGGTTACGGTTGTTAATGCCTACCAACGCCAAATCAAGCTTAAGCGCACGCGTTAGCTCATCGGCATCATGGACTTCCACCAACACATCCATTCCCAGTTGATTGGCCTGCTGGTGCAAGTCAAGCAGCCTGGCATCATCCAGTGCGGCGACAATCAGCAAAATACAGTCGGCTCCAATGGCGCGCGCTTCTGACACCTGGTAACCGTGGGTAATAAAGTCTTTGCGGATAACCGGCAGCTCGCAGACGTCCCGCGAGACGATCAAATAGTCTTCATGCCCCTGGAAAAAGTCCGCATCAGTCAGTACGGACAAGCAGGCTGCACCACCTTGAGCGTAGCTTTTGGCGATATCCGCCGGATGAAACTCTTCTCGAATGACGCCTTTGGAGGGCGACGCCTTTTTAACTTCTGCAATAATCGCCGGGTCACCGACCGCAATACGCTGATTAAGCGCGTTGATGAACCCGCGCGGAGCACTCTGCTGCTTGGCAAGCGCGAGCAAATCCGTCTCGGATACCGCCTGCTGGCGCTCGGCGACTTCCTCATCCTTGCGGGCAAGAATTCGCGTCAAAATAGTGGGTGTTGCCTGTTGGTTCATAGCGGTCACTTACTCTTTGAAAACGCTGGTGAAGTGTGAAAGCTCTCTGAGCTTCTCAAGCGGCAGTTTAGACCCCTGAGCGTCCTGAGCGATCAGAACGCCCTCTTTCAGGCTGTCAGCCACACCCGCACAGTAAAGGGCGGCACCTGCGTTCAAGGCCACCATGTCGGATGCGGGGCCTTCACCGCTCAATGCCGCCTTTACCAACCGCAGGCTATCTTCTGCGTTAGCGGCCTTCAGCGTTGCCAGGCTCTGGCGCTCGATGCCAAACTCTTCAGGGGAAACCGTGTACTGAGTAATTTCACCCTCTTTAAGCTCAGCCACTTGCGTAGAAGCTGCCAGCGATATTTCGTCCAAACCATCTTCTGAATGGACCACCATGACATGGCGGCTGCCCAGCTTTTTAAGCACTTCGGCCATCAGCGGCACCAGTTCTGGCGAGTACACACCGACCACCTGGTTGGGCGCCCCAGCAGGGTTAGTCAGCGGGCCCAGAATATTGAAGAGCGTGCGCACGCCCATCTCACGGCGCGGGCCAATGGCATAACGCATCGCCGGGTGGTGATTCGGCGCAAACATAAAGCCAACCCCCACCTGCTCAATACAACGGGCGACCTGCTGAGGCTTAAGGTCAAGGTAAATACCGGCAATATCAAAAAGATCGGCGCTGCCGGAAGACGACGATACGCTGCGATTACCGTGCTTTGCGACATGCGCACCCGCCGCTGCAGCCACAAAGCTGGACGCGGTGGATACGTTAAATAGATTAGCGCCATCGCCGCCGGTACCCACGATATCCACGACATTTTCAGCGTTTAGCTCAACACGGCGCATTAAATCGCGCATGACCTGGGCGGCAGCGCTAATTTCCACCGCGCTCTCCCCTTTCATGGCAAGCCCGACCAATAAGCCGCCTACTTGAGCATCGGACGCTTCACCCGTCATTATCTGGCGCATCAGGGCATGCATAACGTCAAAAGGGAGGTCTTCACGGTGTATCACCGCATTAATTGCATCTCGCATTTGCATGAACAGAGGAGCCTCTAAAGCGTGTGAACCAGGCAATCAGCCACGTTTTAAAAAATTTGCCAATAGCTCATGGCCTTGGCGAGTCAGTATTGATTCAGGGTGAAATTGCACCCCTTCTACATCCAGTGTGCTATGGCGCAGTCCCATGATCAAACCAGGCGTCACGTCATTGTCTATTGTCCAGGCCGTTATTTCCAGGCAGTTGGGGAGCGTTTCCCTTTCCACCACTAACGAGTGATAACGGGTTACTTCGAGGGGGTTATCCAACCCGTCAAAAACGCCCTGATGGGTATGTAAAACAGCCGATGTTTTACCATGCATCACCTGGGGCGCACGGACCACCCGAGCACCGTATACCTGACCAATCGCCTGATGCCCCAAACAAACACCCAATATAGGCAGTTTACCGGCAAAGTGACGAATAGCGGCTATTGAAATCCCCGATTCGTTGGGCGTGCATGGCCCCGGGGAAATAACCAGATGCGTAGGCGCCAGGGCTTCAATCTGTTCAAGGGTAATGGCATCGTTTCGATGCGTTACCACCTCTGCACCCAATTCATTCAAGTATTGGACAATGTTAAAAGTGAAACTGTCGTAATTGTCCAACATCAAGACTTTTTTCGGCATAGCCTATTGATTACCTTAATTATTGCATGGCAATCAGCGTATCGTTACCCAGACTATTAGCCAGGTATGCCATTGCTAGCGATTTTACGTAAGTGTGCTGGATTGTATCGCCAGACGAGGTTAATCGCCACGACAGTTGCGCGCAGTTACGTTTTCGTCGCACTGGGCTATGCTGGAAAATATGCAGGAAAGCATGCTGAAAAGTACGCTGAACAATATGCTCGACAGCATGTTCAACAGAAGTGCGATCAAAAGGAGCGCGCCATGGATAAGGCCATCATTGACGTTATTCGAGAAAATGAACAGCTACCCGACCACATGACCGATAGCGAGATCGCCAAGCAGTACAAGGGCACCTATACCGCTGCGAGAGCCGCTATCAGCCTGGACCATACGCCGCTTGATCAGCAACTCGCTGACGCCACGGCCAGGGTTCTCCCCTTTATGAAAAAAAAGAAGTAATACCAGGCACGGTATAACTTTATACAACAAGCCCCTAACAGCAAGCCTTTGGGCTTTCTGTTAGGGTACGAAACGATATTTCCTCAACCGTTAACCAAGTGAGTTTTCATTGAGGCGCTTTGCCTCGCTCTCGGCTTCCTGGCGAGTAGCGTAGGAGACAACAGAGGTGTTATCGGCCTGAGTGAGCCTTCCCAAGTGCTACTGTTAGCAACTTTCGCCGTTAAGGCTATATTTTGCTATTACAGCGCGAAAACGGTTGTAATGGTCAAGTAACACTGGCCAGCGCTCTATTTTTAACGTTAGTTATCTAAAGACAGCCGCACCGCTAGCGACATTGCGTTTGCACAATGCATACGCCAAAAAGAACAACAACTTATATCCATTTTTTTTAGCCGGGAGGAACTAGCCACAGAGCGTAGCAGTCTTTATTATCTTGAGCCTTCAAACGAGTGGGAGCGTGAAATGCAAAAGCAAGTGAGCTGGGTAAGCACGCTCTTGCTAGGAATTTTGGTAAGTGTGTCACCGCTAGCAGGCGCTTCGACACTCAACGTTATCGCTTCTTTTTCCATACTTGAAGACCTGGTCAAGCGCATTGCCGGCGAAGATATTGACGTAAACGTTATCGTTCCCCCCGGTGAGGATGTCCATACGTGGGAACTGACGCCGCCCAATGTGCTGTCCATCGAAGAAGCCGACATCATGTTTTATAACGGCTTTGGGCTAGAGCCTTGGCTACGCCATGTAGAGGCCATCGCAAATGATTCGCTTACCCTAAAGGCCGTGGCTGAAAACGCTGACTTTGCGCCGCTCCCTATTATTACAGGGCAGTATCAAGGCACAAATGACCCGCATATGTGGATGGATCCGAAAGGTGCGGCCGCCTACATCAAGGTGATTGCTGAAACGCTGGCCGAGCACTACCCCGAAAAAGCGGGGGCGTTTTATGCCCGTGCGGAGGACACCTATCGCGCGCTGGATACGTTAGACCAGGCCATCAACGAGCGCCTGGAAGGTATCCCCAAAACGAACCGCTCCCTGGTGACCAGCGAGGCCGGATTTAGGTACTTTGCGCACGCCTATGGTTTTGAGTACGACGCTATTTGGGGGCTGAATAACGAAACACAGGGTAACGCCCGGGCAATGGCCGAGATGAACGAACGCTTGGCCAAAACACGCCCCCCGGCACTATTTTATGAAAGCACTGTTCCCTGTATCCACATGGATGCGTTGTCACGCGCCACCGGCATCTCACTGGCTGGCCCACTCTATGTTGACTCATTTAGCTCACAAGACGATCAAGCCGATGACTACCCCGCCATGCTGCACTATAACGCCGAGCTTATTCATGGTGCATTAGGTGGCGCTCGCCCGGAATAGCCTTTTTGCAGCCAGTCAGTCAGTCAATCTTAAGTGACAAGCGCCAGCAGCGACGCCATCACACAATCAGGCTGGCTGAGTTCAATAGGATCGCCATGGTTATAGCCATAAGGCAGTGCGAGGGTGGCAAACCCGGCTGCCTTGCCCGCGGCAATATCATGACGAGAATCGCCGACCATGAGGCACTCACTTGGCAAAAACTGGCACGCCTGCGCGGCATGTAAAAGGGGTAAGGGGGAAGGCTTCTTCTCCGCCAAGGTGTCTCCTCCTACCCATAGCGTAAACCATTGACGAATCCCGAAGTGATCAAGAATGGGCACAATAAACCGCTCTGGCTTATTGGTGATGAGCACCAGCGTAAAGCCCGCGCCATGCAGCGCTTCGAGTGCTGTTTTTACACCGGGATAGAGCGTCGTTAACGCATTCGGTGCCGCACCGTAATACGCCATAAAAGCATCAAAGGCGCGCGCTTGAAGCACCTCCTCAGGAGACCGGCCCAACGCCCAGGTAAGTGCACGCTCCACCAGGATCGGCGCACCATTGCCCACCCAGTCGCGCACCTGAACACCATCAGGTGTGGGCAAATTAAGCTCGCCTAACGTTTTCTGCACTGCAACGGCCAAGTCAGGTACGGAATCAACCAGCGTGCCGTCTAAATCGAACGCGACTAATCGTTTTCCCGTGAGTATTGAGTGCACTGCCCTGCTCCCTTAACGCTGACTTATGTAGGCATTGGCAATGACACGCCTACCATTTTCAATGTCTTAACCTGCCAAATTGCTCAGCATCTTACTGCGTCCATGGCGCTAGCGCATTAGTCAGAAGAGAGAGAAGCTTCTATGCTAAAGCCAGATTAGCCAAGGAGAAACCAATGGCCATACCCAGGATTGTTATTGTCGGTGGCGGCGCAGGCGGTTTAGCGCTTGCGACTCGGCTAGGGCATACGTTAGGAAAACGCAAGCGCGCTGAAATTGTATTGCTTGACCGCAATGCAACCCATGTATGGAAACCGCTGCTTCATGAGTTAGCGACGGGGGTTTTAAACTCCAGCATGGATGAGGTGGATTATCGCGGGCATTCATCTGCGCATTTCTACCGCTACCAACGCGGCTCACTGCATGGCCTGGATCGCGAACAGAAAGTACTACACTTATCGCCTATTTATGATGAAGACGGCAATGAAGTGCTCCCCGAGCGCACGCTAAAATACGACTTCCTGGTGCTTGCCTTGGGCAGCGTTTCCAACGACTTTGGCACTCAAGGGGTGGCCGAGCACTGCCACTTCATCGACTCCCCCCAGCAGGCCAAGCTGTTTCAACGAGAGATGATCAATACGTTTTTGCGCTATACCGACCCCTCATTACGTCAGCATACCGTGCTGACCATCGGCATTGTGGGCGGAGGCGCCACAGGGGTTGAGCTTGCTGCCGAGCTTTTCGACGCTTCGCGCTTACTTAACGCTTACGGGGTAACCGCACTGGACCATCAGCAAATTAGCGTGCATATCCTTGAAGCGGCACCTCGACTACTGCCTGGCCTTTCCGAACGCATTAGCCAGACAGTGCAACAAGAACTGGAGACAATGGGCGTAACGGTGCATATCGGCACGGCGATTAAAGAAGCCCACGCCAACCAACTCGTTACAGCCGACGGCGATACCATTGAAACCGACCTAAACGTATGGGCGGCAGGCATTAAAGCCCCCGAGTTTTTAACCAAACTGGGGCTTTCAACCAACAAGAAAAATCAGATTAACGTTGAAAAGACACTGCAGAGTGTTGATGACCCCAGCATTTTTGCCTTGGGTGATTGCGCCAGCTGCCCGCAGGGTGAAGATGGCACCGTACCTCCTCGCGCTCAAGCGGCTCATCAGCAGGCGAAACTGCTAGCCAAAAATATCAACCACTTGCTGGAAGGCAAAGCACTTAACGAATTTCACTACCGCGACCACGGCTCGCTTGTTTCGCTGGCACGCTACGACGCGGTGGGTAATCTGATGCGCAGCTCCGCATCGCGCGGCCTCTTTTTAGAAGGCTGGTTTGCTCGCCAGTGCTACGCATCGCTTTATCGCATGCATCAAGTGTCGATCCATGGCGTCCCGAAAACCGGGCTTACGTGGCTAGTCGATAAGATTAACCGCTACCTCAGGCCTCGCATGAAGCTACATTAAACGTCTTAAACCTTGGCCAGCGCCGCACGCATTTTCTTGATAACCGAGTCATAGCCGTGTGGGTCGCTGGCCTGGTGCGCGTTAAAAATAGCGGAGCCCGCCACAAAGGTATCCGCCCCTGCCGCTGCGATCTCGGCAATATTGTCGGCTTTTACGCCGCCATCAATTTCCAAACGAATCGCTTTACCGGATGCATCAATACGAGCACGCGCCTCGCGCAGTTTATCCAGTGTGCCAGGAATAAACGACTGGCCACCAAACCCTGGGTTAACGCTCATTAGAAGCACCATATCGACCTTATCCATCACATAGTCAAGATAAGAGAGCGGCGTTGCCGGATTAAATACCAGCCCTGCCTTGCAACCACCATCACGAATCAACTGAAGCGAGCGGTCGACATGCTCAGACGCCTCCGGGTGAAACGTAATATAGCTGGCCCCTGCCTCAATAAAATCGCTAATCATGCGATCAACCGGCTTCACCATCAAATGGACATCAATAGGCGCCGCCACACCATGATGTCGCAATGCTTTACATACCATCGGACCAATCGTCAGGTTCGGTACGTAATGGTTGTCCATTACATCAAAGTGGACAATATCAGCGCCCGCGGCCAGCACGTTATCCACCTCCTCCCCTAGGCGTGCAAAATCAGCGGAGAGAATAGAAGGGGCAATTAAAAAATCATGCGCAGCGGTCATGGGCACTCCTGACTAGCCATTGAAATGAGGGATCACCAGGTGGCGCAGCGACAACCTGGTGATGCCCCTGGAAAACGGGCATTTTAACAGAGCAATTGAAAAAACGGCGCGGTTTTGGCTACCCATTGCAGTTAATCATTTCCAACCATGTGTCTGCCCCCTTTATCAATCAGGCACACCGTTATTTCCAAAAAGAATAACAATCGCAATTGTAATTCCACAATGTCAGGTTTAATCTTATGCCAATTACGATCCATATCGTTTACCGCTTTAAGAAGGAGCTTGCCATGTCTCTGCCACTCTTTTTCCGTCGCAGCCTGCTTGCCATTACACTAGGCGCTAGCATCGCTAGCCCTGCCATGGCGCAAGAGCGCGAAATGCTTAACTCCTCCTACGATATCGGGCGCGAGCTATTTAGCGCGATCAACCCTGAGTTTATCGCTTGGTGGCAAGAACAGAATGACGAACAAATCAGCGTTAACCAGTCCCACGGCGGCTCTTCTGCTCAGGCGCGTGCCATCCTGCAGGGTCTGCGAGCAGACGTCGTCACATTTAACCAGGTAACCGACGTTCAGGTACTGGCGGATGCTGGCTTGGCGAATGAGGATTGGCAGAGCGCGTTGGATAACAATGCATCGCCTTACTACTCCACGACGGCCTTTCTGGTCCGCAAGGACAATCCCAAAGGCATTGAAAACTGGGATGACCTCGTAAAAGAAGATGTTCAAGTCGTCTTCCCTAACCCTAAAACATCCGGTAATGCGCGCTACACCTATTTAGCGGCATGGGGATTCGCCGACAAGGAATTTGACGGTGATGAAGAGCAGATCCAAGACTTTATGCGCACGTTCTTGGGCAATGTAGCCGTTTTTGACACTGGTGGCCGCGGCGCGACCACCAGCTTTATAGAGCGCGGTATCGGTGATGTGCTGATCAGTTTTGAATCCGAAGTGAATAACATTCGCCAGGAGTATGGCAGCGACGACTACGAAGTGGTCGTTCCGCCCATGAGCGTTTTAGCCGAATTCCCCGTCGCGGTCGTTACTGAAAATGCTGAGCGCAACGGCAACACCGATTTAGCGCAGGGATACCTTGAGTATCTCTACACTGAAGATGCCCAGCGACAGCTGGCGAACTTTAACTATCGCGTACATAACGAAACCGTGGTTGAAGAGTTTTCCGACCACTTCCCGGAAACTGAGCTGTTCAGCGTAGAAGACGTATTTGGTAGCTGGGACGAAGTAATGGAAACGCACTTCGAGGGTGGCGCGCTGCTCGATCAACTACAGCGCCGTTAATAGGACATCAGTCGTTATCAAAACATTATGAATCAACACGCTTTACGACTAACCGGCAGCACGCGAGTGCTGCCGGGTTTTGGCCTTTCAATGGGCATCAGCGTGCTGTTTATCTCGCTGGTGCTGGTACTACCTATCACTGGGCTTTTCGGGCAGCTTGCCGAGCTAAGCCTTGCCCAATACTGGTCAATTATTACCGAAGGCCGAGTGGTCGCAAGCTATATGGTCACCATGGGCGCAGCGGCGGTGGCGGCATTAATTAATGCGGTCTTCGGTCTGCTACTCGCTTGGGTATTGGTGCGCTACGAGTTTCCCGGCAAGCGACTGCTGGATGCTTTAATGGACCTGCCGTTTGCTCTCCCCACCGCGGTGGCGGGCATTACGTTGGCCACTCTCTATGCCAGCAGTGGCTGGATGGGGCGCCTGCTTGAGCCTTTGGGCCTTCAAGTGGCCTACACCTGGGTCGGTATCGCGCTGGCGATGGCATTTACCAGTATCCCGTTTGTGGTACGCACCGTGCAGCCCGTACTGGAAGACTTACCCGCTGAGGTTGACGAAGCCGCCATGTCACTGGGCGCGACCGACTGGGTGGCCTTTCGCCGGGTGATCATGCCGCACTTATGGCCCGCTCTGGTGACAGGAACAGGTCTTGCGTTTGTGCGCTCGCTTGGCGAATTTGGCGCGATTATCTTTATCGCAGGCAATATGCCCTACGAAACGGAAATTACCGCGTTAATGATCTTCGTCAAGCTGCAGGAGTATGACTACGCAGGCGCCTCCGCAGTGGCCTCCGTGGTGCTGTTTGTTTCGCTCGCGCTGCTGCTTGCCATCAACATTTGGCAAGGCCGTTTTGTCCGCCGCCTGCATGGAGGTAAGGGATAATGCGTAGAATTGGTGATGCACCGGGCGTCAAGCGCCTGCTAATTGGCGCGGCGTTAATCCTTTCGGCGCTGTTTTTATTGCTGCCGCTTGTCGCCATTTTCGCTCAGGCCTTTTCTCAGGGCATTGCGACTTTCTGGGTCAATGTAAGTAATTATTTTACCCTGCATGCGATTGGTCTAACGCTGGTCATCGCCCTGCTCACCATTCCTATTTGCCTGGTGTTTGGCGTGGCCCTGGCGTGGCTTGTTACGCGGTTTAGCTTTCCAGGTCGACGCATTCTGCAAACCTTGATTGATATCCCCTTTGCCGTTTCCCCTGTTGTTGCCGGGCTTATTTACCTGCTGCTTTACGGCCGCAATGGGTGGATCGGCAGTTGGCTGGATGGCCATGATATTCAGCTGATGTTTGCCTGGTCTGGAATTTTGATGGTGACCGTGTTTGTTACCTGCCCCTTCGTTGCCCGCGAGCTGATTCCGCTGATGCAGGCGCAGGGCTCGCGTGAGGAAGAGGCAGCCGCCACGCTAGGGGCCAAAGGGTGGGTCACCTTTTGGCGAGTCACACTGCCGAATATCCGCTGGGCACTGCTTTACGGGATTATTTTAACCAACGCCCGCGCCGTCGGTGAATTTGGCGCGGTATCGGTGGTCTCGGGCGCGATACGTGGTCAAACCAATACACTTCCTCTTCACCTTGAACAGCTTTACCAGGACTACAATGCGGTTGGTGCATTTGCATGCGCGGCACTGTTAGCACTGATTGCCCTGCTTACCCTGGCGGCCAAGGCTAGCCTGGAATGGCGCGCATCGCGCCGGGAGGCGCTCTTATGAGCATTCGCTTAGAAAATATTGCAAAACACTTTGGCAACACGCAGGCCCTTGAACCTGTCAATCTGGATATCCATGAGGGCGAATTAGTCGGCCTTCTGGGGCCCTCGGGGTCGGGCAAGACCACGCTTTTGCGGATTATTGCTGGCCTTGAAAGTGCTGACCACGCTACCCAGTCGGCCAGGATCATGTTCGGCGAACGCGATGTCACAAATGTGCATGTGCGCGACCGGCGTATCGGCTTCGTATTTCAGCACTATGCGCTGTTTCGTCATATGAGCGTTTACGATAACGTCGCGTTTGGCTTGACGGTGATGGCCAAAAAAGAGCGCCCTTCCAGCGGTGAAATTCGCGCACGCGTGTTTCGCCTGCTTGAAATGGTTCAACTTGAACACCTGGCCAAGCGTTACCCCGCCCAGCTTTCAGGCGGCCAACAGCAGCGTGTTTCTCTCGCCCGTGCGTTAGCGGTAAAACCCGACGTACTGCTACTTGATGAGCCGTTTGGCGCGCTGGATGCCAAGGTACGCCAGGACTTACGCCGCTGGCTTCGTCGCCTACATAGCGAGCTGAACTTTACCAGCGTTTTTGTTACCCATGACCAGGAAGAAGCGCTGGAGCTTTCCGACCGGGTCGTGGTGATGAGCAATGGGCGCATTGAGCAAATTGATGCTCCGGACACACTCTATCATTCGCCAAAAAATCGCTTTGTCTTCGAGTTTCTGGGTGACGTCAACCACTTGGAAGGCAGCGTTCGTAACGGCATTTTGACCTGCGGCGATGCCTATTTGCACGTTGACCTACCCGAAGGTAGCGAAGAACTGCTTTTGCGCCCTCACGAGGTACGCCTGGCAGAACAGCCCAGCGACACCTGCCATCTACCGGTAGTGATAACGGCGATCTCCCCCGTAGGTGCCGAAGTGCGTGTTGAGCTGGAAGCCGACTGGCTAGAGAAGCCATGGCTTGCGACCGTACGCCATGCGGATTTTGAACGTTTAGCGATGAAGCGCGGGCAACGCCTTTATGCCCACCCGCGCCAGTGGCACCGGTTTAAAGACGGGGTAACGGACTCAGCAAAACAGGCACGAGCCGCTTAACTAGCCAACAGCGCCCACCCTTGATCCTGCTGGCGTTTTGCGCATAACAGCGGCATAGTTATTCAGAGAGCTCTTTGAAACAAGCGCTTTGAAACAAACTATCTGAAACAGGTTATTAGAACCAGTTATTGGAACAAACCGTTACTGCGGGGAATAAAATATGCTTCGGCGCCATTTTTTACGTCTTTCAGGAGTGCTGCTGGCAGGCCTCTGGTTAGCAGGCTGCTCAGGTCCTCAATACCTTCAGCTTAGCCCGGAGCGTAGTACGAACGTGCCGAAAGCCGGGTCAGGCCAACACGTCACGGTCGTCGCCGTTGATGCTCGAGAAAGCGAGGTTATTGGTACAAGGGCTGGCGGCAGCATGTCAACGGCTCAGATTACCGTTAGCAGCCATGAACTGATTCCCCAACTGCAAGCAGAAGCCGAGCGCGCGGTTCACGATATGGGCTTTAACCCCACCACCGAGCAGGCCCAAGGCCGACCTACCCTTACCCTGGAGCTTGTTAGCCTACAGTATGGGCGTGGCGACAGCGGTCAGCCTTTGGTAGACGAGGCGCGTATTGAGGGCGTTTTCCGGGCCATCGCCCAGAATAAAGGCACCACGTATACCGGCACCTACACCTCGCGCCGCACACAAGGCTATGCCGTTAGGCCGGGTGAAGATGCTAATACACGTATGCTGAATGACCTGCTCAGCGACGGCCTTAACCGGGCCTTCAACGACCCAGAGCTTGGTCAGCTACTCGCCCGCTGATATACATTGAGCGCGCTGGTACGCGCTATTTGTGTGGTCCGCGCCGCTCTAATGACCAGACAGACTCCGTTCGGCCCCGTTCATCGGGGCTTCCTTGCTCAAGCAGCGTGACGCGAAAATTGGGTGTGAACAGTTGAGTCACTTCCTGGTCAGGCACGCTATACGGTGGGCCCGCACCCTCATCCTCGTGCGTTATGCTCACCAACAGCCCAGCGGCTCCGGGCGGAACCAGCTGGGCCAAGTGGAAGGCATAGCGCTCGCGCGTGGCAGGCGGTAACGCAATCAGTGCTGCACGATCATAAAACGCGCCTACTTCGGCAGCTTGGCGTATGTGCAAATGAAAAAAATCCCCACACCAGAGTTCCACACTACCTTGACGTGATATTTCAAACCCTGCTTGGGTATAGCGCGATACAGGCGTCTGGCGTTGGGCCAGGAATTGCGCTATTGCCTCAGGCGCCAACTCAATGCCTAGCACCGGATGCCCCGCATCAGCCAGCCAACGCATGTCCAGGCTTTTACCACACAAGGGCACCAGCACTTTAGTACCCTGCTCAACGCCCAATGTGGGCCAGTACTCAAGCAGCGCTGGATGCGGCTGAGACAGATGAAAACCAATCCGACCTTCTTGCCAGCGCTGCCGCCAGGAAGTGCTCATTAGACGCCCTTTTACCCTTGAATCCAGAACCTAAAAAACGGGTCCTGATGCTGAGAACCTGGAACTTAAAACCTGGAACTTAAAACCTGGAGCTTAAAACCCGGAACCTAGAACCAGCGATCACGCTTTTTACGCCGACGCGGCAAGTGCGGAACGATAAGCCCCACTAACAGCCCGGCACCCGCCACACCGCCGCCATACATGAAGTAGCGCATTAACAGGTCTTCTTCCTGGGTATCCAACCGAGCCTGAAGCGCGCGTACCTGCTGGCGCGACTGCTCGGCCTCGTTATCAAGCTCGTTATTGCGCGTTTCAAGGTCAGCAATGCGCTGCTCGCGCAGTTCAAGCGTCTCTGTCATCGAGGAGGTGCGCTGCTCCCAGGTATCGTTAATACCATCAAGCTCTGCGGTGAGCTCATCGACCCGGGCCTGGAGCACCGGCAACTGCTCGCGAGCACTAGGCGTTTCCTGGATTTCGTTCGTCAATACCCACACGGTGTCGCCGCTTTGGCCACGCACCCGGGTGTAATCACCGCTCTCTTCCAGTACCTCTACCTGCTCACCGGCATTTAACGTGCCAATAATGCGGTATCCATCCGTAGGCCCGCTGCGCACGTAAGTGCTCAACTCATCGCTCACCCACGCTTGACCGTCGGTTTGTGCCATTGCTTGTGCGCTGGCCACACTTAATAAAACACCGGCCGCGATATAAGAGAAACGAAATTTATCTGCTTGCATAACGTCATGTCCTGATTAAAAAAAACGCTGCATAGCGGACGAGGCCACCAGCGCTTACAGCGTCGCGCCTGTCTTGAGCGCTTATCCTTCGCTACGTGGTGGTAGGGGGAAGGGACGAGGAAACTCAGCAACGCGGGCATCGCTTTTTACTGCCTTCAAAGGGCCTTCACGCTCCACCTCATCAATACGCACAATCGCATTAAGAGGCAGGTAGCTACGTTTGACACCCTCGAAGGTTCGCTGCAATTTTTCAGTTGCAGGATCAACAACTACCCGTGACGCGTCGTCAAAGACAAACTCCTCGACTTCAATAAAGCCCCAGAGTTCGCTTTGAAATATTTCTCGAACGTATAAATCCCAAATTTCACCCTGTTGGTGAACCACTACTCGATAAATCGGCTTGGCCGCCATTTTGGCCTATCCCTCTTGCCCTATGAACATAAAATTTTCCGGCCTAGCGTACCATAACCCTATCAGCAGAGCCTTAGCTGACCTGACTCAATGCGTTAATAAACGCTAACTGCCCACTCTACGATCTACTCATTAGCCGATATAGCGGGCGTCGTGTAGGGTGAAGAGAGCGAACGGGAATACTCTCACCCTACAGGAGTAACGGTCATGCAAAAGAAGAGACCCACGATAAAGCAGGCCGCCTGGGGCACCCGTTATCCGCACCGCCTTTGGCACCCACTGGGGCTGATTTATTTTAAAGGCGATGATGCCCATACCCTGCGTGACCTTCTAAAACGACAGGAAGACCTCGACTTCTATGTATAATCCCCGTGATCACCGGGACAAGGAGTCATTGTGACGCCTCATAATGGCGCTATTGTGAGCACCGCAGGTAACGGATGACGAGCTTGATAGCGTCAAACAGTCTTTATATCGCAGTTGGGGAGCCTCTCGCTTGCCAGATACCGAGTTACAGGCCCTTGAAGGGTCTCACTCGCCACTTAACCCGTTATAGCCACGCGTTTAATTAACCATGTCATCAATGTTAAGACTCGATCAACTACTGGTCAGCCAAGGGTTAGCCAGTTCGCGTACACGTGCCCAGCGGCTTATTCGCCATGGGCGTGTGCGTTTAGAGGCGCCTTCGCGCGTGCTTACCAAACCCTCTGAAAAGTGGCCTGAGGATACACCGCTATTGGTCGACGACGACCCTGAGGAGCGTTATGTCTCTCGCGCCGGTTTAAAACTTGAAAGCGTATTAACGGTTTTAAATAAGCGCTTGGATGACCATGTCATTTTGGATGTAGGACAGTCCACGGGGGGCTTTACCGATTGCGCGTTGCACTTTGGCGCACGCCACGTGATTGGCGTAGAAGTTGGCCATAGCCAGCTCGCGGAATCGCTACGTACCCACCCGCGTGTTACGTGCCTCGAAGGCCTTAACGCCAGGCACATGAGTTCATCCGTAGCACTGCAAGAAGCGATTACCGCGACTCCTATTGATACTGCAGTGATGGACGTCTCCTTTATTTCTCAGACGCTGATTTTGCCGGAGATCGCCGCACTGCTGCCAACAGGAGGAGAGCTAATTTCGTTGGTTAAACCTCAGTTTGAACTCACCCCTGGAGCGCTGGATAAGCGGGGCATCGTTCGACGCACGGCTGACTACCACACGGTGGAAGAAAAGATTCGCAAGGCCTGTGACACTTGTGGGTTAGCGGTGCAGCACTGGCAGGAGAGCCCGATTACCGGAGGAGACGGTAATCGGGAGTTTCTTCTTCATGCCCTTAAGCCTGCCCCCTGACATACGTCTAACTGTGCGTAGACGGCGGTAACTTATTAATTGACTGCACTTTGACCGACTCCCCCCGGTCACGGTGCAGCCATACATCCATCTGCTCAAACGCCACACGAACACCTGCTTTTTGAAACAGCTCATTTACCCGACAATTGATTTCATCCGTCGCAGGCAAGCGCTCCTTGATGTCATCAACAAAAATGCGCAGCTCAAAATTGAAGCTATGGTTGCCATAGCTCAAACAGAACACCTGAGGCTCCGGGTCAATCAACACCCGCTCGTTTTCATCTGCCGCCTGGCGTAAAAGCTGATGCACTTTGGCCAGGTCCGAGTTATGCGCAACGCCATACGTCAGCACGACCCTGGTCACGTTATCTGAAAGAGACCAGTTAATAAGCTGATCCGTCACAAAGGTTTTATTGGGAATAATAATTTCTTTGCGATCGAAGTCAGTAACGGTTGTCGCTCGTATCCTTATGCGGTTCACGGTCCCGTGCAAGTTACCCAGCGTAATCGTATCCCCAATGCGGATAGGCCGCTCGAACAGGATAATCAAACCTGAAATGAAGTTGGCAAAGATTTCCTGTAACCCAAAGCCCAGCCCCACACTGAGCGCCGCCACCAGCCACTGTAACTTGTCCCAGGAAACGCCCAGAGTGGCCAACGCAATCAGCATGCCCGTACCCACAATCGCATACGAGAGCAGCGAACTGATGGCATAGGCACTGCCCTGCTTTAGTGCCAAGCGAGACAAGACCATTACCTCTAAAAGGCCAGGCAGATTGCGCGCCATAATAAAGGTGACCGCGACCACCAGCAGCGCGGTAATAACATCCGTGACAGACAGTTCACTGCCAATCAAATCCTCATCGCCAGAATCCCACAGGGAAACGTGATCCAGATATCCCACCACGGATAAAAGATCCGACCAGACAAGATATAAAAGTAAGCTGAAGCCGATTAATAAAATCAGCTTGGAGAGGCGTAGCGACTGAGTATTGATTTTCTCCATATCCAGCGGCGGCTCTTCCACCACCTCCAGCCCCCCTTCAGCTTCCTCCTGCGCTTGAGCACGTCGGGCAAGTGCTCGTCGGTAAGCCAAGCGTCTGGCGGCAACAGCCAAACTACGCACTACCGTCGCCTCAACAACCACCCACAGCCCCAATAAATAAAGCGTGATAGCAAACCGTCCCACCAAACGCAGTGCGGTATATTCATACCCCCACACGATCAAGCCCACCAATACGAGCGGGATGGCGGCCATGGCGAGTCCCAACACCAAACGGAATAAGCGAAGCCCAAAAAAAGGAACATGTGCCAAAATCAGCTTCGTTAGCCACCAGCTCATGGCTAACAGCCCCGCGACCATCAGGCCCAGTGCAATAGGACGCAAGGCTAGAGGTGCTTGCACCTGCCCCGATATTGTCGCAATCGCTATCACCGGCACCAGCGCAAACCCCAGCCAACGTAATAGCTTACGAATCTGGGCGTTATAACGAGCAGGCCAGGTAAAGTGCCGTTCGGCAACGCCGTCAGGTGCGAGCAAACGCCGCCCCCACGCGACCACCCCCCAGCTTAACGCGAGTTGCATTAACGCAGGCGCAATACTGTGGGTTAATACATCGTCTGTTTCGCGAAGCCCGACTCCAACACCGGCTAGCATCAACGGCCCCGGAATAGCCAATAGCGCGTTTAACAGCACTGCTTTTGGTGTGTGTAACTGAGTATCGCTTTTTAAACGACCAATCTGAGAATGGATAGTCGCCAAGCGCTCTTTTATCCGCGCGCGCAACCCGATGAGCAACAGACCAAGCAGCATCCATGGCAGCCCAAACACTATTTTCCAGGAAAGCGCCTGCCAGTGGTTTGAAAAAATGACTCGCCACTCGCCTTCTCGCCACTCCAGGCGAATGTTGTTGGGCAACTGGCGCAGCCAGTTAATATCCACAGGCTGACTGTTAGCGACCCAAAATAACTGCTCATAAATGGTGGTACGTAGCTCACGTGTCGTGGTGAGCAGCTGCTTCTGATTAAGCTGTAGCTCAATCGCAGAACTTAAAAGGCTGCTGTAGGATTGCTCCAACTGCTCTACCAGCTCACGGCGCTCTCTATAAATCTGGTTCAATGCGTCGATCACACTTGGGGTTGCCTCAAGGCCTGCCTCTTCCACGCGCTGAATGGCTAACCGTCTGCCGTGGCGCAACTGGTCACTCTGACGGGTTAAATCAAACTGTCTCAATCGAAGATCCGCAATTTCATCCTGCAAATGTCGATGCGGAACTGGCGTAGGCAATGATTGGCGCTGCTCATTTAAAATAAGTGATAACAAATGACTCCCACGCATGGCATCGATCTGTTCATTGAGGCTACGCTGCAATTGGAGTACATAGTCCAGATCACGCTGCGCCTCAAAATTTTCACGCAAGATAGTGTTGCTGCGGTCAGTTGCCTGCAGCAGCTCCTGGCTTATGCGTTGATTAACTTGCTGGGCATCACGTATGACAGGGTTGCCCTCAGCCAAAAGCGAATTATCCACGATGGCTTCGGCCGCCACTTGCTCAGACTCAAGGGTACGCTGAAGATCAATGGCACCCTCAAGTAAACCCAAGCGCTTTTCCTGGTAATCAATTTGCAACGAAAAGAGGTCGCGCCGTTGTTGCGCGAGTTCACGCAGTCGACTGTTAACACTTAACTCTCGTTGGTTATAAGCGGCTTCTCGTTCCGCCAAGAGACGTGCCAAGCCAAGCTGTATGAGCTGCGCATCCTTTGAGAGTGAGAGCTGGCTATCCGTTAATAGCGCTTCGCGATCGTCGTACTCACGGCGTAGCGTTTCAGCACGTTGCAGGGCATTGGAGATTGCCTGCTGGGCTCGCTCGGGTAACGTAATCGAGGCCAGTAACTGCGAGTTCACATCGGTCAATTCCCCTTGCAGCTGCTGCAGTTCAAGGACAGCATCTGCCTGCTGTGACGTTAAATCGTCCAACGACATATCGGCGAATGTTTGGGCAGTTAACTGCTGAAAACTCTCCTCCACCTCACCCAACGCAAGCTCTAACTGGTACAACTGTTCAGGCGCCTCATCAACCCGCTGGTTAAGTACCTTTAAACGTTCATCATTAGCATCCAAACGTTGGTAAATTTCCAGCGCGGCCCTTAAATTGGTCTGCTCGCTAACCTGCTGCGCGGTTAGCTCACCATCTACTGAATCGAGCGCTGCCAAGCGCGCCGCTATTGTCTCTTGTGAGGGTACTTGATCAACGTCAAAGGCGCCCTGAACGCTAACGCACACCGTCATCAAATAAAGCGCCAATAGCACCTTCAAGGTATAATTACAGATACATCTAACCACGGTTGATATACCCTCAGAAAAAAATGATAGTGGTAAAAATTAAATACCAGCCATTGTCAGGGGTTCCATTGACCTGCGCAACGAAGAGGTTGACTTACTCTCTTGGCATGTATAGAAACGACTCTGATAATTGATCCTTCCCCTTTATTATTTGCGAGTCGCTTCAATGGTCACCCGAAAAATGGTCACCCGAAAACTGCTGTATGCAAGCGTAATAGCCTTGCTAAGCACAGTAACGTACAGTAGCCCTGCCTTAGCCGACTCCCAGGAAGAAATTGAAGCGCGTATTCGTGAGCTCAATAGTGAACTCTACCAGCTTCAACAACAACTAAATAACCAAGCAGCACTTGGCGATACGCCTGCAAAAGTGACGGTAAAGCAACCACCCGAAGTCTCCGCTCGTGAAGATATCATCGAACGCCGGCTGCTTGAGCAAGAATCAACACGCAATCCCTTTTCGATCACCACACACCGCCTTAACTATTTGTTCCCTGTCAGCTATAACGCAAAACCGAATGCTGAGAATTTTCGGGAAATCACCACTGATTCAGACGCGGATCGCTACGAAATCAAGTTCCAATTAAGCGTTAAAGTCAACCTGGTAGAAGATGTTTTCGGCGATGCAGGGGATCTCTATTTTGGCTATACCCAGCGCAGCTGGTGGCAGGCTTACAATACCGATGCCTCCTCCCCGTTTAGAGAAACCAATTACGAACCCGAGCTGTTTATCGACTTCGATAACGCCTGGGATGCGCTTGGCTGGGTAAATACACGCAATCGCGTTGCATTTAATCACCAATCGAATGGCCGCTCAGACCCTCTCTCGCGCAGTTGGAACCGCGTCTACCTGGAAAGCACATTCCAACGTGGCGATTGGGCAGTGACGTTCGCTCCTTTTTGGCGCGTTCCTGAGTCTGCCAGTAATGATGATAATCCTGATATTGAACGTTATATGGGCTATGGCGATATCCATATTGCCAAGCGGCTCAATAACAACCATGAAATCAGCGCGTTATTTCGAGGCAACCCGGGCGCAGGTAACTATGGCACTCAAATTGACTACAGCTGGCCTACGTTTGGCAACCTGCGCGGGCACATCCAGTATTACTATGGCTATGGTGAAAGCATGATTGACTACGATGATCGTGTTAACCGTCTAAGCATTGGTTTTAGTTTAAATCCCCTGTTTAGTGCGACGGGTTTGAACCGGTAAAAAATGGCCTTGTCTATCATGTGTCGGCTGCTATGCTGATATAGATTAATTATTTCATTCATTCGTCAAAGGAAGACAAAATGGCTAAGCGTCAATTCGATACTGAGCACCGCGCTGACCAGTGGAAAGAAGATCTGCGCCACTTAAGCGACACCATAGAAGAACTGGTTAACGCAACGTCCAAGGATGCCAGCAGCGAAATGCACGACCTTCGCGCTCGTGCTGAAAGCCGCCTTAAAAATGCTCGTGAACGCCTGGAAGCTCGCGGCGAGCGAATTTATGATGAAACCCGTGAAACGCTTTCAAATCAAGTTGACTGCTGTGATCGTTATGTACGCGAAAACCCGTGGTCCAGCATCGGTATCGGCGCAGCCGTCGGTCTATTGGTAGGTATGCTGCTCGGACGCCGCTAATGTCTTTGGGGCCAACCCAACGCGTATTTTCTGCCGCCAAGCGCTTGGTAAGGTCACTGGTTGCTAACAGTGAAACCCGACTGCGTTTGGCGGTTTTAGAACTCGAAGAAGAGCGCGCTCGTTTAGTCACCCTGTTTCTTTTGACCGGCGCCAGCTTATTACTTTTATTGCTGGGTGTAATAACGCTTACCGCGCTAGTCATCGTGGTTTTTTGGGACTCTTACAGGCTGCTGGCGATTGGTGTCAGCGCGGGTGTCTTAATAGCAGCCAGTCTATTATTGGCAGCCATTGCTATTCGTCAGGCCAAACGGCATACGTTTTTAAAAGAAACGCTTAAACAACTAGCGGCTGATCGTGCTCTGCTTGAGGTGAAAGGCGATGAAGCAAACCAACAAGAGCGTTAAGCCGCCCAACCGCTCTGAGCGTATAAGCCGTGCTGAGCGCAAAGCAGCATTACTTGCACAGCTTGAGCAGCAGCGCATTGATATTCTGGTATGCAGCGATTATCTACAGCGTTCGGCCTCCCCACTTGATCAAAAGTGGCGCAGCATCAAGTTACCGCTTTACGCCGCTGGCGGTCTGCTCGCCTACAAATTTGTACGCAGACCGGGCGGAGTAATGGCAGCCGGTAGAAAAGCGCTTGCAGGCTATATGCTATTTCGCAAACTGAAGCTGCTTTCTAACGTTGTTACTTAATTGCCGGGCCGCATCACGCGGCCTAGCAAGCTTGCCCACAAGCAACCCCACTCGCCCACGCCCACTGAAAGTTATACCCTCCAAGCTCACCGGTTACATCCAGCACTTCTCCTATAAAGCGCAGTTGAGGCACATCTTTCACCTCAAACGATTTCGATGAGATAGCGTCTGTATTGACCCCGCCCATGGTTACCTCTGCCGTACGCCACCCTTCAGTGCCCGCTGGTTTAAGCTGCCATTGGTTAAGCCGATAGGCCCATTGATCTACTTCATCGTTACTGTATTGAGCTAGCGGCGCTGCCTGATTCGAGTCTGGGTACCACTCTAAAAGTGCCTGAGCAAAGCGTTTGGGAAAGCGCTCTCCCAGCCAGGTGGATAGCTGACGTTTGGGTGTTGTTTGACGCGCCTCACGCAGTGACGCGGCGGCATCCTCGCCCGGCAATGTATCAATTTCTATGGATGAACCGGGTTGCCATACGCTGGATATCTGTAGCATAGAGGGGCCCGACAAGCCCCGGTGCGTGAACAGCATCGGCTCAACAAACCGCCGCCCTGCACAGCTCACCGCGACAGGCAAGCTGAGTCCGGAAAGCGCAGCACTGCGCTCCTTCCAGAAATCACTCAGGGCAAAAGGCACTAGCCCAGGCCGAGTAGGCAACACGTCCAGGCCAAACTGGCGTGCCAGTTCATAACCAAACCCGGTGGCGCCCATCGTGGGAATCGACAAGCCACCGCTCGCCACCACTACAATCCCAGCATCAATGCTCCCCATGGATGTCATCAGGCGCATGGCGTCGCCTTGCCTGGCGACTTTATTGATCTGGGTGTTTAGCGCTATTTCCACGCCCGCCCATTCGCACTCTGTCCACAGCACTCGCACAATCTCTTTAGCCGACGTTGCACAGAATAGCTGTCCAGGGGCTTTTTCCACGTACTCGACGCCATGCCGGTCAACCAGTTCTACAAAGTGTTCCGGCCGATAGCGCTTAAGCGCGGAAATACAAAAATACGGATTTTCAGAGTAAAAATGCTGAGGTGTGGTGCCAAGATTGGTAAAGTTGCAGCGGCCACCGCCGGACATCAGTATCTTCTTACCTGCCTTGTTGGCGTGGTCGAGTACCAGCACGCGTCGGCCTGCATAGCCAGCCTGTGCAGCGCACATTAGGCCTGCGGCACCGGCGCCGATAACCACGACATCATAAACCATAGAGAATTGCTCTTGGGGGGAGAAGACCCGCATTTTAACAGTTCAAGACCAAGAGAAAATGTTTCTTCACGTTTCATGACATCATATAAGAGTGCTAACCAGGGTTACCCCCACGCCTGATACCGAGAAACCTATGTCCGCGTATGCCCGACCGTATTTGCTTGTTTTGCTCTTTGTTTTACTCTCAAGCCCCGCCCAAGGGCAAACCGCAGCGCAGCCTGCACCTTCTGTAATTGGCAGCCGCGCAGAAATAATGACGTGGTCTGACCCACTGGAAGCCTTGGGCACCCTGCGTGCCGATGAGAGCGTTACGCTTTCTGCGACGGTTACCGATATTGTGGCCGAGATCAATTTTGAGGATGGCGCCCAGGTTGAACAGGGGCAAGTACTGATTCGCCTGGACGATGCCGAAGAGCAAGCCCAGTTGCGCTCAGCTCAAGCCATCAGTGACGAACGAAGTAACACGCTTGGTCGTACCATCCAGCTACAGGAACGCAACCTGGCCGCTCGGGCGGACCTGGAAGACTTTCAAGCACAGCTTCGCCAAGCGCAAGCCAATACACAGGTTATCGAAGCGCGGCTTACCAACTACCAAATCAAAGCGCCGTTCAGCGGCCGCGTGGGGTTGCGTAGCCTTAGTACCGGCACACTGGTAACGCCCGGCATGGAATTGGTAACGCTCGACAAGCTGGATGTGATGAAGCTTGATTTTAGCGTTCCTGAACGCTTTCTAAGCCGCCTTTCAATCGGGCTACCGCTCAGTGCTACGACAGCCGCCTACCCCGACGATAGTTTTACTGGCGACATTGCCAGTATCGATACACGCATTGACCCTATCTCGCGAAGCGTTAACGTGCGAGCCGTGCTTGAAAACCCCGATATGCGCCTTCGGCCGGGTATGTTGATGGAAGTGGTCGTTCAACAGCGCGTACGCGATGCCATCGTGCTGCCCGAAGCGGCACTCGAACCCAGTGGCGACCAACACTATGTCATGGTGATTGACCAAAGTGGCCCTACCCCGCGCCTTGAAAGGCACAGCGTAGTGATAGGTGAGCGGCGCTACGGGCAGGTAGAAATTCTTGAAGGCGTTGAAGCAGGCGACCTGGTGGTGGTTCACGGCTTGCAACTGGCAAGAGACGGGCTGGAAGTGCGTTTACTGGGCATCGTGGACGATGAAACGAGTATTCGCGCCTTATTGGAGGCCGATCGCTAATGCGTCTATCGGACATTTCCGTACAGCGACCCGTGCTTGCCATGGTCATCGCCGCGCTGATCATTGCCTTTGGCTTACTGGCGCTTAATCGGCTTCCTCTGCAAGAGTATCCCACCGTGGATCCTCCCATCGTCAGTATTGATACCCGCTACCCGGGTGCGTCCGCCGATGTCGTCGAAACGCGCATTACTCAAGTGCTGGAAGACCGAATTGCAGGCGTCGAAGGCATTGAGTTAATTACCTCGCAAAGTGAGGATGGCCGATCACGCATTGAAATTGAGTTTGGCATTGAAATGGATATTAACGCGGCGGCAAATGATATTCGTGATCGAATTTCGGGCGCCTTGCGTAACCTGCCCGACGATGCCGACGCTCCGGAAGTCACCAAGGCCGATAGCAGCGAAGAGATCGTGGTATGGCTAAGTCTCTCGGGCGCCGACTACTCAATTACCGAGCTTACGGATTACGCCAACCGCTTTCTGGTTGACAGCCTGTCTGTACAACCGGGCGTTGCCCGCGTTCGTATCGGCGGTGGCCGGGATTACGCCATGCGCGTATGGCTGGACCGCAATGCGCTTGCTGCTCGCGGCCTGACCGTCGGCGATATTGAAGATGCCCTGCGCGCCGAAAACGTTGAGCTACCGGCAGGCTCCATCGAATCACAAGACCGCCAGTTTATCGTTCGCCTCCCGCGCAGCTTTGCAACCGCCGATGACTTTAAACGCCTGGCTCTAAATCAACATGATAATGGCTATCTAG
>NZ_JBQSVC010000015.1:0-88848 GCF_052376035.1 Halomonas sp. AOP7-E1-9
CTAAAAGCGTGTCAGCGCCAAGGCGTTACCGTTATGACGGGTAAAGGCTCGCCGCACGCGGCGGCTGAACTAACCTGGGGGCTGGTACTTTGCGGCATGCGCCACCTGCCTGAAGAAGTAGAAAACCTTAAAGCTGGCCGCTGGCAACAAACCCTGGGCACTGGGCTAAAAGGCCGCACAATGGGGATTTTTGGCTTGGGAAAAATTGGTAGCTTGGTGGCCCGTTACGCGCAGGCATTTGAAATGAACGTGCTGGTATGGGGGCGCGAAGGCACCAGAGCACGAGCCATGGACGCCGGATTAACGGTTGCCGAGAGCCAGCAGGATCTTTTTAAACGTGCCGATGTGCTTAGCCTGCATCTGCGCCTAAACGATGAAACGCAGGGTATTGTGACCGCCGACCATTTGGCCTGCATGAAACCCACAGCGCTTCTGGTAAACACTAGCCGCGCACCGTTAATTGCATCAGGTGCATTAGTCAGTGCCCTCGAAGCAGGCAAGCCAGGACGCGCGGCAGTTGATGTTTTCGATAGCGAGCCGACCTGCGACGATCCACTGCTTACCCTGCCCAACTGCGTGGCGACGCCTCACTTGGGTTATGTCGAAAAAGATAGCTACGAGCTCTACTTTGGTGACGCGTTTGCGAATGTCGTCGCGTTTAGCAACGGTGAGCCGGTCACTAATCTCGCCTCTTAAATCCTGTCGCTGCGACCACCTCTGTGTCAAGTGTGCTAGCCTTATTACTCACCTGTGACACAGAGGACTTGATGCTCACTATTTCCAACCATGTTGCCTTGGCCGACTGGGAAATTGATATTAGCCAAATTCGCGCTCAGGGTGCAGGCGGTCAGAACGTCAACAAAGTGGCGTCAGCGGTACACCTGCGCTTTGATATTTCACGCTCTACCCTGCCGCCGTTTTATAAAGAGCGTTTGATAGCACTCAATGATCAACGCATCAGTAAAGAGGGTGTGGTGATTATCAAGGCGCAAAGTTATCGCACGCTGGAGCTTAATAAAGAAGATGCCCTTGCTCGCCTGAAAGAATTGATCATCAGCGCGACTCGGCAGCAAAAGGTACGCCGCCCGACAAAACCCACCAAAGGCTCCCAGCGACGCCGCGTTGACCATAAGACCCGCAAAGGTAAAATCAAATCGCTACGTGGTAAAGTTTCCTCTGCGTAAGCGCTATTGAGTCAATTGAATTGCGCATGACCACCGTTTCTCGACCGTTCTCTCCTTGCATCCAGCACTGCCAGCTAGACAGACACGACAAATACGTGCCAAGGCTGTGGTCGTACGCTGGATGAAATTGCCTATTGGGGCCAAATGACCGAGGCCGAAAAAGCCCCGGTCTGGGAGCGCCTGGAAGCGCAAGGCTATATCGATATCGCGTTAACCGAGATTAGCCACCCGACTCAACAGAGCAGTGATTAACAGGGTATTGATTAACAGATTAGTGGTTAACAGAGTGGCGGTCGCTCAAAATATGGTGCAGCTCACCGCAGGAAACCAGAGGGTCATCACAGTTGATCACGATATCCGACTGAGCCAGCACATAGCTGCGCCCGGTAATCGTATTTTCAACCACCTGGTAGGCGCCTTCCTGATGAGTCCCTGTAAACGTGCCAATAAACCCGGTTTCACGTAGCGAGACCGTTTCCAGTTTATCCCCTATGTTGAGTCGACCTTCGTAGTTCATTAACGCGAGCCTGGCGGAAGTGCCGGTGCCGGTAGTACTGCGACAAATCACCCCGGGGTGCACATAGGTTGTTGAACGAGAGCGTACATAGCCTTCACCCACTTGCTCTTCGGGGCCCATAAAATGCAGGAAAGGCAGCGGACCTACATCACCCAGCGTGTAGTGGGAAAAGCCGCGTTGAGCTTGCAAGGCCTCAACAATTTTATGCGCACAGGCCGAAAGCGCCTGCTCTTCTTCACGAATAAGCTTAAAACCAAGCTCGGCAGCATCCACTAACGCGTAAAAGCCGCCGCTATAGGCGACAGAGTACGTCACGGTGCCGATACCAGGCACCTGGATGGTATCGCGGTAAGTATCAATATAGCTGGGTAAACCTTCACAGGTAACCGACTCGACCACGCCGTTATGCACACGCGCCTCGATACGTACCAGGCCTGCCGGGGCCTCCAACGAAAACTGCTGAATGCCTTCCTGCTTAGGCACAATCCCACACTCAAGCACCGCGGTTGCCGTACACAAGGTATTGGAGCCTGAATAGATCGGGTAGCCCATCACTTCCATAATGATATAACCTGCGGCGGCCTCGGGGTGCGTCGCTGGTACCAGTAAGTCCACCGACATCTCCGGAATACCGTAGGGCTCTTCCAGCAGCAAGCGACGCAAGCCATCGGCATCGTCGCGCAGGTACTCCATTTGCTCCCGCACCGTGGCGCCCGGCAGAGCATCAATCCCGCCCGTTACGATTCGGCTGACATCGCCACCCGCATGAGTATCCATTAATTGAAGCGTATGGATATTTTTCAAAGGCGTTGCTCCTGAGCGTTTGTTAGTGCAAAAGGTGCGCCGTGAGTATTCCACTGGGCATCCGGTACAATGACAATTTTGCCGAGATAATTGCTGCCCCGATTAACAAAATAGCGCTCGGCGTCATGCAGTTCAGAAAGCTTGAACGCCGCATGGAGAACGGGCTTGAGTTCACCACTACGAATCCAGGTGATTAGCTGCTCGGCTTCTTCACGAGTACCGTGAGAAACGCCAAATATCTGCACCTGGTAAAGGTAAATACGCGTCCACATGATCTCACTGAGATTACCGCCGCTGGCCCCTGCGATGGAAAGGCGCGGATAGGATTGGCGGTGCTGCATATCAACAATCATGGTATCGATAAACAGATCAGTCATCTCGCCGCCGACCAAGTCCATCACCGCATCAATTGGCTTTCCGCCAGTAGCTTCTAAGACGCGGTTAACAAAGGTCGGCAGGTCGCCACGGTCAATAACGGCTTCGGCGCCTAACGCTTGCAGCGCAGCGGCTTTATCAGGCTGACTGACCGCATAAGGAACGGCACCGACAATACGGCACAGCTGAATGAGCGCGGTGCCTACGCCACCACTGGCACCGCTTACCAACACGCGCTCGCCAGCCTTGATGTGTGCCGAGGTCATCATATGGTACGCCGTTTGATAGGAGCACATGCCCATCGCGGCTAGCTCAGCATCGCGGAGTTCGGGATTATCAATGGAGTGGAACTGGTCTGCGGGTACCGCAATATACTCAGCGTAGCCGCCATCGGCCCCATGGCCGTAGTAGTCGGGAGTTAGATTGATGTCCCGGCGCTCATCCGCATAAATATTGAAATCAAGCAGGCCACGCTGGCCAATACGCTCGGCATCCACGCCTTCGCCTACCGCTACGATACGCCCGGCTACATCTGCCCCCTGAATACGTGGAAACGTTAAGGTGGGCGTGCCGCCCATAGCAAAGGACGTCACGTCGCCTTTCTCTTTGGTGGGATACAGGCCCTCACGCGCTTTACGGTCGGTATTGTTTTTCGCGGTCGCCGTCACCTGGACCAGAACATCACCTGGGACGGGTAACGGCGTTTTGACGTCTTCACGATAATGCAGTTGTTCGACCCCACCATGCCCGACCAAGAGCATGGCAGCCATCGTAGAAGAAACGGCGGTAGGTTCAGGCATTGTCAGGCTCCTTGACACAAAGGAATAAGATGACTTGTCGACCATAACAAACTCTTTAGGCCACTTAAAAGCCTGCTGAATTAGAACCAGCCCTTTCGTCTGAATAGCCAAATCAGTACGCCACCGATTCCTGCCATCATGCCTAAAATGAAGAAGTAGCCATAGCGATAGTGCAGCTCCGGCATGTAGTCAAAGTTCATCCCGTAGATACCGGCAACAAACGTTAACGGAACAAAAATCGCCGTAATGACCGTTAGAACGCGCATTGTAATGTTCAGTTGGTGCGACGAGATTGATATGTAACCGTCGACTAGGTCACCGCAAATGTCGTAATACATCTGAGTAAGCGTATAAAGCCGCTCAAAACGTTCGGCAACATCGTTAATGGCATGCAGCGTTTCACTTTCCTCACGCGGGACGTGCTCATAGTCGTAGACAGTTAACTCTTGGGTAATCCCTTTATGATAATTAAACACGCGCCGCATCTTAACCAGCCGGGAGCGGTACATGGTAATTTTGCGCATTAATACATCGTTGCCATTTTCATGTAACTCATCTTCTAAATCGCTTAATTCCGCTTCAAATTCAAGCAGGCTATCAATGTAATACCCAGCAGAGATATACATCACCTTGAGCGCCACCTGCTCCGGTGATTTCGCTAATAACGTCTTACCGTGCTCCTTAAAGAGCCGCTCAATGCTCATGGCAACGCCTGGATGTAACGTCACTAAAAAGCACTCACCAATAAAAAAGCAGACCTGCTGAGGAACAAAGTTTAGCTGGGCGTCAAAAGATGAAATACCGCGGTAAATAATCAGTGCGTGGTTATCAAACTCTTCTATTTTGGGTGGTACGCGCTCTTTATGGGCATCCTGAATAGCCATGGGGTGACACTCAAATTTACCCAGTAGCCGCTCAGCAGATTCTGCTGATTCCCCCTGCATATCGATCCATATATGACTGCCGGGGGTATTCTGCCATGTGACAAAAAGCTCTTCGTTCCCTTCATGGGTTTCGCCATCAGGGGTCGTCAAAATACTGCGAATCATAACTGTCCTTGGTTCCAAGGGGTTCTTAAATACGCTAATAACACGCTTACCACCGTGGAAGCTAACAACGCACCTAGAAACGGCGCTAGTGTGGGTACACTGTTTGGAAAGCTTGCCGCCATTATCCCTTCGCTTATGCTGGCGTGACTCATCCACCCAGGCAAGATCGCACCCAATAGACCCGCCATGCCGCCACCGATAGCCGCAAGGGGCGTCATGCGCCGCCATAAGCCCAGCAGCACGGGCACCACAGTTGCAGCGCAGACTAAATCAGCGATTAAAAAAAGACGTAAAACAGACACACCTTGAAGTGCGACAACCACGACAGGCACCATAAGCAAAACGGTCATCCAGCGTGTGAGCGCGATAGAAACGCTTGGCTGCTCACTGCGCGACACGATCAGTGAGGCAATACCGCTTTGTAGCGTATCTACGCTGGACGCCACCAATGTAACGGCAAGTACTAGTGCCGTTATAGCTAGCCAGGGTGGCGCGTTATTGAGCAGTGCAAAAAAAGGCATGGGCGGTTCGCCCAGCGGAACACCGTTCATGGCAGCAAGCATACCCAAACCGCCAATCACCATAACGATCATGACCGTGGCGCCCCCTCCTACCCAAGCCCCGCGGGCCAAACTGTGGTCATTACGTGCCGCCCATACCCGCTGCCAGTAGCCCTGGTGAAACAAGTTCGCTGCGGTAACCGCGATGACAAGCGTTAGTGCCACACTAAGCGCATCAGAAGTGGCGATAGAGGGCCATGCCGCACTGCTCGGCATGGCAGGCAAGTGCCAAAGGGTGACACTGGAAACCACCACTAACAGTGCAAGCAGCAACCATGCCTGCCAACGGTCAGTGGCCAGGCTTGCGCGCAGCCCACCGCTTACCGTGTAAAGCAACGTAGTGAGCGTTACTCCAATAATCACCCAGCTCGACGGAACATCAGAAAGCAGCGAGGTGATCGCTCCAATAGCGGTTAATTCAGCGGCTAAAAAGCAGGCCATATACACCACGGAAACCAGCGTTACCCAGTGGCGCACTCCGCGCCCATAGCACGCCTCAGCAAACTCAGCGATGCTCCGCCCCTCAGGGAGAGCCCGGCGTATAGACGGACCATAAAAGCCAAGGACGATAAAAGGCAGTGAGGAGCCAAGGGCATAGCCTGCCAAGGCCAATGGGCCAATAAAAGCGCCAATTTCTGGCGGTGCAAACAAAATCCAGGCCCCCATACCAGATGCAACAAAAGAGAGCCCTAGCGTGGTGCTGGTTTGTGAATTACGAGCGGTTACAAAGTCATCCAATGAGCCTTTACGCCCACGGGCTTTAAGGCCTAAAAATGCAAAGCAACAGAGCGCCGCGCCCAGCACGGCTGACGTTAGGTATGGCATGTCGCACTTCCTCCGCCGGTACTAACCGGTTCAGGTTCCAGGGTCTGCGTCATAGCATTCTCAGCCACGCAACGTGGCTCCCCTGGCGACAGTGAATTGAGAGCGTATCCTGATGTAAAGCGAGCTAACCGTCAAAATGAGCAGCTACTCGCACCGTATCTTAGCCGCTAAATAGCTAACAGGAAAACGGTTTACTTCTGCTATTCATTCGCTACAACGTTGTCTAGACTAACAAAAGCTGCTGTAAACTGAGTCAAAGCATTACAAAATAAAAGTAGCTTACTGCCATTAGTGTTATAAAACATTAATGTTACAAGCGTCGCACAGGAGAATAAGCGACGCGCTTACAGGAAACCACTATGTCATACACCGAAGCCAAGGAGCATACGCAAGGGCGGCTCAATACTCTGTTTGCTGACCCCTACCGTGCGTTTGAAAACAATACCGATGAGCGCCAGCTTCACGTTCGCGTAATGCTTTATATGCTGCTGGCCCGCCCCATGTCACGAGGAGACATGACGCTACGCGTGATCCATGGCTGGGAGAACGGTAGCTGCGAGCCTGGCGACTTACAGCATGCTGACTACGTTTTAAATACGCTAGATGATGTAAAGCGCGCGGTGAAAGACTTCGACCAGGCCACGAAGCAAAACGCTCCGCTCCCCTCTGAAGACCCTGCCATTTTGGCGATGCCTTTAGCAAATGTGATCGCCGATGCCAAAGCCGAAGGGCAAGAGGTCACCGACGATATACCCAAAACGCCCGAACGCTGGTCTGCGCTTGAAGGCGGCCTGGCACTTTATACGCTTTTTAAAATGTATCACCGGTTGGTGTATGGCGAGGACGATGTCTACCGCTGCTCCCAATGCCAAACGGCCTTAGGCCCGCGTGAAATTCATGAATTTCATCTAGAGGAGAGTGAGTTCGCCCTTTTAGTGCCCCTTGTCGGACAGCCAAAAGAGGCGCCGTCTCTACTCGTATTGCATGAAAGCCAACTTAAGCCGATTGAAAAGCTACTGGAAGAAAGCTTGAGCCTGCTGAATGATTTTTAAGCCTTGAGTACAACAACGTCACTGGCCCCCACAAGAACCAGTGACTGCTTAGTAAGTAAGCGTCAGCTTAATGCAATAGTACTATTGATACCGCTTGAAACGTTTTCAGGCTCAAACCAGCGTGCCGTTACCGTTTTGGTTTGCGTCCAGAAGGCGATCGCCTGTTTTCCATTTGGCCCTAAATCGCCGAGCTTTGAAGCACGTGAGCCAGTGAAGCTGAAATAGGCAACCGGCACCGGGATTGGCACGTTGATACCCACCTGCCCCACGTCTATATCAGTTTCAAAGCGCCGCGCCACCCAGCCAGAATTCGTGAAGATAGACGTGCCGTTGCCGTTAGGATTAGCATTAATAAACGCAATCGCTTCGTCGAGTGTTTCCACGTTGACAACGCAGAGTACCGGCCCAAATATCTCTTCACGGTAAATGGTCATCTCCGCAGTCACATCGGTAAATAACGTCGGTCCCACAAAATTGCCCTTCGGATAACCGTGTACCTGGCAGTTACGCCCATCAATCAATAGCGTTGCGCCCTCCTTTTCACCGGTCTCGATAAGACCTAACACACGCTCCTTGGCGGCAGGCGATACCAGCGGCCCTAAATCGGCATCCTGTTGGGTGCCAGGCCCCACTTTCATCTGGCCTGCAGCATCCACAATATCATCAATCCATTGTCGCGCCTCACCGACCAGCACCACGACCGAATTAGCCATACAGCGCTGGCCTGCGGCGCCAAATGCTGAGCCCAGCAGATTGTTGATGGCTTGGCTGCGATTTGCGTCGGGCATAACCACACAGTGGTTCTTCGCCCCCATCATCGCCTGCATACGCTTACCCGCATCTGCCGCCCGCTTGTAAAGCAATGAGCCGACGTGGGTTGAGCCAATAAACGATAGCGCTTTAATCGTTGGGTGATCGACAATCTGGTTGGCAACCTCAGGACCACCATGCACCACGTTCAACACCCCAGCTGGCACACCGGCTTCATGGGCAAGCTCCACCAAGCGCATGGTCGAGCTGGGATCCTGCTCAGAAGGCTTCAACACAAAGGTGTTGCCTGTCGCGATGGCCAGTGGAAACATGAAACAGGGCAGCATGATAGGGAAGTTAAAGGCCGTAATACCGGCCCCTACGCCTAGCGGCTGATGTAGTGTATAAACATCGACGTCGCTTGCCGCGTTCTCGGCCACCTCTCCTAGCTGGAGCGAGGTAATCGAGCAGGCGTGTTCGACCACCTCCAGACCTCGCCCTACTTCACCTTTGGCATCTGGCAACGTTTTGCCATGCTCTTCGGTGATTAAGGCGGCTAGTTCATCGGTGTTGTCACGAATCAGTGCCTGCAACGCCAGCATAATACGCATGCGCTTTCCAAGCGGTACCTTGCGCCACTCTCTAAACGCATGATGGGCGCTTGCAATCGCATGCTCTACTTCTTCTGCCGTGCAAAAAGGCACCCGGGCAACCACCTTTTGGGTCGCCGGATTAACCACATCACGCCACTCCTGGCTTTGAGACAGGACGGCTTGACCATCAATGATCATGGGAATTTCGCGAACGGCCATTACGCTTGCTCCTGATTATGATTGTGTTTGTAACAGAGGCAGTCTCTATAGCTGCCCCAGGGCCAAGAACAGGGTATATCAGCAAGTTAACGTAAACGTCAACTAACGATTAGTAACAACCCCGATTAGCGATAACAAGACCCCACAGACAGTGCAAACGCATGTTTACCCCCTTGACCTCCCCTCTCAATAAGGGATGATAATACGGCGCACCCAGGAGATGTCTCTTTGCCTCAGCAATACATGCCCACCGCTATGACGTCTCTCCGGCTTGGCCAAGTGGGCCTCTGGAGCCTGGCGCTATTGCTTTGGTGCGCCGCTCCCCACGAGGTGATGCCGCGGGCTGCTGAGCCAAGTCATCACTCAGCCCTGGAGGATCACACCAAACCGCTGATCGTGCTGGCTAACCCGCTGAATCGCCTTAGCCTGGACCATGACAAGCGACGCCAAAACCCGGTAGTAATTCAAAATGATACCGGGGTGGCTCTGCCCGCCCATGAAAGATGGCCTGGTATTGCGCCTGCCGTTTTTCACTGCGTATTGAATACCCTTGGCTCATCGAACCCAGGCTTACCAGGCGGCCTTCCTCCCTGCAGAGCACCACCCTACGCTTAACAAATAACGACAGTTAACAGAGGTGCATAACGCCTCTTTGCCACATACATGACACCAGGCATTTATTATTAAAAGGTCTGGCCATATCAAGTTATTTCAGGAATCGTGCGTATGTTTCTGGTGGACCAACTTATTTTACTAGCAGCAATTCTGCTACTGGTCGGCATTATTTCAAGCAAGCTGTCAGCTCGCTTGGGTATGCCGGTACTCGTACTGTTTTTAGGAACCGGTATGCTTGCGGGGGAAGCAGGCATTGGCGGTATCGACTTTAATAATCCTGGTTTGGCACACGCGCTGGGCACGTTGGCACTGGCAATGATTTTGTTCGATGGCGGCTTACAAACGCCCCTCGCCTCAATCCGCCTGGTGTGGAAGCCAGCCTCGCTATTGGCCACGCTCGGCGTTTTGATCACATCAATGGTTACCGGGGTCGCTGCTGCTTATATTCTAAAGCTCCCCCTGTTGGATGGTTTATTACTAGGCGCCATCGTCGGCTCCACCGACGCCGCTGCGGTTTTTTCATTACTGCGTAATGCTGGCATCCATATTAATCAGCGGCTCAAGTCTACGCTTGAAATTGAAAGCGCATCCAACGACCCGATGGCGATTTTCTTAACCATTGGATTACTTGAAGTACTGGTTAACGATATGCCCCTTGGAGTGGGCCTGTTAAAACTCTTTATCCTGCAAATCGGGGTAGGTGGCGCCGTCGGCCTGCTGGTCGGCTGGGCAGCCGTTCAACTTATTAACCGTATTCATCTGGTCACATCGGGCCTTTATCCCGTTCTAGTTGCGGCATGTGGGCTCTTCGCCTTTGGCGTTGCTGCGAACCTTGGAGGCAGTGGCTTTCTGGCGATTTTTATTGCAGGCGTCATGATCGGCAATCGCCCGATTGCCTTTCAGCGCAGCACGTTTTTGTTTCATGACGGATTAGCATGGATGAGTCAGATCGTCATGTTCGTGGTGCTTGGGCTGCTGATTAACCCTGTTTCCCTACTGGATGTATGGCTGGAAGGCCTGATGATTGCGGCTATATTAACCTTGGTGGCTCGCCCACTCGCCGTCACTCCCATTCTTAAAATGTTCGGTTTTACGAACCGCGAAACCGGGCTGGTTGCCTGGGTAGGCCTGCGTGGATCAGTGCCCATTATTTTAGCTATTTTCCCACTGATTTTCGGCCTGGAAGGCGCTGAACTTATCTTCAACGTGGTGTTCTTCGTGGTATTAATTTCTGCCACTATTCAAGGCACTACGCTGCCTTACTTGGCGCGTAAACTAAAACTTACCGAACCACCGCCTGTTGTGCCTGCCGCCAGCCTGGAGATTACCTCATTGGAGGATGTTGACGCCGACATTGTGGAATATCGGCTAGGCGATTTTACTCGTGCAGCCAACCGTCGTTTATCGCAACTCGCACTGCCTGACGGCACAGTGGTGGCCATGATCACCCGTGGCAAAGACGTTATCCCACCGCGTGGGTCCACTCAATTACAGCCAGGCGATCACTTGTTTGTCGTGCTGCGTCCACAGGTTCTGCCGTTTGTTGACTGTATTTTTGCGGAGGGAGCCACGGTCGACCACTACCAACTCCCCAATCAAATATTGCATCTGAAAGGCAACACCAACGTCGACGAAGTATTTAACTCCTATGGCATTACGCTAGACCGTGATATGCACTGCACATTAGACGCGCTTCTGCGTGAGCGATTGACGGACGAACCACGCATAGGTGACTCAATAGCGTTGGAAAACGTGACCCTCTCCGTTCAAGGCGTACTTGATGGGCGCATTACCACGGTAGGTTTGACCATCAGTCAGCCAGAACTCACTGTAGAGCAACACCCCGCCTGATACCCATACGTAAAGGCCACCCGCTATTAACGGGTGGCCTTTTGAAATACTTCAACGTGCTGCAAAAATGTCCTGCAAGAATCGTATTTCAACCAGTCCTGCTGGACCAGCACTGCAGAAACAACTCAGGCAGCTTCGTAGGCAGCTTTAAGCCGGTAAAACTCATCAACAATGGCGGCCATTTCAGCGGCGTCATAATGACAAAGGCCACTGACCACCAGCTTTTTAGAGCCGACACCGATTGCAACGCCCTTCGATTCAATGGAAAACTCAAGCAATGCGTCTGCTCGCTTCCCCTGCACATCAAGCGATGAGCGCGTTAAGGCAAGGCCTGGTGTAAACCCATCCAAACGCTCTAATGAAAACCCCATGCTATCGTAGATAACCAAAGGGCGTTTAGGGTTAAACATTACCCCATGCTTTTCCATTAGCGGTTTTAAATAATGCGGGAAATTTTTGCCTGAGAACGCCACATAGCAACGAGCAAATGCTTCAATAGCAGCGCTATCGTGGGTCGTCTCGCCATCACGAACCACCTGTAAATAACATTTTCCACTCTCATCACTTACGTGAAGCTCACCATTTTCTGCTTCACTAAAGAGCAGTGGCGTATCAGCACTTACCATATTGGTGAAGCGAAATTCCATTTGCCGCGACAGCCCGAACTTTACCAGTATTAGCGTAAACAACAGGTCACCAGGCACGCAGAAACGTCGCGCACCCGGATTATGGATCGGGTTGTAATCACCTGCCACGCCTTTAGCGAAACGGCTGGCCTGCTCGGCGGAGACCACTACATACTCTCCGTGTTGCGCGTAAAAATCCTTGAACATGGCGTTTGCTGCCTGCCTAGCGTTGAAATCGAAAACCCATAACTATCCAGCGTCGCGCATAATGCCATAAAACACGCGCCAACAGGAGTCACCTGCCAGGAAGCGAGTATGTCAAACACGAACATTACTAAAAAGCGCTTATCCCGCGTTGTATTGGCTACCTTGATCAGTAGCCTGTTTATCATAACGGTTTGGCTGGTGGGCAGCTACTGGTTGCTGAATAGTCAGTGGTTACCGGAAAGAATTTCTCAGTTTGAAGGTATTGAGGTTCGCTGGAGCCAAGGAACTAGCCGCCACCCTGGACGCTGGGAAGTAGACAACCTTTATCTTGCCCGTGAAGACGATGCGCTACCGATGGCAATTGAGGCCGAGCATGCCACGCTCACACTCTCGTTATGGTCGCTGCTGCGCGGCGAGTTACATATCAAGGTATTAGAGGCCGAAGGAATCCGCCGCTTAACGGTGGGTGATATCGCCCTTGAAGCGCAGGGCACGCTAGAAGTGGCTGATACAACCCTTAGCCGTGAAAACCTGGCCATACCCCATGTGAACTTGGCAATCACAGAAGGCCGCCTGATACGCCCAAGTGACCACGCCACACTGGTTAACGCCATAACCCTTGAAGCCACCGCAACGCTTGATGAGATCACGCCCACGGACCCGGCCACGGGTGCACTTAACCCTGAACTGCTAGCGGCACTTTCCGCAACACTTGATATTAAGGCGCAGGCAGATGCCTGGAATGTATTCATGCCCTACCTGGAGGCCATTCCGTGGCTTTTCCTGGACGGCCGCGGCGCACTGGAGGGCCATATTGAACTTGCCTCAGGCACACTTAAACCAGGTAGCCTGCTTACTTTGAAGGCACCTGAATTACGTTTAACGCTGGATGAGCGAACGCTTTTAGAGCACGATCAACCAACGACTTGGAGAGAGGCAGATGCACCTCCTCCACGTCACACAGCAACCGGTAGAGGAAGCGTCCAGCTACGCGTAGCCGATCACCATATTGATTTTGAGACTCGCCTACAAGATGTCACGCTGGCAGATACACAGCCCTATGCGGTAAATACCGCCTTAAGCCTTAAAAGCGATATGGCCAACCAGCGCTTGGACCAACTAACTCCACCCACGGATGCTGAGCTAGCGCTTGAAGGCACCATTACCCGGCTGGACATGATGGACCGCTACCTCGCCAATACGCTGGAGGGTCAGGGCATTCGCTTATCCGGCAATGGCCGTTTAGAGGCCAGGGTTAGCGTTCGCGACACTCACGCCCATAGCGCCCATTTGCGGGTCGAGGCAGACGCAATCGCGGTCAACGCACTGGATATGACCGCTCAAGGGCAAGGCATACTTAACGCTGAGCTAAAGGACGCCTCGATGGTGGACGCGACACTTGGTTTCTCCCAGGCAACACTCTCCCACGCTGACCAAACACTGCTTAACGACGCGACACTTGACCTGGTAGCACAAAGTCCTATCGAACCCGTATTAGCCCGCAGCCACGCCACCGCGACACTTCACTGGCAGGATGCCCGCATGGCCAGCATTAGCGCCCTGCAACCGTATATTGCCACCTACCTGCCGGACCCGGCTCCGTTTAACCTGGTCAGCGGCCAAGCGCAAAGTAATGGAACGCTCCATATTACCCCTGAACAGCTTAGCGGAGCGCTCACCTTAACCGGCGATTCGCTCACTACCCGCTGGCAGCGTGATGAGCAGAGCACCATGCTCACCAGCGATATGCAGCTTTCACTGCAACTACGCGAGGCAGCTACCGATGGCACAAGCGTTGATATCAGTGGTAGCCGTTTACGCTGGCAGGTCGCTGATGACACACAGCCCGAAGAGCGCCTGGAAAGTATCTTGGTAATTCGCGAAGGCCGCTTTCAGCGGCGTGGCGAGATTCCCAGTGGGCAGTTTCAGCTAGAGGGCAGCGTGCAGCGCTTGAGTTTTCTGAACGCCTTTTTACCCACAGATCACGGTGTTTCGTTGTCTGGCAACGGGCAGCTGTTCGCCCAAGGCTCTTTTAGCGGTAAGCGCCTGTTGGCACCTACTCG
This sequence comes from Halomonas sp. AOP7-E1-9, assembly GCF_052376035.1. Taxonomy (NCBI): domain Bacteria; kingdom Pseudomonadati; phylum Pseudomonadota; class Gammaproteobacteria; order Oceanospirillales; family Halomonadaceae; genus Halomonas; species Halomonas sp. AOP7-E1-9. The sequence continues at coordinate 14,091 of NZ_JBQSVC010000015.1, forward strand.
GCTGCGTATAGATGCCAACCAGCTTGAAGTCGCTTTTTTAGACTACCAGGCCAGCGGGCGCGGCGAGCTAATCGCACAAATCGACAGCCCCGAACAGGCGCAGCTTTCTCTGGGCATTCCGCGCTTTGTGCTACAGCGTAACGATGATGACAGGCCTCATGTAGAGGGACGTCACTTTGCCTTAACCACCCAGACAGACCAGCTCAGCAAAGTGTTCATATCGCCAGAAGCAGAATACTTTGTTACCCGAATAGCCTTGCCGATTATCGAAGTGCCGGACTTTACTCGCTATAACCGCTACCTGCCTGAAGATGCAGGCCTGCGCCTGCTTGGCGGCCAGGCAAGCCTGGGCAGCGAGTGGCTACTGGAGGGATTGAATGCCCAAGGCAACATGACCCTGCGTGCGTTTGGCGCCGACCTCGCCCTTCTCGATCAGCGGCTACGTGGCGATATCGAACTCTACTTACAACTTACTGAAGGCGATTTACAGGCACGTCGTTTTACGGCTAATGACTCATTTCTGCGCTTGGAAAATGTGTTCCGCATAAGCGAGCAAGGCGCTCAGGACGCAGGCTGGTGGGTGCAGCTCTCCATGGATGACGCACAGCTTACCTGGGATGACCCCATTCGCCTGTCCACACAGCTGCGTCTGGCCATGCGCGACACCGGCTTGGTCGCCAGGCTATTTTTAGCCCGTGCCCGAGAAAGCGACTGGCTCGGCAGGCTACTCAACGTACGCAATGTTAATGGCACCGCTGAACTTGCGCTTAATGGCGAACGTATCCAGCTGAGCAACCTGGTGCTTACCGGCGGCCCTCTACTGCTGCTTTCCGATGTCACGCTTGAAGAGCAGAGCGCCAATGGCGCGCTCTATGCCCGCCTTGGCGCACTTGGCATAGGCGTGGAGCTTGTTAACAGCGAACCCAGGTTACACGTACTGCAACCCAAGCGCTGGTTTGACCGCTGGCGGCAAGCGGTTCGTTACCCTCGTCCTGATTAGCGCTTTTTGCGCTGGCGCCGAATCATCCTGACCCGCTCTCTGGCTTTAGCCGGCGTCGAAAGCGGCGCTGCTGAACCCGTCTCTTTGGGCGGCAAAGTGACCCAAGCAAACACCGGCAACGCCAAGTGCCAGCGAATCGCAGCTAACCGCAGCCCCAGCGTAATCGCCAAGGCCATGGCGATACTAACGCTCAGCGGCGTATTCAAGGTGTTCAGCGCGACATATACAGTGCCGCCAGCCATGGCAGCGGTAGCGTAGATCTCTTCGCGCAGCACCATCGGTACGCGCTGAGCCAGCATGTCGCGGATCATTCCGCCGGCGACACCGGTCATCATGCCCATCAATACCGCCACTACACCGGAGGTTCCCAGCAACAGCGCTTTATGGGTGCCGATGACCGTAAACAAGGCAAGGCCAAAGGCATCCGCAATCGGCAAAAACCTTCGCGACAAGCGATGAATATAGTGGAACCCCACCAGCGAAATGCCCACCGTTGCCAGGATAACCCATAAGTAAGTGGGATCAGCGACCCAAAAGACAGGCCGCAAGCCCAGCACTAAATCACGCAGTGTACCGCCACCAATACCGGTCACAGCGGCCAACACCAGCATGCCAAACGGGTCCATTTTTGACCGACACGCAAGGATAACGCCCGATAGCGCAAAAACAATCACACCCATCATGTCCAACCAATACACCACACCCGTCACGTGATTCCCCTTTGTGCGCTATGTTTTTTAAAGCGGTTTCTTAAAGCAGGCAGAATACCACTAATGCGTTTTTCGCCTATCGCTTGCTCATTCGCTAATTAACCCGACTTAACGCCGTGGCTTAGGGTACGCTTGTGAGAACTTTTTAAAAGGAGGTGCTATGGATTGGAACCCTGCTTATACATGGTTAGTACTGGCGCTACTTCTCAGTTTAGGGGAGTTAACCTCTGGTGCAATGGTACTACTGGCACTGGGTATTGCTGCCGCGCTTACCGCGGCGGTCACTGCCCTTGGGCTCTCTCTACCTTGGCAATTGCTGAGCATGGGCATTTTTTCTGGCCTATTAGTTCCCTTGGGTGTGATGGTGATTCGTCCGCGCTTTTCTCCTCGCGGCGTTGCCTACGGCACCACCGGCACTGGGGTCGAAAAAGGCAATCATTACCATACGTTGCGCCGCGATTATGACGATGCGACCGGTATCAAAATCAACGGCGACTTTTACCGCTTGCGCGTTATGGACACAGGTGCCACAGAGCTTCCACCCGATACGTCCGTTATCTTCCAGCGCTTTGAAGGTACCACAGCGCTGGTTGCCCTCCCCTCGTCAGCCCCTAACCCTTTGCAAGACGATACCACCCTACGCAAGGAGCCTTAATAATGGATTTACCTATTAGCCCCGGTTTATTAATAAGCCTGATTATTGTCGTTATCGGCATTGTGATTATTTCCAAAGGACTGGTGATTGTACGTCAGTCGGAAGTAATGGTAGTTGAGCGCCTCGGCTCATTTAATCGTGTGCTCGAAAGTGGCATCAATATCATCGTTCCCTTTATTGAGCAGCCTCGCGCGATCACCATGCTGCGCTATCGCAAAATGGGCGAAGAGTACCAGGCAATTACCACGGATGAGATTCGCATTGACCGCCGTGAAACGGTGATGGATTTCCCCGGCCAGCCGGTCGTGACCACCGATAACGTAACGGTTCGTATCAATGGCGCGCTTTATTATCAAATTATTGATCCTAAGCGCGCGGTTTACGAAGTCGTCAACATGAGCCAGGCCGTCGAGGTTCTGGCGAAAACCACGCTACGCTCGGTGGTCGGCAAAATGGAGCTGGATAAACTATTTGAATCCCGCGCGGAAGTGAACAATGAGATTCAGGCTGCCATGGAAGAGCCTGCATCCAAATGGGGGGTCAAAATATCTCGCGTCGAGGTACAGGACATCGCCATGCCTGAAGAAGTAGAAACGGCCATGCGCCTACAAATGGCTGCCGAGCGTAAACGCCGCGCCACCGTTACCGAAGCCGAAGGTGAAAAATCGGCCGCTATCGCCATGGCTCAGGGCCAGCGTGAATCGTCCATTCTTAACGCCCAGGGTGATAAGGAATCGGCCATTCTGCGCGCCCAGGGCGAGCAGGAGTCCATCAAACTGGTATTGAATGCCATTGGCGACAGCGAGGAAAACAAACGCACCGTGGTGGGTTATTTACTCGGCCAGAGCTATATCAAGGGTTTGCCCAACATGGCAAAAGACGGCGAGCGCGTTTTTGTGCCTTATGAATCTTCTGCTCTGCTGGGTTCCATGGGCATGTTCCGCGAACTGGCAGGCTCACCTGAGGATGCGGTAGGAGAACATCTACAACACCGCACCGGCAGTACTAACCCATCCAACAGCTTTCGCAGCGGCGTGGTAGGCGGAGGTATTAGCGGAAGCTGACGCGCTCGCTCAAGAAAACCGGGTAACGCTATTACCCGGTTTTCCAACTGTTACAAACACTTATGATAAATCGGCCCTAACGACTCACGCTCCCAAGACGGGTTAAACCACGCGGCGCCGCAATGCGAAAAAAACGCTCCACGACATCCGCTTGTGTGGCCGGAGTCACTAACGACACCCCCACAAATATCGGCAAGTTGATGATTAGCCCCCAGAACCCCGCGTGGATGCCCAGCGGGTGTGGCCATAACGTAGTAAACGCCACGGTAACCAAAAATCCTGCCACAATACCCGCCATAACGCCCAAGCGTGACGCGCGCGGCCAGAAGAACATGCCAACAAAAGCAGGCAACACTTGCGAGGCAAACCCCAGCCCTACCAGCAAAATCATCACCAGGCTGCCCGGTTCAGCAATTGCGAGCGGTGCAATCACCAAGGCCATGATGGGTAAGATCATAAGTCTGGCAAGTCGGCCAGTAGTAGCATTTGAAAGCTTTAACAGCGGTTGCAGTACATCCTTACTTAATGACAGCGACACCGAATGAATAAACGGCTCACTTGATGACATGGAAGCCGCCAGGGTACCCGCCCCCAGTAGCCCGACCAGCACAACAGGCAAATGCTGCATGGCATATTCAAGGGCCACCGTGTCTGCTCGGGCCAGGTCAGGTAGCGAGTAAATACCGATAAAGCCCACAACCACCATGGGTAAAATCACCACATAGTACGTTGGCAGCCAGGTAGCGCTGCGCCGGATAGTGCGTGCGGAAGACGCACTCATCCACTGGGTCCATACCGGGGGCATAAACGAGAACATCGAGACAATAATCGAGGTGGTCCAGAAGCTAAAGCTCATATCCCCGCTGGCCCCTGGCAGGGTTAAAAACGCCGCATGCTCAGACTGAATACGCTCAAATACCGCTGAAAAGCTTAAACCGCCGGTGGCGCTATGCACCGCCCACAGTCCTACAGTCCAGGCAACGACCAACATTAATACGCCCTGAAAGGCGTTGGTCCGCCCAATCGCCCGCTGACCACTAGCGTATAAATAGACAGCAATAGAGGCAAGCACCAGTACAACGCCTAGCCAGACAGGAATGATACCGCCGCTCATCACAAACAGAATATAGGCCGAACCAACCGTTTGAAGCACCGCGTAAGCAATTGAGCCAACCGCCATTACCAGCGATGCCAGCGCCCCCAAGGCAGGGCTTTGATAACGGTCAGCAATCGCGCTTGCCTGAGTAACGTGACCAAATTCAGCGCCAAACTGCCATACCTTGGGGCCAAAGTACCAGGCGATCAGGGCCAGATATGCCAAATAGATAGCGACGTAAAAGACCGCGACCCCTTTCGAATAAGCCCAGCCCGGTGCGCCCATAAAGGTATAAGCACTGACGCTCCCTGCGGCAATCAGCAGATACAGCGTGACCGGCCCCATGCTACGCCCGGCAACCCCCCACTCTTCCAAGCTGTTCATATTGGCACGGCTGGCCTGCCCACCGCGGGCGCGTAAGCCAATCATCATGGCAATGGCCACATAGATAAGCGTAATCAGCAGAGGCCAGAGGCTATTCATGGTTATCTCGCTCTACGATGCGGTTTCCTATCAGCATGACGACCACGCAAGAAAAAATAACCAGATAGCTCCATACCACTATTAAGGGCAGGCCTAGCACTAACGTTGCCCGGTTTACCCAACCAATCATCGGCCACGTTCCCATAGCGATGAGTGTTAAAAACGCAATTAATAAACCCCAACCCGCACGCGAGGTGGGCAGTACCAGCAAACGCCGCATGGTGATTCCCTAAAATTTTGTTAGCCGTCGTACCACTGGCCTACCTATTTTCATGTTGTGTGATCGGCAAATCGTCGGCCGACCAACGGCTTATCGTTAGGTATGTCAAAGCGGCAGCGTGCGACGGTATCGAAGTAGTACACTCCGCGTCCACTGCGTCATCAACGTCTTTACTCCGTTAAGAGGCGTCGCATGAGCATCACGGTTTCGCCTCGGTATTCAAGCGTTTCTATTGCTTGCCAACCTAGCCGCTGATAAAGCGACTGCTGATCAGGGGTATAGAGATAACATTGGTGAATACCGCTATTGCGTACTTCTGCTTCCACGCGCTGCACCAGCGCGGAAGCAATACCCTGCCCGCGCCACTCAGGCGCTACGAAAACAGAGGCCAGCCACGGCGTTAATTCACGCCGAATGCTCATATCATCGTCAATTAAACAGGCAGTGCCGACAGGTACGTCGCCTTGCAAAGCAATAAATACGGAGGGCACACCCGAGGTACCGCACTCAGACATCGTGTCATCAATGGCTTCTTCTAGCGTTAGCCCTGGGTATAAATTCCCCCACGCTTCAAACGTCCAACGCACTACGGTGGGAAGATGAGGACTATCTGTGCCAAGTCGCTGAATAGTGGTGTCCCGCATCACTATTTACCTTATTTTGCTGAAATTAATACCGTCACGGCAATCCTGTAGCCCGCCTCGCACCATCACGCAAAAGCTCGCACCTGCGGCGATTAGCGTGACGAATTGCGCAGCAGCGCATCAAGAGGACCATTCTCAAGTGGCTGCCCCCAGCTATCGCCATGTACCAACTCACTTAACGGTAGCCTGGAGCGCCAGCCCTTGGCTTCAAGTTCCGGCTGATCTAGAAACTCGCTGACATAGCCAAGGCATAGATAGGCCACAGGATATACGTGATCAGGCAGGTTCAAGGCGTCACTTAACTGCGCCTGATCAAGAATACTTACCCAGCCAACGCCAACCCCTTCGGCTCGCGCGGCCAACCACAGGTTTTGTACCGCCAGGCACGTGCTGAACAAGTCAGTTTCGACAATACTGTTGCGGCCTAGCACGTGTGGGCCACCCCGGCTGCGGTCGCAGGTGATACATAGATTCAGCGGGCTTTCGACAATCCCTTGAAGCTTGAGGCTACGGTAAAGGTCGCTCCGCTCATCTTCAAAACGCTCAGCAGCTTTCTGATTTTCCTGCTCAAATAACGCAAGGATAGACGCCCTGACTTCGCCACCTTCAATGACAATAAAATCCCAGGGCTGCATGAACCCTACCGAAGGCGCATGGTGGGCAGCCTGCAATAGACGCGCCAGCACGTCAGCGGGAATCGGGTCAGGAAGAAACTGCGAGCGCACATCACGACGCTCATAAATGGCACGATAAAGCCCGTGGCGTTCACTCTCTGAAAAGCAGGCATCTGAAGCGGTCACGGGATTAAACTCCTGTTCCATGATCGTTTATGCGTGGGAGGCGGGTTTGACCATATCAATATGCGGTATGCCATCTTCATCGTAAGGCTCACTGATGCGCTCGAACCCAAACGACTCGTAGAAAGCGTTTAAATAGACTTGTGCGCCGATCTTGATGCCCAGACCAGGATAGGTTTGCTCGGTAAAACGAATCGCCTCGCTCATCAGCGCCCGGCCATATTGATAGCCCCGGAAAGCCTTGAGTGTCATCACTCGGCCAATCGAGGGCTCAGAAAACTTATCGCCCGGCCCCACTACTCGGATATACGCCGCGAGCTGACCATCAACCGTTGCGGAAAGATGCCAGGCAAGCGGGTCCAGCTCATCAATTTCCTGATAGGCACACCGCTGTTCCACCACAAACACCGCTATGCGTGCCTTTACGATTTCATAGAATTCGCGCGTGCTTAATTCGTCCAGTCGCGACCAGCTAAAACGTAAAGACATCGCGGTACAATCTCCATCGGGCATTAAGAATTCAAACCGTATAAAACGCCGATTATACATGGTCCGACATACGGCCATCTCGCCAAATAGTCACTAAACCTCTGCAGCCAACACAGCCTGCGACACAGATATCTCACGGAATGCCCACGTTCAGCACCTCACGGCTTCTCAACACTGCTCAAAAACTGCTTAAGCAGCGCGTCAAGCTGCGCCCGCTGCTTGTCACTCAAACCACTAACCAGCTCTGCTTGGGTCTCTACATGGGCGGCAATGGCTTCATCAATTAACGCAAACCCTTTCTCAGATAGCGAAATCAGAAATCCTCTCCCGTCGGCAGGGTTTTTGACACGCTCAATCAACTCCGCTTTTTCCAACTGCTGAAGCCGATGCGTCATGGTACCGGATGTCACCATGGTGGAGGCCATTAAGTCGCTGGGTGAAAGCGCATAAGGCGGACCTTCGCGACGCAGCGTGGCCAACACATCAAAGCTTGAGTCATTAAGGCCGTACGCCGCCCACGTCTGCTCCATACGCCGCATCAAGCTCTGATTGAGCCGCTTGAGGCGGCCCAGCGTACCCATCGGAGCCACGTTTAGGTCGGGGCGCTCTTGCTGCCACTGTGTAAGTATTTTATCGACATGATCCATGGCACTCATGCTCACCCCATTTTAACTTGACGTCAAGGTAAAAACTCAGGTACCTTGACATCAAGCTATTTTCAAAAGACATTTCAAGAGCCATTATATGAGCCACACTATGCAACCATCCAAGGCAAGATCAGGGGCACTTCCCAAACAGAAGCGACTTGCCGCATTTATCTATCTTTTGGCAGGTGGCGCGCTGCTGGGACTTTCGACCAATGTGGCCAAACTGGCCGGTGATGTGCAGCTGTCGCCTCTCGCCTTTCTATTTTGGTCGATTACTGGCGCGGCTTTAATTCTGCTGGCCGTAGCCGCACTACGCAGCAATTTGCCGCCTGTCACGGGTCGTACGCTTGAGTATTACCTGGTTTCGGCCTTTGTCGGCGTGGCGGGTTCTAACCTGATTTTCTTCTCGGCCATTCCGCATATTGGTGCAGGTTTTGTCGCCCTTGTGATTACATTGCCGCCGTTGCTTACCTACGTTGGTGCGCTGATAGTAAAGCTGGAACGCTTTCAGATGATGCGGGCGATGGGCGTTATGTCAGCGCTCGCGGGCGCCGTCACTTTGGCAGCTCACAAGCTTTCCACGCCTGATGCCGACTATGTGTGGATTTTGCTGGCGTTGGCGGGGCCAGTACTGTTGGCCATCGGCAATCTTTACCGAACGTTGCGCTGGCCAGCGGGTGTCTCAGGCGACGCTCTTGCGCCCGGTATGCTAGTCGCTGCGGCGGCTCTTCTGTTCAGCGTCGGCCTGCTGCCTGGGTTTTCGCTTGGTATCCCAAGCGGGCAACGCCTTCCACTTCTCCTAATTGCCCTTCAATCAATGGTATTTGCAGGCCAGTTTTTACTGCTATTTCTGCTTCAGAAAACCGGCGGGCCAGTGCTTCTCAGCCTGCTGGGTTCCGTCGGCGCCGTGGTTGGCGTTCCGGTGGCGATAGTGCTCCAAGGAGAAGCCGCGCCGGAGGGCTTACTACCCGGCGCCCTGCTGATAGGCACAGGTATCGCTCTGCTTAATATTGGCAAAGCCAGGCAACTTGCCTAAATAAACAAAGGCATATCTGGCAGGCATCACTTAAACAATAAGCCGTTCCATGTAGTGAGTATTGCCTTCCGTTTTACGAATATGAAAGCCCATGCGCTCGTAGAGCGCGACGGCAGGATTAATGCAGAACACCCGAAGGCGCAGCGTATCGATACTCGATTGCCGCGCCCTGTGTACCATATGATGGATGGCTGCCGTACCAAAACCCTGACGCTGCCACTGCGGCGCGATTTGCAGCTCGCGAATATAGCAAGCCTCGGTAGCCTGGTTGATACGCAGTAGGCCCACCGGGTGCGTGTTAATGACCAACTGATAGCTTTCCAGGGTGCGCCACTCACTTTCAAACAAAGCGCTGTCCCAGTGCATATCCAACTGTTCATAGTAGCCGGACATATTCTGCCGGATCAGCTGCTCTGCAAACTCCTTGTCGTTAGTCGGCACAATCAGTGGCGTCATATTTACTCCTGGCACCCTTTCGCACTCGTTGAGAAAGCACCTTAATTGGCCTATGAGCGCTGAGACTTGAGCCCAAGCAACAGGGCTGCGCCAATTAGGCCAGCTCCTGCAAATCGCTCAACCCATATCTGTTTTCTGCCGCTTAATTTCGCTGCTATCCAGTTCCCGCCCTTACCGTAGGCGCTGAGAAACAGACCATCAATCACGATATAAGAAAAGCCCAGCACGAGAATTTGCGGAAGCAAGCTATGGGTAGAACTCAAAAATTGTGGAAAGAGAGCAGCAAAGAATACAACTGCTTTGGGGTTAGCGGCTGATGTGATGAACCCACGCGCCCAGAGTGCTTTCAGCGATGCCCTACGGGCAGGCGCGGCTACGCCATGCGTTTTGAACGATCGGATAATCTGACGCATGCCTAGCCAAATCAGATAGCCCACGCCGAGCCATTTGACAACGGAGAATCCATACTTGGAAGCATGTAAAGCCGCTGCCAACCCAAGCCCTGCCAAGATAATTTGAAAGGTATTGGCGGTTAAATCGCCGGCGGCCGTGGCAAGCGATCTTTGGAATCCATTCGACGCACTGACAGAAAGCATGAGCAAATGACTCGGCCCCGGTGTACTCATGAACAGCAGCACCGTACCGACATATAGAGCCCATGTTTCAACTGTCATTTTGAGTCCCTACTGGTTAGGTTATTATCTCGTGCTGAAACATCCGATATACGCATTTTGCTTTTACAAAACTATGCACATCACGTCAGTGCCACCCAACACTATTATGTGAGCGTAGCCACTACAAACCTTGTCGAGCCCTTTTTATAGCAGACTCAACCGCTGACAGCGCTTGAGGACTATTCTTCCAACACGTAGACCTAAGCATCGAAGCGACCATTTCGGCTATTTCTTTTGGTTCGTAATTCGCCAACTCCGAAAACGAACCGATACCTATTTCCTCAAAGCGCTTAACTACCATAGGCCCAACACCCTTCACCTTCAGTAGCGCAGCTTTTTCTGCTTCACTGAATGCCATATTTATTGGAACTCCCCAAGCCACATAACGCCTGATTTTAGCTCAAAGCTGATTTCTTCTATCCCAACTGAAACGGGTAAACCGACCCTATTTGCAGAAGCTGCGTTAGCTCATCCAGTGCGCTGAGCGACTCTTCTGCCAACTGCGGATCGGCGAGGTCGCCAGGTACCAAGCGATCCCGGTAGTGGCGATTGACCCAAGCAGTAAGGTCTTCGTAAAGATCATGGGTGAGCAATACGCGGCCGGTCAGTGCTGCGCGCTCGGCTTCTGAAAGAGCAACGCGCAGGCGCAGGCAGGCGGGGCCGCCGCCGTTGCGCATGCTTTGCTTGACGTCTTTCACCACCACGTCACTGATGGGGTTATTGCCTGCCAGCAGGTAGTCTTGAACGGTGCGCCAGACGGCTTCACGTTCCTGACATTCGCTGGGCACGACCAGCGTCATGGTGCCATCGGGGTTGGAAAGCAGCTGCGAGTTAAACAGGTACGACGCCACTGCATCTTCCAGGCTTACCGCTTCAACCGGTACGCGAACGGGGATTAAGGGCGTCGTCATCTTGCGGCGCAGCTCGTTGAGCGTGCCCTCTTCGTCCAGGAAAGCCATTTCGTGATACAGCAGCACGGGACCGTTGCCCACGGCGATGACGTCGTTATGAAATACGCCCGCATCAATAGCGTCCGGATGCTGCTGAGCAAATACCGTTTGCGACGCAACAAGCCCATGCTGGCGGGCTACTGCCTGGCTGGCTTCCAGCGTTTGGCGGGCGGGATAGCGAGCAGGTTCGCGCTCGCCGCTACGCACGTCACCAAACGCTTGGCGGCCATATACAAACAGATGAACGCCCGGCTCACCGTATTCACCACACAGGCGAGTATGATTGGCAGCACCTTCATCGGAAAACGCAGGCGTGGCGGGCAGCGCTGGGTGGTGGGCGAAGTGCTGTTCGCTGTGAAAAATGGCCTGCAGCACGCGGCCCGTGGTTTGCGGCTCAAGAAAGCGATGAAAGCTTGATTGCAGGTTGGCCGGGGTAAAATGAACCCGGCGGTCCGGCGCATCGATGCTGGGGGTAACGGTACCGGCGTTAGCCGTCCACATGCTCGAAGCGGAACATACAGCCCGCAACAGTTGCGGGGCCTCTGTGGCGGCGCGGGCGAGCAACTCGTGGTTGTTTCCACTAAATCCTAAATCGCGCAGCGCGCCGATATCCGGGCGCTGCTGAGGTGGCAGAACGCCTTGGGCGTAGCCTGCCTCCATCAAGGATTTCATTTTTAAAAGCCCTTGTAGCGCCCCCTCTTTAGGATTGGACTCAAGGCCGCCGTGGCTCATGGAAGCCACATTGCCTACGGCGAGCCCTGAGTAGTTATGCGTCGGGCCTACCAGCCCGTCGAAATTGACTTCTCTAACGTTACTGATCACAGATGTGCTCACAGACTAACTCCCGGCGGCAGAGTATCGGGCATCTCCAATGCCTCAGCTTCCATGGAAGCCACCGGATAGGCGCAGTAGTCCGCCGCATAGTACGCGCTGGGACGGTGGTTGCCGCTATCGCCGACGCCACCGAACGGCGCATCACCCGAAGCCCCAGTGGTCTGGCGGTTCCAGTTCACAATCCCCGCACGGATACGCAGCAGAAAATCGTCCCAGTCGGCCTTTTCACCGCCAATCAAACCTGCGGACAAGCCATAGCGCGTGTTATTGGCAAGCATCAGCGCCTCATCCCAATCACAGTAACGGTGCACCTTCAATAACGGGCCAAAGTACTCCTCGTCAGGCACTTCCAGGCCCGTCACATCGATTAATGCAGGCGTGAGCAGGCTGGTATTTTCTTTCACACGCTGCATGCGATTAATCACCGTGCCACCCAACGCCTCCAGCGCATCCTGTGCTTTTAGCAGGCCTTCAGCCGCCGCCACACTGACCAGGCCGCCGTAAAACGGTGTGGGCGACTCATCAAACTGCCCGGCCACATGAAGCCTGGCAATCGCTTCGGAAAGCGCGTCAATTAGCCGGTCGCCAACCTCGCCTTGGGGTACGATCAAGCGCCGGGCGCAGGTGCAGCGCTGGCCGCCGGACAGAAAGGCGGATTGCAAAATGGCCAGCACGGCGGCGCGCTCATCATCCACGTCCTTAACCACCAGCGGATTGTTGCCCCCAAGCTCCAGCGCGAGGATTTTATCCAGCTGCCCGGCAAACTGCTGTTGCAGCATGCCACCAACCTTTGCACTGCCGGTAAATAGCAGGCCATCGATCCCAGGGTGTGCTGAGAGCGCCTGCCCCACCGGCACACCGCCTTGAACAAGATTGATGACGCCAGCAGGCAGCCCGGCTTCTTGCCAGCACTGCAGCGCCAAGTCCGCGGTTAACGGGGTTTGATCGCTCGGTTTGAAGACGACGGTATTGCCTGCCAGGAGAGCCGGCACCATGTGGCCGTTAGGCAAGTGGCCTGGAAAGTTATAGGGGCCAAACACCGCCATCACGCCATGCGGGCGGTGGCGCAGCACGGCTTTGGCACTGCCTACAGCTTTTTCACGCTCGCCGGTGCGCTCCTTGTACGCCTTGAGTGAGAGCGCTATTTTCCCCACCATAGCGCCCGCTTCCGTACGCGCTTCCCAAAGCGGCTTGCCGGTTTCAGAGGCAATGGCGACAGCCAGCGCTTCACTGTGTGATTTAAGTACCTCAGCAAAACGCTCGACCAGCGCTTGGCGTTCGCCAAATGGCGTTTTTGCCCATTCGGGAAACGCTTTACGCGCAGCGGCTACCGCTTCTGCAACCTGAGAATCACTGGCCGATGCCCCTTGCCAGAGTAGCCCGCCTGAGACGGGGTCAAACTTACTAAACGATGCTGCAGCGCCCTTTACCCAGGCGCCGTTGATAAGCTGCTGTTGTTGGGCGTGCATCATGTTCTCCTACCTGTTCAGGTTTCCAGAAGCCGCACGGCATCACCTGTGGTAACCCCTAGGCGCTCGGCTTCTGTGTGGCTTAAAACAATCGTATCGCGGGTGGGTGCACGGCCTATCCACGCGGCGGTAAAGGCCTGCATGGTGGTGGTCGCGGCCAACCAGCGGCTAATGCTCTCATCAGGTGCCTTGGTCGATACTTCAACGTGATATAGCTGCGAATTGCGCACAGCCCGCACATCGTCTATATAGGCTTCAACCGTCGGGCCACCGTCAAAAATATCGATATAGCCTTCCCAGCGCAGCCCCTCTTTTTTGAGCATTTCAAGCGCAGGCCGGGTATGGCGATGCACTTGGCCAATACACGCGCGCGCCTCTTCGGCCATAAAGGTGGTGTAAATGGGAAAACGCGGCATCAATTCACCGATAAAGCTTTTCTGCCCAAGACCGGTCAAGCGGTCGGCTTCGCTGAAATCCATGGGAAAAAAGTGTTTTCCAAGGCTCTCCCAGAAGGGACTGCGGTTCTGCTCATCGAACACGCCGCGCATTTCTGCGAGCACTTTCTCAGGAAAACGATCACGAAACTGTGCAATAAACAGCCAGCGCGCCTTGGAGAGCAGCGCACCGTTGCGCAGGTGCTTATTGGCCTCGCCGCGATATTCCGGGCGCAAAAAAAGTGAGCATACTTCGGCATCGCCGGTATGGTCAGAGCTTAAAAACAGCGTATCGATGGTGCGGTGCAAGTCCAACTGTACCGACGAGTGCGCCAGCGTGCCCAACCGATAGTTATAAAAAGGCACTTCGTGCCCTACCTGGCCTTCAATGGCACAGCAGCCAGCCAGCTCGCCATTGGCCTCATCTTCCAGCACAAAGAAGTAGAGCCGATTGTTAACCGGGGTGCGCTCTTCAAACGCGCGAACAGACGTTTCAATTTTTTCTGCCAGAAATTCTCGGTTATTGGGCAGCGAGGTAAAGCCCACGCCCGCCTGCTGCGCAAGCGCCAGCAACCCATCAACATCTGCACGGGCGATAGGACGAATGCGCATCATATTTCTCCTTCATCAAAGGCATCCACCGCGCTGGGCAGAGTGAGTGGTGCAGCAAATACAGCTCGCCCCTCTTCTACTCCCAAGCGTTTGGCATCCGCCTCTGAAAGCATCAGTTGCCCAGTGGCTGAAAGCGCGTAACGGGCGACAATGCAGCGAAAATCACCCAGCGCCTGATTAGCGATCAAGGCAGGTTCGGCATCTGGAAGCGTTTCGTCCGGACGAAGGCGTACCGGATGCCAAGCGGCACGGTTGAATGTCGCCAAACGCTCGCGTTCGGCTTTCACAAGCGGCCCCGCGTCGAAAATATCCACATGGCGCGAGCGCACGAAGCCTTCGGCAAGCATCTCCTGCAAAGCTTCTTCATGCGCAGGATGCTCCCGGCCAATCGCCGCCCGGGCCGGTGGCGTCAACAGCGGCAAATAGAGCGGGAACTGAGGCATCACCTCGGCAATAAAGCTTTTGGAGCGCACACCTGCGATGTGGTTGATATCGTGAAAACTGCGCGCAAAAAAGTGGTGGCCCACACTTTCCCAAAAGGGCGATTCGTTCTGCGCATCCAGGTAACCGGGAAACGCCACGGCCAATATGCGCGAAAAACGCTCGGGGTACTGGGCAATAAACATCAGCCGAGCACGCCGCAACAGGCTTTCGGCGCTGGTCCCCTTGTAACGCGGGTTTAGTGAATACGCGCACAGCAGCGTAGCGTCAGAAACCTCATGAGAGAGCGCCAGGGTTTGTACTTCGCGACGTACATTGAGCTGTTGGGACGCATGAATCAACGTTTCCTGGCGGTAGGTGTAGTAGGCCTCATTGGCGCCCGCTTGAGCACGAATAGTGGCCGTTCCCAGCACTTCGCCATTACCCTTTTCATCCAACAACGCGCTGTTTTCAAGCACGAAGGTGTAGTGCTCGTTACCTGGAAACTCGATCTCATCATTAAACGCTGCTAGGGAGCGCTCAATGCGCTCCTCTAAACGTTCGCGGTTAGCGGGCAGGTTGGTAAGCTTGGGAGTCGCATGCTCTGCCAACACGACCAGCGCTTCGAGATCCGCCATTTTGACCGGACGAATGACCAGCATTCTTGACGCCCCCTCTCTCAATATCGCCGTGGTCGAATTCATGCGTTGGCAACAAGGCGCTCAATCGCACGCTCTAAACGGGCCATACCTTCAGCAATGTCTGCCTCCGGCACTACCAGTGAAGGCGCCAGGCGAAGTACGTTAGGACCTGCAATCAATGCCATTACGCCTTCTTCGATGGCCAGCGGCAGAATATCCTTGGCGCGGCCTTCAAAGGCGTCCGACATCTGGGCACCTATCAACAGACCCATGCCGCGAATTTCTTTAAACACGTCATGCTTGCGATTAATGGTTTCCAGCTGCTCACGGAACAGGTCGTGGCGCTTTTGAATGCCTTCCAATACGTCTGGTGTATCGATAAATTCCAGCGCAGCCAACGCAATCGCTGAGCCCAAGGCATTACCGCCGTAGGTAGAACCATGGGTTCCAAACGCGAGGGATTTGGCGACGCTGTCGGTTGTCAGCATCGCGCCAACCGGGAAGCCGCCACCCAGCGACTTGGCACTGGTGAGAATATCGGGCGTTACGCCATAACGCTCATAGGCATACAACGTACCGCAACGGCCAACCCCGGTTTGCACTTCATCAAACACCAGCAGCGCATTGTGCTGATCGCACAGTTCGCGCAGGCCTTCTAGAAACTCGGGCGTCGCGGGCAAAATGCCGCCTTCACCCTGCATAGGTTCGACCATCACCGCACACGTGTCATCGCCCATTAAGGCACGCACACTTTCAAGATCATTAAACTCAGCGTGCAAAATACCGCCAGGCACTGGACCAAAACCCTGGGAGTACTTGGGCTGACCACCCACGCTCACGGTAAACAGCGTGCGGCCGTGGAAGGATTGGTTGAAGGAGATGATCTTGTCTTTCTTTTCGCCGTAATGGTCTACCGCGTAACGGCGCGCCAGCTTCAGTGCGGCCTCGTTGGCTTCACCGCCGGAAGAGCACAAGTACACCTTGTCAGCGAAGGTCCGTTCAACCAGCTTTTTAGCCAACTTAAGCGCGGGTTCATTAGTATAGATATTGGAGAGATGCCAGAGTTTTTCCCCCTGCTCTTTTAAAGCATTCACCAACACGGGATGGCAATGACCCAGCGAGTTCACCGCGATACCGCCCGCAAAATCAATATATTCACGCCCCTGCTGATCCCACAAGCGGCTACCTTCTCCGCGCACCGGAATAATCTGCTGCGGCGCATAGTTGGGGGTCATGTAGTGATCGAAATCCTGCCGGGTTGGGGTCGTGCTCATGGGTCAGTCCCTCTCGTTGAGTCAATCAGTTATATCAGTATACGGGGCGAGCAAGCTCACCCGCTTTCAGTAATGTGACGGTAAATTATGTAATGCTGCCCATATTTCAGATTATTTCCGAAGGGAGGTCTCTGGTGCTGATGCGTTACTGCAGATGTTGCGACGTGGACGAGCATCAGCTCAAACGCTCTTCCCGTGGGGTTAATCCAAAATGATTGCGGTAAGCCGTTGAGAAATGAGCCGCCGAGGAGAATCCCGTCGCAAACGCGATATCGCCTACCGAGCGATCACTTTCACGCAACTGTTTACGGGCATCCTGCAAACGCAAATTGAGGTAATAGCGGCTAGGCACCGCCTGAAGATATTTTTTAAACAGGCGCTCCAACTGGCGGCGGGAAATGCCTAAATGCTCAGCCAGCTCCAGGGTCGAAAGCGGCTCTTCTATGTTGGCTTCCATCAGCGTCACAGCGTCTACCAAGCTCTGCGGGGCGTGACCCAATCGGTGGCGCAGCGGCACATGTTGGCGCTCATCGGCCATGCGGATTCGCTCACACATAAAGTGCTCTGACACCTGCTCAACCAGATGACTGCTCTGCTGTTGGCGCACTAGCGTCAGCATCATGTCCATGGCCGCCGTACCGCTGGCACAGGTGATCCGGTTGCGGTCGATCTCAAAAAGCTGTTGCGACAGTGTCACTTGAGGATACGCTTGGGCAAAGGCCGCAAAACGTTGCCAGGGCAAGGTCGCTCGATATCCTTCCAGCAATCCCGTGCGGGCCAATACCTCAGCTCCTCCCGCTAATCCGCCCAGCATCGTACGGCTTGGCTGGTGGCGCAGCCACTCCATTAGTTTGGCCGGTAACGCATAGGGCAGAGGCGAAGGCGCGCAGATAAGCACCATGTCCAGATGAGGCGGTGCCCCCTCCAGGGTGTAGTCAGCATGACAGGATAATTGAGCGCTGCTTCGCACCGGCTGCTCATCGGTACTGAGCGTAAACACCTGATAGAGAACCTGGCCGCTAAGCTGATTGGCCATCAGCAGCGGTTCGACGGCACTGGCGTGTGAGAGCATGGAAAAACCAGGCAGCAGTAATACCCCAATGCGCTGACGCGCAAGTGTTAACGGGGGAGACAAAGAGCTGAGCTGCATGCCAAAACGCCATCAGTAAATGAAACGTCATCTTACCCAATTGTGACGTTTTGGGCAGTGCCTGATAGCACCCAATAGAAAAAGGCATCGCCGTACGCTGGGCTGAGGCTATGAAGATAAAGCGCTGAGGCCTGAGAGGCCGTAGCGATAAATAGCCTGCTCTTTAAAACGGCCTTAAGAACCGCTTTAGGAAATCGTCTTAAGAAACCGCCCTAAGAAACCATCGCAGTAATGCTCTTCTGAACGACGCGATGTCTAACACTTGCTTGAAGCCAGGCACCCGCCTCACACTCTAAACATGGCGTATCAATCACACCCTGTACAGTTGCTTGTGGAAGTAGTGTGGCCCTGGCATGCGCTTTCAGTGTGCCTGAGACATGGCCATCAACGGTGACAAAACCACCTTCTATATAGGGTGCTACCTGCCCTGATGCATTCACCGTTAAAGAGTGATGCGACGCGACGACCCTGCCCTGCACGTTCCCTTTAACCAGCACGGGCTCGTTGGCGGTGATATTCCCCGTAATCGATGTGGCCGCCCCAATTCGGCTGCCCTCTTTTAACGGGGCCACCATCGGTGTAACGGTGGCTTTGGGTGGTGACTGTTCAACAGCGATGTCAGAAACGAGAGAGACAGCAGGCGACGGTTGAGGCACGTCATCTGAAGAGTACGAGCCTTCAGCACGCTGCCTTGCCTTACGGCGCCTGCCATCCCATACAATCAGTGTCATTGCGCTAACACCAATAAGAATAAACCATGCTTGAATACCCATACACCGGTCCCGCCACTGTCAAATTTTGCCCAGACTAAGGTTATACGCGATTTATTTTTATGGCGGCGCGAATAACCTCCCCCACTCGGCTTAATTCTGAGCTTTATCCAGCCGTTAAGCAGATTAAAGTATTCAATGACTTTTTATGCTCAACGCGTGCGTCTTAAAAGCGCCAGGCCGACATTTACCAGGAGTTAACGATGTTTAATAAAGCCAAGAATGCAACTGCCGAGCAAAAAACGACGCCGCCCAGCTCACCAGACTCAAGTGACACGCTTCTAACGGGCACGCCAACCAGCAGCAATGCGCGCCCCAGCACCTCCATTATCGGTAGCCATACGCAAGTAGAAGGCGACATCAATAGTGATGAGGATTTGACCGTAAAAGGGCGTGTTAGCGGCACTATCACCTGCAAACAGCACACCGTCACATTAGGCGCAAATAGCTATTTTAAAGGCGATGTGTTTGCTCATACCTTGCACATATCCGGCGAAGTAGAAGGTAATTTAGTCGCATTACACCGCGCAACGATCCACAAGGGCGCCCAAGTGACTGGCACCATCGTATCGCCCTGCCTTGTGCTTGAAGATGGCAGCGTTTTCCACGGCAGCATTGATATGAGCGCCGACAATGAAATGCTAAAAAACAGCTTTAATGACGCGCCCACCCATACCAAAACGTTACCGGCGAAAGGCAATGCGTCAGGTGTTAGTACGCGAGCGACCACCAAAGAGTCATCTGCTGACAAAGAAGCCAGCCTTGCAGAGCAGGAAGAGGTAAAAGCCTAAGTATCGAAACCCACAGTCGCACCTGGCTAGCGCTGATCGTATTTGAGGGCCGAAGTGATGGGCATAGCGATACATCGTATTGATGGACAGAGCCATCAATAGAAAAAGGGCAAGGCGCGAACGCCCGGCCCTTCCTGTCAGCATCTAAGCCGCTTATCGATCAAATCGCTTATTGGTTTTGATTCTGCTTCGCTTCGGATAGCGTCATATCGCTATCGACCTGCGTATAATTATCCTCGACATAATCCTCTGAGGACGCTTCAATCTCGTCACTGCCATACGTGGTATTCATGATGAGCTGTTCATCCTGGAACTCCACTTCATCCATCGGCAAAGCGATTTCTGTCGCGCCGAAGCCCCAGATACCACCGACTGAGATAATGGCAAACAGGTCACCAGAGTCGTTGTGCTGAGCGATATGTTGAATATCACCGATCTCTTCGCCATCCTGGTTAATGACGGTCATACCTTCCAGCTCGCTAACCGGGTGAGACATCAATGAATTATTGCCATCCTGGTCGTTACGATTATCCTGGGCAGCCTGCTGGCGTTCTTGATCGTCATCGCTATTAACGTCGACCTGTGCATCATCGGCTTGCTCGACGTTAACGTCAGGCTCGCCACCCTGCTCAACAGTAACGTTAGGCTCAGCGTCTTCAACGGTAACGTTGGGCTCGGGCTGTTCAATCGTCACGTTGGGTTCAGGCTGCTCGACCGTCACGTCCGGCTCTGACTGCTCTACTCGAATATTGGGAGAGTCTTGTTCAACTTTTACTTCAGCAGGCTCCTGGTCGACTTCAACGTCCATCGTTTCGTCGCCATTAGGCTGAGACTGAGCACGGCTGTCAGTTTCTGTGCCTTGTGGCGGCGTTTGCGCCGTAGCATCTTGCTGCTGCGTCATTTGATCGGCATTGTCAGTGTCGTTCTGGTTAGCGTCTTGAGCCAGAGCGCCGCCTGAAAG
This sequence comes from Halomonas sp. AOP7-E1-9, assembly GCF_052376035.1. Lineage (NCBI taxonomy): Bacteria > Pseudomonadati > Pseudomonadota > Gammaproteobacteria > Oceanospirillales > Halomonadaceae > Halomonas > Halomonas sp. AOP7-E1-9. The sequence goes on from NZ_JBQSVC010000015.1 coordinate 34,368, forward strand.
TCCTGCACAAATCGCACCAATAGCAATGGCTAGTGTTGTCCGTTTCATAATATTGCTCCTTGTGTTGGCTTGCACTTAAAAAGCTAGTAGACCTAAGCGCCTAAGAGCAAAGCTAACGATGAATTATAATAAAAATTAACACGTATATTATCACCGCTTACTTAGTAAGACTCGTCAAGACACAATGGTGAAGTTTTATATTATTCAACCGTGGTCTGGTCGGCATCCTCATCTTTCAAAACTTCCAAGCGGTTACCACCTTGTTCATTCTGCGTATCGTCGCTGTCTATATCGGCCTGGTCAGGCATATCCAAGTCGTCGCTTTCAGAGCTCTGTTGAGGCCCTTGAGTGCCGGTTTCACGCTCGGTATCACCCTGTTCCTGATTACGGGGAGTGTCCGTACTTTGCTGCTGTCCGGCTGTTGAGCTGTCCTGCTGCTGGGTCATCTGACCGTCGCTCTGTGATGCATCATTTTCATTGGCCAACACGGCTGCTGAAATGCTCGTAAAGATAGCACCGATAGCAATGGCTACTATTGTCCGGTTCATATGCTGTCCTCCTTGGATGAGTCACTCTTCAAACGTTAGCCAACGGAGGAAAAAAGTAACAATAAAAAACCATCTTTCTTAAAACTTGTATGAAAGTTAATAACGATCTTAATAATCGTTTAACGACCAAAAAAACGCCTTACCTCATTATACAAGGCAAGGCGAACTCATGAACAAAGTGTTATGGCCTTTCAGGCATTAGATGGCCATTCTCATGACAGTATCTTAATCAGGATGCTGCTGGGCCTGCGTTACGGTCATATCGTTATCTATCTGGCTGAAATTGTCTTCGTCATACTGTTCTGCCGTCGCTTCTATCTCTTCACTACCGTAGGTGGTGTTGGTAACCAGTTGGTCGTCCTTCATCTCAATTTCATCTAATGGCAGCGCCACTTCATCGGCACCGATTCCCCATACGCCACCAATGGAAATAACCGCATACAGTTCGCCAGACTCTTTATGCTCAACTATCCGGTCAATACCGCCAATTTCTTCATCCTGCATGTTGACCACTGTCATGCCTTCGATATCACTTATTTGGCGAGACATCAGGTCGTTCGGATCATCACTCTCCTCCTGGTCAACATCCGAAGAAGACGCCGCGTTACCACCTGTCATAGCGGCGGGCTGCTCATCCTGAGCGTCGTCCTGTTCATCGACCGCCTCTTCCTGTTGTTCCAGCGCGCCTTCTGGTTGACCACTTTCTTTCTGGTTATCCTCAGCGAACACGCCACTGGACATTCCAGTGCAAAGGGCTGCAATTGCAATAGCTAATGTAGTCCGTTTCATGCTGTCTCTCCTTGAGTGCCACACTCTTACAAGTTAGTTGACCAAATTGAAAATCACCAATACCCGCCAGTTGCGGGGGTAATCGCTGCCTGTTTATCAAATCAGTTTCATGACATCGTCTGTTCATGGCATCTTCTGGCCCGCAGCTGAAACGACTCTGTTACGAAACGCCTTTGCCTGCGTTGGGGTCAGACGCATCGTAATCCTGAGTGTCATCAGGCGCTGAACCAGAGGACTTGCGTATCCAGCAGTAAACATTTAACAGTGATTGATTTTATGCCTGCTGCTAACGGACTTTACGCGTCAAACGCAAATTGCCGGGCACAAAGGCCCGGCAATTCGTTAAAGCGGTAAGTGAGTCGCTTACAGATTTAACGGCTTATAAATTAATCACATCGAACTCAACATTAGGGTTCACGTCGGCGTCGTAATCGACATCATCACGCTCAAAGCCGAACAGTTTCAAGAATTCATGCTTATAGCCAGCGTAATCAGTGATATCAAACAGATTCTCGGTAGTCACTTCCGGCCACAGGTCCTGGCAAGCCTGTTGGATATCGTCGCGCAGCTCCCAATCATCCAGACGCAGACGGCCTTTATCATCCGTGGCCATATCACCGCTCTGGCCTGCAGAATATAGCCGTTCACCGAAGAGTCGATTGAGCTGATCAATGGTGCCTTCGTGTACGCCCTGCTCTTTCATGATGCGATACACCATGGCGATATACAGCGGCATCACCGGAATAGCTGCACTGGCCTGGGTAACAACAGATTTGAGTACCGCGACATTAGCACCGCCGCCGCTAGTTTTAAGCTTGTCATCAATCGCCGTGGCCGCGCGATCTAGGTCTTCCTTGGCTTTACCCAAGGCGCCGTGCCAGTAAATCGGCCAGGTGATTTCCGTACCGATATAGCTAAACGCTACGCTACGTGCGCCTTTGGCCAGCACGCCCGCCTGATCCAGCGCGTCCATCCACAGTTCCCAATCTTCGCCACCCATCACGGTGATGGTATCGTCGATTTCCTGCTGGGTGGCAGGCTCCACTTCTGCCTCGATAATCCGGTCTTTATTGGTATCAATGGCCGTGGCGCGGTAGGTCTCACCGATCGGCTTTAGGCTTGAGCGCTTGAGTTCACCGCTATCCGGCAGCTTGCGCACAGGCGATGCCAGTGAGTACACCACCAGGTCGATTTCGCCCATATCTTGCTTGATCAGCTCAATGGCTTTTTCACGCGCCTCGTTAGAGAAGGCGTCGCCATTGATAGACTTACTGTAAAGGCCTTCCTGCTTGGCAAACTTGTCAAACGCTGCGCTGTTGTACCAACCCGCCGTACCGGTTTTGGTTTCACTGCTGGGCTTTTCAAAAAACACGCCCAGCGTATCGGCACCGTAACCAAAGGCAGCGGTAATCCGAGCAGCCAAGCCGTAACCGCTGGAAGCCCCGATCACCAAAACTTTTTTGGGGCCGGCACTTTTATCCAAACCACGCGCGCGGGTTGCTTCAATCTGCTCGAGCACGTTTTGCTCGCAGCCTGTAGGGTGAGTAGTCGTGCAGATAAAGCCGCGTACTTTGGGTTTAATAATCACATCGAACCTCACTATCGGATTGATTTCATTATCAGCATGACAATGCTGTAAGCATGGCGGCTATTTTAGCTTGCCAAGCGGGCGCTGTCCGCTCTTGAGCTTATTTGCCTTTCACGGCAGGATAGTGCCCCTTCTTTTAAATGCCTGCGAGGCCATCATGAACGCACAGCAGCTAGTCGACGAGCGCGGCGACCTTTGGCTTGCCTTGGCCCCCTTATGGCTAGACCGCGAACCCAGCGAACGGGATTACGCCCGCATGGTCGAGGTCATTAATCAGTACGACATGCCGCTGATGGAGCTTGAGTGGATGTTTCGCCTGGAGCTAGCGCCAGTGATGTCACGCCATCAACTTTCGATTGCCAGCGAATGGCGAAAATTTGATGACCATAAGCTGATGCAACAGCTAGTGAGTCATAACCTGCGCTTAAAGGGGTGGCGACGCAAAGGCTGGGCGCTTTTTTCCGGGCTAACCACCATGATGGTACGCCACCGCTGGGTCGAGCTTATGAACCGCGTTAAGGTTGCCCGTGGAGAGCATTAAGCCGCCGTCAACACTCTGACTCGTTGATGGCCAATGACCTATTCACGATCCAGCGCCGCTTCCAATGCCAAGCGTAAGGGTTGCCCATGATCTCGCGGGCCAAAACGGGCAATGACCCTGCCATCGCGTCCAACCAGAAACTTGGTGAAATTCCACTTAATGGCTTGGGTACCCAAAACCCCGGGCGCCTGTTGTTTCAGCATGACAAATAACGGGTGTGCGTGGTTGCCATTAACACTGACTTTTTCCATCAAAGGGAAGCTTATCCCGTACGTTTGCTCACCAAACGCACAAAATGCTTCAGCACTTTCCGGCGACTGACGGCCAAACTGGTTGCAGGGAAACCCCAGCACGGTGAAGCCGCGGTCACGATAACGCTGGTATAACGCCTCAAGCTCTTTTAATTGCGGCGTAAATCCGCATTGGCTGGCCACATTAACTACCAACAGCACTTGCCCACGCAGCGCGCGTAAATTAAACGGCTGCCCTTGGTGGGTGTAACAGTCTTGATCGTAAATCGTCATTATTAAGCCTTACACCTTCCAGGCGATATAAACACTACCTTGCCACGGCTACAGGGATGGCACCAGCGCCTTATATCGATTATTGCCAAGCACAACGGCCTATTAACCTATGGTAATGGGCCCCATGACAACGCGCAGCGCCAGCGCAATCAGTAGCACGCCGGTTAATCGATTTATCCAGTGCGCATGGCGCTGCAACCAAGGCAGTACCCGCGAATGCGACAAGCCGACCGCCACCAGCACGTACCAACCACCATCAATAAGCATAGCGGTTAGTACGACGATCATCTTTGCCATACTACTCATATCAGGAGTAACAAACTGGCTCAGCAACGCTACAAAAAAGATAATCAGCTTGGGATTACCCAGCGCCACTAGCATCCCCTCTTTGGCCGCCTGACGGCGAGTGGTTACCACCCCCTGTTGACTCATTACCCCCGCCCTGCCAGCCCGTAACGCCTTGATGCCTAACCAGGCTAAATAGGCGGCGCCCGCCCAAGTAATCAGTTGAAAAACGTCAGGCGAACGAGTAACTAACGCGCCCAGTCCCCAGACAGTCAAAAGCGCATAAAACCCGACGCCAGCCGCATGAAATAAAGCAGCGGTAATACCTGGCAACCGCCCACCGCCCAACGTGTGTTTTAAAACCAGAGCGAGGCTGGGTCCGGGCGACATCGCCCCCATGGCGCAGATAGCCGCGAGTGACAACCAGAGTGAGAACGGCATTTTTTCCTCTTTTTACTTGTTAATGAATCGTCGTCTACATGCGCCAATGCCGTTACCGGCTGAGTTGCTTGCTGTATAACGTCGTCTCGCTTAAATAACGCTGTTAGCATGGTACGCTGTTGGGTAAAATTTGCCCCTTTTTCGATGAAAATGACGCCTGCTGTCAAAACAGGCGTGGCACGGCTAATAAAGGACTCCGATATGGGTAGGGCGTTTCAAAACCGTAAAGAATCGATGGCTAAAACGGCCGACGCAAAAACCAAGGTTTATAGCAAATACGGGCGTGAAATTTATGTCGTTGCAAAAGCAGGCGGCTCAGACCCGAACGGTAACCTTGCCCTGCGCGGTTTAATAGAGCGTGCGAAAAGAGATCAGGTTCCCTCGCACGTTATTGATAAAGCGCTAGACAAGGCCAGCGGCGCAGGTGGCGAAGACTTCTCTCCAGCACGCTACGAAGGCTTTGGTCCCGGTAACGCCATGGTGATTGTCGACTGCTTAACCGATAACCCTAACCGCACCTTTGGCGATGTACGCGGTTGCTTTACCAAAACGAAAAGCAAGATTGGCACCCCCGGCAGCGTTAGCCACATGTTCGATCACTGCGCGATTTTTGCGTTTGTCGGCCAGGAAGAAGAGGCGGTGCTTGAAGCGCTGATGGAAGCCGATGTTGATGTGACCGACATTGAGCAGGAAGAAGCGCGTATTACGGTTTATGCGCCACACACCGAATATTCTAAAGCCAAGCAAGCCCTGCTGAATGCGTTCGGTGAGCTCGATTTTGAAATTGATGAGATTCAGTTTCTGCCGCAAAACACCACGCCGCTCGAAGGCGATGACGTGGCGCTATTTGAAAAATTTGTGGGCATGCTCACCGATCTGGACGATGTACAAAACGTCTTCCACAGCGCTGAGTTGCCAGAAGAGACAGCGTAAATAGCACGATCGGTACGTTTAAAGTGGCCGTCAGCGTATTGCTGACGGCCAGCGCAGCATTTGGTGACAACAGCGCAGGCTTAATACCGGCATCGCTCAGCACCTGCTTCCCCCGCACGGTTAGATCGGTAATAAACCAAAACTGCTGCCACACCCAACTGCCCCGACAGTACACCGCTAAACGCTGTCGCTCTTTATGGACAAGCGCTTGATGAGGAGGCGCCATCAAACAACGAACGCCCTGAGGTTTACGGTCGATACACTAAACAAGAACAAGGTTAGTATTTTGAGGATAAATCACTGCGGAGCTATTCGAACTTATCGACTAAAATGACATCTTCAGAGATAACCATTATCCGCAACCATTTCATGTTACGCAGGAGGCGACCATGAGTATTGTTCATGTTAGCGAGGCAGAGCTCTACGCCAAGCTTGAAAAATGTATGTCGGGAGAGCGCGTTCTCATTGACCAGGCTGGCAACCGGTTTAGCGCGCGCATTCAGCTCGCCCGTAAAATGGATGCAACGGTCATTCCCGAAAAACAGCTACACAAAAGTCACGATGATCCTGATGAAGTGGATAGCATCACCGTGCCTTATGAGCATATCTGGGAGCTTGAAATTAAGGGCGTGGTGTATAGCCGTTTAGCAGAATAATCGCATCGTTCTACCAGCACCCCCTTACGGGCAGTGCTGGTAAAGATCGCAAGCGAATGCCTTTAGAACGTTAAACAGATTTTTCCTAAATGCTTGCCCGCCTCCTGGTAGCGAAAGGCATCCGCAATCTCGGCTAATGCAAACTCTCGATCAATAATGGGGCGCATATCGTTAGCTTCTATAGCCTTGATCATCTCTATCTGATGGCGGCGACTGCCCACAATCAGGCCCTGCAAACGCGCCTGTTTTGCCATTAGCTTCGCGGTTGGAATGTCTCCCTGGCGGCCAGTCAGCACACCAATCAATGAGATATGCCCACCAATTTTGACCGCTTCGATAGATTGCGGCAGCGTTCCAGGTCCGCCTACTTCGACAATATGATCAACACCTTGCCCATCCGTCAGTTCATTAACCTGCTTGCCCCATTCAGGGGTTTCCTTGTAGTTAATCGTATGGGTAGCGCCCAATTCACGTAACCGCTCACGTTTCGCGTTGGAAGACGACGTCGCGATAACGTGGGCGCCCATCATGCGTGCAAACTGCAGCGCAAATATGGATACACCGCCAGAGCCCAGCACCAATACCGTATCGCCTGCTTTTAAGCCGCCATCCACCACAAGCGCACGCCATGCCGTTAACCCTGCAGTAGTGAGCGTTGCCGACTCAGCATGGCTATACCCCTTCGGCTGATGGGTAAACCACTGCGCAGGGCGAACCACCTGTTCACAGGCATAGCCATCGACACCATCGCCAGGCGTCGTCGTAAAATCCGCAACGCGTGCAGGGCCTTCCAGCCAGTGAGGGAAGAATGTCGATACTACGCGATCACCCACTGAAAACTCGGATACTCCCTCACCTACCTCTTCAACAATACCCGCTCCATCCGACATGGGAATACGGCCGTCAGCGGTCGGCATTTTGCCCGCCACTACGCCGTAATCATGAAAATTCAGCGAGCTTGCATGAATGCGTACGCGAACCTCACCCGCTGCAGGTGCGCCAGGTGCCGTGGCATCCTGCACATTAAGTTTATCCAGCCCACCTGGGGCTTGTAGCGTTACCACTTGCATTGTCGATCTCCCGGTTTAGCTGTCGTCTGGAACACGTTAGCAGAGGATCAGAAAATTCACATATCAACCCCAAGAAAGCCGCCCGACTGGCGCTTCCATAGCCCGGCATAAATACCGTCTTGAGCGAGCAATTCCGTATGCGTGCCGCTTTCTACAATACGCCCCTGCTCAACCACGATCAGCCGATCAAGCATTGCGATGGTGGAAAGACGGTGGGCAATGGCAATAACCGTTTTGCCTTCCATTAACGTATCCAACTGCTCTTGAATGGCGGCTTCCACTTCAGAGTCCAGCGCCGACGTGGCTTCATCCAATACCAAAATAGGCGCGTTTTTCAACAGCACGCGCGCGATGGCAATACGTTGGCGCTGGCCACCCGACAGCTTAACGCCGCGCTCGCCCACATGTGCGTCCAATCCACGACGCCCCTGAGGGTCCACCAGGTCGTTAATGAACGCATCCGCATGGGCGCGGCATACGGCGGCCCATACTGCCTCATCGTCTGCCTGCGGAGTGCCATAGCGAATGTTATCGCGCAGTGAACGGTGCAAAAGCGAGGTATCCTGGGTCACCATGCCAATCTGGTGACGCAATGAGGTTTGCGTGACCTGAGCGATGTCCTGATCATCGATAAGAATGCGCCCGCCCTGAACATCATAAAAACGCAGCAGCAGGTTAGCGAGGGTCGATTTACCCGCGCCTGAACGACCAATCAGGCCAATTTTCTCACCGGGGGCGATTGTCAGATTCAGTCCATCAAACACGGTTCGGCTTTCGCCTTTGGCCTGCTCATAGCCAAAACGCAGCGCGTCAAAATGAATTTTACCCGCCGGTACATGGAGGGCTGGCGCATTGGGCACATCACTGATGGTCGGTTCGCGGGCAATAGTGTTCATGCCATCCTGTACCGTACCAATATTTTCAAACAAGCCCGCCACTTCCCATAAAATCCAGTCAGACATAAAGCGGATCCGCATCACCAGCGCAATCGCGATGGTTAATACGCCTAGCGAAATGGCATCGTAATACCAGGTGCTAATCGCCATACCTGCCGTGCCTACCAGCAGCGCGGTATTTAGCAGCGTCAGGCAGACACTCATAATGGTGACCAAACGCATCTGCTGATGCACGGTTTCCATGAACCCTTCCATGGCATCACGTGCATAGCGCTGCTCACGCTCGGTATCCGCAAATAGCTTTATGGTTTGAATATTGCTGTAGCTGTCGACCACGCGCCCAGTCATCTGCGCGCGGGCATCGGCCTGCGCCATGGACACATCACGCAGCCGAGGAACAAAAAAGCGCATGATGGCCAGATACCCAATAAGCCAAAGCCCCAAAGGGAGCAATAGCCACAAATCGGCCCGCCCCAACAAAATCGCCGCACCGGTGAAGTACACAATGGCATAGACCAAAAGGCCCATCACCTTGGTGACCGTTTCGCGGATCGCCAGGGCGGTTTGCATCACTTTTTGGGAGACCCGCCCGGCAAACTCGTCCTGATAAAAAGCCAGGCTTTGATTGAGCATATGACGATGCGATAGCCAACGGCCAATCATCGGGTAATTGCCGAAGATACTTTGATGAGTAACCAACGATTGAGCCAGCACCAGCAGCGGCAGCCCCACAAGCATCAACACACCTACCCCGGCCAACCAAAGCCCATTCGCAGCCCAAAAGCCTTCACGCTCTACATTGCCCAGCCAATCAACCAGTTGCCCCATATAGTTAAAGAAAACCACCTCCGCAGATGACACCAGCGCAGTAAATAGCGTCATGGCAATCAGCAACGGCAATACCGGGCGCGAGAAGTGCTTGATGAAGGGCAACAGGCCTTTAGGCGGTGTTTGAACATCCTCCATAGGGTAAGGATCTACGCGCGTTTCAAAGTAACGAAATAGCGGCTGCAGCATACGAGAAAACATGAACGTTCCTTACGTTACTTATCGATCATTAGTTGGGTTAGGTGCCTGATGCCGTAAAAGCCAGCGAGCCCAAAATGGCGCAAAAACCATCAACGTCACCATGCGAAGAAGGTGGTGAAATGCGACAAATACCGGGTCAATATTAAGCGCCACCGCCAAAATGGCCATCTCGCCAACCCCGCCGGGTGCCAGCGCCAGCAGAGCGACATCACGGCCAACGCCCACAAACTGATGAATCAATTCGGCAAACAGAGCCAACACCATAAGCGCCAACAGCGTGGCAATGCCTGACTGCCATAAATAGCGTCCCCATAACCGTCGCGTCATGCCTTTAAAGCGAGAACCGATTGCGCTGCCCAATACCCAAAGCATCAGGTTCATCCCCCAATCAGGCAACCGAAGACTTGCAATATCAAACCCTGAAAGCAGTGCAGCGGTAAGCAACGGTACCAATAAGGCGGGGGTAGGAAAGCGTAGCCAGCGCCCGAGCGGCAGTAGCAGAGGGATAAGCAATAGCATCCAGGCATGTTCAAACTCATTTGCCCGCAACGCCATGCCACCCTCCCCGCCCTCGTAGGCCCAAAAAAGAGGAGGTAACACTAAAATCACCAAAATCACGCGAAGCGACTGGGCAATAGCAATACGCTGAGGGTCACCGCCACATTTGTCGCCCAGGATAATCATCGCCGTCATGGCGCCAGGAGCGGCGGCAAACCAGGCGCTGACGGAATCAAACCCACAGCGCCGATACCAGGCCGAGGCCGCCACCGTAGAGGCGCTAATACCCGCTAACAACAGCACGGCTGATATTGGCCAATCGACCACCCGCTGAGCGAGTTCCGGTGTTACCTGGCTGCCTAACACCAACCCCATAACAGCGAGAAAAACATTACGCAGTCGCTCCGGCACTACAACGTTAACGCCCCGAGAGGAAACCAGCAAATTGGCAACCAGAGGGCCAAGCATCCAGGCAAGCGGTAAACCGGTAAGTTGGAAAATCGTGCCGCCTAGCGCGCCAACGATGAGCGACGTTAACAGCCCTTTTGCACTTCTTGTACTTACAACACCTTTCACACCAGCCCTCGCTACCGAAATCTGCGCTAGCGGGTTAATTTATTAACCCGCTAAATATAACGATAGTTTATCACTGACCAGGCTATACAAGGACACCAATAGCAAGGAAGCCGACGCTGCTTGCAGGATTGCCAGCGCTAACGCGGTGAAGACTGACGTGTATCAGGCAGGCAGCAACGCTACGCTGGCTATCAAAATAGCTCCGCTGCCTTGGAATATAAGCGCTTACTCTATCGAAAAAGCAGGCGCTTTCTTTTGAGGGAAGGAGCGTAATGTCTGCTGATTCCAGGTCTCAAAGTGGTCGTGCATAGCTTGGCGTGCCAACTCGCGATCACGGGTTTTAACAGCATCAACAAGCGCGATATGCGTCTCGTTGGTTTTCTTTTGTGCGCCCTTTGACTGCCTGGCAAGAACCCTGCGCTGATGAAGTACTTTTTTAAGCACCGATGACAGTCCTTGAAAAATAATCAACACAGCGGGATTTTTGGCCATAATCGCCAACAGCTCATGAAACTCGTAATCCGCCTGAATACCTTCAAGTACATCGGTGGAATTAACGATCTTGCTGCAGAGCCTTTCAAGCTGCTCTAGCTCATGAGCCTGATGGTTGACCGCGGCTGCCTGGACAATCTCTTTTTCAAACATTTCCCGGGCAGTTTCAAGATGATCAACAGAGATATAATTAAGTTTTAGCGCCAGCTCAAAGTAGAGCTGAATAAACACCGGCTCCGGCATTTTGAGAAAGGTGCCACTGCCCTGCTTGCGCTCAATGAACCCAAGGCTATGCAATACTGAAAGTACATTTCGTACCGATGAGCGGTGCATATCAAAGTGCTCGCAGAGCGCTCTTTCTGGAGGGAGCTTTAACCGGCCATCCTTGGAAAGTTCGGAGACAGAAACAAACTCCTTAAGCCTATCCAAAAGATTCGGATCCATTTGGCTCATAGCGTCATCCAAGTGCTACCCCTATACCGTATTTTAAGTATAAGGGTAGCTTATCATAGTCAGTGAATGTGCATACCGCCGTTCACATCCAGAGTAGTCCCTGTCATGTAGCTTGAGAGATCACTTGCCAGGAAAAGGAAAGCATTGGCAACATCGTCGGGTCCACCCAAGCGGGCGAGCGGAATACCTTCCAGGATTTTTGCTTTCATTTGATCATCAAGTTTGCCAGCAGTAATGTCGGTGGCAATCAAGCCAGGCGTTACGGAGTTAACACGAATACCGGATGCACCGAGCTCGCGCGCCATGGCTTTTCCAAGCCCCAGCATACCGGCCTTGGCCGCACTATAATGTGGGCCACCGAAGATACCACCGCCGCGTTGTGCAGAAACCGAAGATGTATTAATGATAGACCCAGCTCCGCCCTGTTTCATGTGCGGCACGACAGCTTGCGACATATACATCATGCCACGCAGGTTAACGTCTAAAATACGGTCGTAATCTTCTGGCGTAATCTCTTCAAACTTAACCGGCTGAGTGATGCCTGCGTTATTGACCAGCACATCAATTCTACCAAACTTTTCCATCACGGCTTTCGCCAGACTGAAGCAGTCATCACGGCTTACCACGTTACCTGTTACGACCATCGAGCGGTCAGCGTCAAACTCGCTGCGTACTTTCTCGCAGGCTGCCTCATTGATGTCGGAAATAACAATGGAAGCACCGTGCTCGTAGAAGAGACGCGCCGTTCTAAGACCAATACCTTTTTCACCGGCAGCGCCAGTCACGATACATACTTTACCTTTAAGCAGCATGACGTTTTCCTTTTATTAATGTTGGGTCAGTAAAGCCAACTCCTCAAGGGAGCGTAAAATTTGCGACTCGATCCTATCGAGCGGCAGTGGTTGTTCATCGCGCCACGGCTGAGCGCCAGCATCGCGATGCAGTCGAAATGGAAGTTCCAGCGAGAACGGCTTACCTTGGTCAAGCAGCGAAGCAGCGAGCGCTTTATCATCCGTATCACCTTCGCCGAACGGAACAAAATCGAACCCATCGCTACGTCGAGCACAGGGCTTGAGATGAAAGTGATCGGCGATAGACATGGCCGCCAAAGCATCACCAAGGGCGTTCTTATTTAGGCAGTGGGAAAGCAAATTGCTCATGTCGTAGTTAATGCCAAAGGCCTCATCACCCAACCGTTCAAGTAACGCCGACGCATCCGCTGAGCTATCGAACACGTTGGGCGCCCCGTTACCGGGGTTTTCAAGCAAAATACGCACGCCGTACTCACGCGCAATGGCGGCCAGTGTATCGGCCTGCTTAAAGAACGCGCTCTCATGCTCACTCGTGGCCGCGTTGGTAATGACAAAACCTGCGCCTAGCGAAGCCGCAAAACGGCAGCGCGCCTCAAGCCTGGCAGCAGCGTTTTCAAGCCCCAGATCAATATGGCCTGAGAAGTAACGACACTGCTGGCCATAGCGGCGCATCTCGCTTTTCAAATCGTTGGCAAATGACTCGGTAAAGTCGCTATCAGTAAACGCCTCTACGTAGCCATCGATAAAAGCGAACTCAATATTTTTCACCCCGCACCGCGCAAGCGAAGGCAAGATCACATCGAACCCATACCCATCGTAGGCAGCGGTACTGACGGATATGAGGCTTTGCAGGTTGGCTGTCATCATCACACCTAATACATGATCAGTGCTGGCACATAGGACACCAACAACAACACAATGATGGCCACAAGATAGAAGGGTACAAGTTCCTTCACGACGGCCCCGATACGCTCGCGCGCAATCGCTGCGGAAACGAACAGCGTTGTACCAATGGGCGGAGTAAAGAGACCAATACTAAGATTTACACACATCATGATGCCCAGTTGCACCAGATCCAGCCCGATAGCATTAGCAATGGAGACAAGCGTAGGTCCCAGCAGTAGGATCGCAGCAGGTAAATCAAGGAACATACCGATAAACAGCAGTAATAAATTGATTGCCAGAATGATCAAAAGTGGGTGTTTCAGGTATTCAACGGCCCACTGGGCAACAGCTTGCGGTACGCCACCGGAGGTCAGGATATAGGCGATAATGTTGGCCGCCGCGATGATCAACATCACAATACCGGTCGTAATTACCGTATTTACCAGCGCGCTCATCACTCGATCAGCGGTCAAGTCACGGTAGATAACGACACTGACGACTAGCGCATAGGCAACCGCAATAATGCTGACCTCGGTAGGCGTAGCAATACCCGCCCTTAACAGCACAACGATGAAAACCGGCATCAAAAGCGCAGGCAGCGCGGTGATGAGCGTACTGTACACCTCAGCCCGCGTATGCTTGAGTGTGAGGCGTGGAAACCCCCGCCGTCTGCCTACGATATAACAAGCCAGCATCATGCCAGCGGCAAGCATTAGCGCAGGAATAACAGCAGCGACAAACAGCGATGCAATCGAAGTGTTGGAAACCGTGGCAAACAGAATTAGAGGAATCGAAGGTGGCATTAACCCGGCGATAACCGAAGACGCTGAGGTAACCGCTGCGCCGAACGCTCCCGGATAGCCTTCTCTTTTTTGCCAGGGGATAAGCATGGAACCCAGTGCCGAGGCTTCCGCCACCGAAGAGCCGGAGACCCCACCGAAAACAGTCGACCCCACCACACTGACCTGACCCAGCCCACCGTGATATTTACCTACCAGCATCGAGGCCAGCCCAACAAGTTTCTGCCCCAGCTTGCCCGACATCATCAGGCTACCCGATAGAATGAAGAATGGGATCGCTAGTAGTGGAAAGCTTTGCGTAGGCTGAAAAATCTTCATGATTGCCATACTGGATGACATGGGACCAAATACCGACAAGGCCGCCCATCCACTGATCACCAGCGAATAACCAACGGGCATCGCCATTAATACAAACAGGGCAAACGCAACAAGCATCTGAGCCGTCATACTCCCTCCTCCCCATGAGAAACTTGAGGGTCGGAGAACTCATTACCACCGACCAGAATCAGAGCTATGTTGATAAGAGAGACAACAGCCAATCCTATAAAACCAATAACCACTGACCAGTAAGCCCAAGACATACCCAAGCGTGTAATGGGGAATCGCTGGCTTCCCGCAATGTCCACCACATCCAATCCGTGGTAAGCCATCGTGCCAAACGCAACCACCGCGATGAGATTAACGGCAAGTGCAACTAACTTTCTTGGAAGCGAAGGTAGCTTTTCCACCACAAGCTCAATACCAATATGCTCGTTCTTGGCCGCCGCGGCCACAATGGCACTCATGGTTAACCAGGGAAAAAACAGGTTAGGTATTTCTGTTACCCACCCCAGATTAATCGAAAAGACGTAGCGAACCATCACGCCCATCATCAGTGAAACAAAGATGGTAACGACGGCAATAATTGCCACCCATTTGAAGGCGTGATAAATCGTATTTTTTAAGCTCACTAACAACGAGGCAGGCATGCCCACCTCGTTGTTGTGGCTCTCAGCCGAGAGCTTCATGAAAAGCCCCTCCCCGTTACTGTTGCTCGTTCTGAGCGGCATTGACCACCATTTCAACCAGCTCGGGATACTCTTCGCGCCAATGATCGTAAACAGAGGACGTCGCTTCAATAAACGGCACCGTATCTACTTCATTAAATATCACACCCGCACTTTCCATCTCCGTGCGTAAAATCTGGTTGGCTTCAAGCGATGCCTGACGGTTAAACTCACCTGCCTCGATGGCTGCCTCTTGAATCACGTCCTGCTGCTCAGCGGAGAGCGTGTCCCAAATCATTTTGCTCATCAGCACTGGGGTTGATTCATATTTATGCCCCGTTAGCGTGATGTAATCCTGAACCTCATAAAGCTTGGACGAGTAGGTGTTCATCAGCGGATTTTCTTGGCCATCTACCACGCCCTGCTCAAGCGCAATGTAGAGTTCGGAAAAATTCATCGGAGTCGGGTTGGCACCCAGCGCGTTGAAGATATCGACGGTCATTTCATCGGGTGGCGTACGAACTTTAAGCCCAGCCAGATCTTGTGGTGTTTCGATTGGGCGAACATTGTTGCTCACGTGACGAATGCCGTTATCCCAGAAAGCTAGCAAAATCAGTCCCTTCTCTTCAGAAAGTCTTTTCAGCTCATCGCCTACTTCACCATCCATCACGTTCCAGGCAGTAGGCAGCGAGTTAAAGAGAAATGGCAGACCTAATACTGCGAACTCAGGAACAACACTTGAAGCGGTTCCCTGGCTATTGCTGCTGAAAGCCAGAGCTCCCATACGCATTAGGGTCATCGCTTCCATATCATCGCCATACTGGGAATTACCACCAACGTCGACTTTCAATTCACCATTGGTTCCCTCTTCCACCAGTTCAGCAAAAAGAGCAGAGGCATCCCACTTTGGGTTTCCTTCCGCCGCACTATGTGTAAGCTGAAGAACCTGCTGGGCAGTAGCAGCACCAGAGAAGATGAAGGCACCGGCGATGACGGAGGCAAGCACTGTTTTTTTCATGACGTTTCTCTCAATTCGATTATTTGTTGTAAGTTGTAACTAGCGTATTAAGCTTCTGAATCAATTAACGTTTACAGCAACATGTTGCTCAATGGTTTTGACTACCTCCTTGGTAGAAATACCGTAGCGGTCATGTAGGGTGGGCAACGCACCGGCATCTAAAAACTCATCCGGCAGGCCGATCTGGTAGAACTTGACGGCCACACCCTCTTTCATTAGAAGCGAGGCCACGCTTTCACCCAAGCCGCCTACTACCGAGTGGTTCTCGGCGACAAAGACGGGGCGGTCCGGGTGGCGGCGCACTTCTTCCAGAATAGTCTGGGTATCCAGCGGCTTGATGGTGGCACAGTGCAGCACGCCCACCTCTTTGCCTTTCTCCTTGAGCTCGTCGGAAGCCTCGATAGCCCGCATAGTCATCAGGCCTGAGGAGATAATCAGGGCGTCTTTACCGTCGATCAGTTGCTTGGCCTTGCCAATTTCGAACTTGTAACCTTCGAAGCGGTCCAGCACGCGCGGCACCTTGCCCCGCAGCAGGCGCAGATATACCGGGCCGTTGAAATCCACCATCGCCTGAACGGACTGCTCGATATCGACCGCATCACACGGGTCGACGATCGTCAGGTTCGGCATGCCGCGAAAGATGGCAACATCTTCGGTGGCTTGGTGGCTCGGGCCGTAGCCGGTGGTCAGGCCAGGCAAGCCGCCGACGATCTTGACGTTAAGATTCTCTTCGGCAATCGCCAGGCAGATAAAATCATAGGCGCGGCGCGAGGCGAATACGCTATAGGTGGTCACGAAGGGAATGAAGCCTTCGCGAGCCATACCGGCACCGGCCATCATCAAAAGCTGCTCGGCCATACCCATCTGGTAATAACGATCCGGGTAGGCCTTGGCGAAAATATGCAGGTCGGTGTACTTTCCCAAGTCCGCGGTCATACCGACGATCTTGTCGTTTTTATCGGCGGCCTCGACCAGCGCGTGGCCAAACGGCGCCGAGGTAGTCGGCTGGTCTTCCCCCGCAATGGAGGCGATCATGGCCGATGTTTTAAGCTTCTTCTTGGCGCTCATCTTATTTCTCCCCTGACTGGATACCGTAAACGTCATCAAGCTCTTTGAGCGCCACGCTCCATTCGTTTTCATCCACACGAATAAAGTGGTTCTTATCCCGTTTTTCCAAAAAAGGCACGCCGCGGCCCATCAAGGTGTCGCAAATGATCACGCGGGGCTTGTCGGAGTTACTTGCCAAGGCGTTATCGAAGGCTTCAAGTACGGCTTCAAGATCGTTGCCATCAACGCGGTAGGTTTCCCAGCCAAACGCCGTCCACTTATCTGCGATGGGCTCGTAATTAAGCACCATTGAAGACTTGTCGTCGGCTTGCTGGTCGTTAACATCAACGATGGCAATCAGGTTATCCAGCTTCCAGTGCGCCGCTGAGGCTACCGCTTCCCAAGTGGAGCCTTCGTTCAACTCGCCATCGGATAACAGATTGAAAATCCGTGAAGTGCTCTGTTTGCGCTTAAGACCAAGCGCCATGCCAACACCGATACCTAAACCGTGCCCCAAGGAACCGCCGGTGATTTCCATGCCCGGGGTATAAGCAGCCATACCGGACATGGGCAGGATGCTGTCATCGCTGCCGTAGTCTTCGATTTCGTCTTCGCTGATAACGCCTGCCTCAATCAGAGCGGCATAAAGAGCGATGGCATAGTGGCCAATGGACAGCAGAAAGCGATCCCGCTCTTCCCACTCGGGATTTTTAGGATCGATTTTTAAAGCGTGGAAGTAGGAAACGGCCAGTACATCGGCGATTCCCAGAGCTTGACCCACATAGCCCTGACCTTGCACCTCGCCCATACGTAGGGCGTGACGGCGAATATTGTAGGCCCGCTTCCGAAGCGCCTCTACGGTGCTGGCCTTCGATGCGGTAGCTGTTTGACTCATGCAAGTCACCTCCAATTGGTTGACCAATTGAAGATATAGGCAATTTATATTCCTCGAAACAGAACTTTAGTCTATGGTAAATTACATTAACTTTAATAAATATAGAAAATTAAAATAATTAAAAAAATGAAAAAATATAATAAAAACAACCAGCTGAATGAAAAATATCGCTTAGTTATATAAGGCAGGCACGCAAAATCAATGCCGTATCAACAACCGCAGACAATATAAATAAAACTATGGAAAAATGGTCAACCAATAGCGAAAGAGAGAGAGAAAGCCAGGGTGCTCTCAAGTTCTGAGCATGTACGAGATAAACACACCCTCAAACCCATGATGTGGAAATACTGAGAGGAAGAAAAAGGCCGGAAGATCAGCGAAAAAATAAAAAGCCAACGAGCGAGATATCATCGCATCCAATGAATGTTAGTCACCAATACACGTAACAACCGCATCCCTACGCGTGCACAGGGCGGATAAACCTTAGCCATTAAAATATTAAAAAAGCACTTTACATCCCTTCTTGTCGCATCAGCCGATCGACCTCTTCTGCCTTTGGGATACTGCTGGCAGCGCCCCGGTATTGAACGGCTAACGCGGCGGCTGCCGTTGCTCTTTTGAGGCACTCAAATGGCTCAGCGCCCGCCTGGCGAGCTGCGAGAAAATAGCCCACAAAGGTATCACCCGCCGCTGTGGTATCAATAGCTCTCACCGGTAAAGCAGCTTGAAAATAAGTTTCACTATTATATAAGTACCATGCACCCTCGCTTCCCAAGGTCAGTACTATCTCGGCACTGCCCAGTTTATTTCTTAACTTTCGGAGCAAGTCTGATGCACTCGACTCTATCGGTATTTCTAATAAAGAAGCGGCTTCAGTGCGATTAAAAAAAAGCAACTTGCATTGATCCAGGGGTAATTCTGATACATCTGCGGTCATGGGTGCGGGATTAAATATAACGTTACAACCATGGCTAACTGCAAGCGGAATAATATAGCCAAGTCCATCACACTCGTTTTGAACAAGCAACGTATCTCCCGACTTCACTTTAGATAGCAAAAATGCCAATCGCTCTTTTTCAGCTCCGTGATTAACACCAGGAAACAAAATTATAGAGTTCTCCCCTTGCTCATCAATCTGAACAACAGCATGTCCACTAGGCTGCTGGGTTAGCTCTATATCACATACATTCACTCCCGCCCTTTTTAGCTCTTCAACCGCCCAAGCATCTTTTGAAGACACTCTCCCCCAATGGCTTACCAAACCGTTAGCGCATGCTATTGACAGCGATTGATTTGCGCCCTTACCGCCTAATCCAACACTGTGCCCGTCGCACCTTTGTGTTTCTCCGGGACGAACAAAATATGGAACGTGATAGATATAATCGATATTAATCGAACCATAATTATAAATCATCAACTCTTCTCTTTATTAAAAAGGCCAGCCAGTATCAAACTGACTGGCCTTTAGATCGCTTTCTGACCACTTATCCTTCTAGCACGAAGGGCGCGATATAGTCATCAACATTATCTGGTGTAATAAGGATACAGTCATAAAGTTGCTTTTCATTATCCAGGCCAGTTTCACCTGTATTAATATAATTATCAGCAATTCTAACGGCATCTTCTGCAAAGACAGCTACTGGCTGCAAGACTGTATAAGCCAACTCACCAGAACGAACTGCATCAACGGCATCAGGAGAACCATCGAACCCACCAACTAACACACCGTCCAGCAGGCCCTCTTGTTTGAGAGCCACAATAGCCCCTAGCGCCATTTCATCGTTACCGCTGATGACACCACTAATATCTGGGTGAGAACGCAGCATACTCTGCATCTTATTACGCCCTTGGGTACGATCCCAATTAGCAATATCAGAGGCTACCTGGGTTAGATCAGGGTACTGGCTCAAGACAGTCTCATACCCATTAGAGCGGGTTGCGGCATTATTATCTGAAGGCGGACCTTCTAATTCTATATAGGTCCCTTCCCCGTTCAACTGCATTGCCCATTCTTGTGCTCCTAGTGCAGCCCCTTGAGCATTGTTTGAAACTAGCTGCGCCTTAGCTAATCCTTGCTGATTTATTTCAGCATTAATTATAAATACAGGAATTCCTGCGTCGACAGCCCTACGGACAGCGCCAATGGAGCCATCTGCATTAGCAGGATCCAAAATTATAGCCTCAGCCCCATTGGTAATAGCCGTATCCACCTGATTGCTTTCCGTATTAGTATCACCTACATGTGAACTGACATTTGCTGTGTACCCTAATTCTTGTGCGGTGCGCTCAGCAATTGCTCCTTCTGTTTGCCAGTAGGGGTTAGACATATCATTCACAATAATAGATATTAACCCTTTATCCTGAGCCACAATAGAGCCACTTACTAGCATTGACATGCTGGCAAGCGCTGTTAGAGCTAGCTTTTTACTTTTTGGAAACATACATCACCTCATAGTTATGATTATTAGAGCTTCTGCGTAGCCCTTAGCAGGCCATACTTCTAAGCAAAACCACGCTAAGCGGCTGTTGCTTCAGAATTTTTATCTTTTGAATCAATTTGTTTTTTCTCTAACTTTTTAGAAGACTTATTTTTGGCACTGTACTGAATGTTATTAAGCATGACGGCAAAAACAATAACACTTCCTGTAAACACCATTTGCCAGTAGGCAGAAACCCCAATGATTACCAGGCCATCTGCCAGGAAGCCAATTACAAATGCACCCAGCAGAGTATTTCTTACTGAGCCGCGCCCACCCATTAGTGAAGCACCCCCTATAACGACTGCAGCGATTGCCGTTAATTCATAGGTTGTTCCGGCGGTGGGTCCTGCTGACGTTAATTGAGAGGCAAGAACAATCCCAGCCAAGGCAGCACATACACCGGAAATAATGTAAACAGAGAGCTTCACTCTATTAACAGGCACACCCGATAACTCTGCCGCCCGTGCATTACCACCCGTTGAGTAGATCCAGCGCCCAAACGGTGTGCGACTTAACGCCAGCATGCATACAATAGCCACAAAAAAGAGGATCAGAACTCCCACAGGAATCCCCAATAATTTGTTAAAACCAAGCCACTCGAATCCCGTATTACCTAATGCAGGATCGCCACTCAAGCGATTAAAAGTCAGGCCATCAGTCAATAACAATGCTGCGCCGCGGGCAACATACAACATGCCCAAGGTGGCAACAAAAGCAGGCACTTTAAAATAGGCAACCAGAACACCGTTAATACTTCCGACCAACCCACCTAGTAAACACGTAAGCACTACAACAACCCACACGGAGGGAAAGAACGCTAAATTAAGCGCCTCAATCTCAACCCCTTCTAGCAGCATGCCGGCAAATACTCCGCACAGCGCCAACGTAGAGCCTACCGACAAATCTATACCGCCTGTTAGGATGACAAACAGCATTCCTATACCTAGCAAACCGAAAACGGCTACGTGCGAGGACATCGTCAAAAAATTGCCCGTCGAGAAATAAACAGGCGAGAGAATAGAAAAGACGATAATAATCGCGATCAATGCAAAAAAGGCCCTACCTTCCAATAATATCTTGATGATATCAATGCTGCCCTTTTTGCCTTGTGATCCGTTGTTGTAATGAGACATGTTAAACACCTATCCGATTGAATACTCACGCGGCAACTGATTCGCCTGAAGCGGCCATAATTTCTTCCTTTGATACGCCAGGTCCGAATTCAGCAGAGATTCGCCCCTTGCTCATCACTACAACCCTATGCGGTATGCTTAAGCACTCGCTTACTTCAGATGTTGTAAAAACGACTGCCAAGCCCTCGCGTGCCCCTTCACTGAGCAGCTTGAAGAGCTCTGCTTTCGCGCCAATATCAATACCTCGGCTCGGTTCATCAAGCATGAAGACGTCAGGATTGGTTGCCAGCATTTTACCGATAACAACTTTCTGCTGATTGCCTCCAGACAACGAGCCAATTTCAGCCTCACCACCATCTGTTTTGATATGTACCTTATTGATGGCTGAAGCAATCATTCCCTCCTCTAAGCTGGATGAAGTAAGCCCTTTGCGAGTAAATGCATTGATGCTAGCCAGCGACAAATTACGCCCGACTGTCATGGTTGCCACCAATCCATCCCGTTGGCGGTCCTCCGGTACTAGCACCAAACCTCTTTCTATTCGCTGTGCAATGTTGTAATGCGATACTTCTTGTGACTGGAGCAATATTTTCCCTTCCGACTGCCGTACTCGCCCAGCAACACACTCTAGTAGCTCTGTTCTTCCTGCCCCCATCAATCCATAAATACAGACTATTTCTCCCGCACGAACATCAAGTGACAAGTCATCCACCACATAGCGATCTGCGACATTATCGTCACTTACGCAAAGGTGCTGAATAGAAAGCGCTATGTCTCCTTGCTCATACCCTTCCGGGGGTGAGCCCAGATCAAAACTCTCACCCACCATGTGCCTTACAATCCATTGAAGATCGATTTCGCAGCGCGGGGCATAGGCGGTCATAACGCCATCACGCAGAACAACAGCATGGTCTGTAATTTGCAGCGCTTCCTCTAAGTGGTGTGAGATATAGACAATCGATACACCCTTGCTTTTGAGATCCCGGACTACTTTGAACAGTGTCTCAACCTCCGACGCGCTTAATGCAGAAGTCGGCTCATCCATGATGAGAATGCGGGATTTTTTGGACAGCGCTCTAGCGATTTCAACAATCTGTTGTTGACCCACACGCAGATCTTCGACCGGCGTCAAGGGGTGAATGGGCTCATCCAGCTCTTTCATTAACAACTCAGCCTGACGTGCCTCTTCGCTATAGTCGACGCTACCACTAATTTTAGTAAGCTCACGCCCCATGAAGATGTTATCGCGGACATTCAAATTAGGAGCCAAACTTAGCTCTTGGTGAATGATAGTAATACCTAATGCTTCCGCATCCGATGGTGAAGAAAAGCAAACATTTTTTCCTTCAAGAACAATATCTCCAGCTGTCTGAGGGATGACGCCAGACAAAATTTTCATCAGTGTAGATTTTCCCGCCCCATTTTCGCCAAAAAGCGTAGTCACCAGCCCTCGGTGTATATCGAAATTGACTTCTTTAAGGGCTTGCACTGCACCAAAACGTTTTTCAACATTACGTGCAGAAAGGATCACCTCACGTGAAGTCGTTTTAGCTGTCGATTTCTGATTGTTATACATAGCTACTCCTTAGTCAGTGATCGCTATGCTCACCGGAGTAATTAGCCAGTTCTTTGGATTAATCATGTTAAAGGAGCCAGCGATTACTAATGTTTTTCCCGTTAAATCCTGCCCTGCCATTTCCGAAAGTATCTGACGCTTCATTTCTTCATTTAAAGCAGCACCTGCATTTTGATACTCAATCTGGTTGGTAAAATCACTAAACTGAATATCACCAGTGGTATCGCGAAGCGTTGTGCCATTAATCGCCGATCCGGCTTGCACCCGGATAACAATTTCATCGGACATATCAGCGACATTAACGGTGTAAATGCCTGACTTTTCGTCTACGACCACGCCTGTTAGTGTCACCGGTATAACATGACCAATACCTGATGGAACACCGTATTTCTCGCCTGACGCACCGGCACTCTCAAGAGCCTCTGGGGCCAACACGTTTGCTTCTACCGCATTGGTTTCAATGTACTCTTTGATCTCAGGAAAACTTTGTTGTGCAAAGTTTTCTGGTGAAAAACCCACTTCACCTTCAAGCTCAGCAAGGCTTAAAACTTTGGTATCAAATGCCATTAGTGCAATAAGCGCTATGGCACAAACACCTGCCACATAAACCTTTATACGCTTGTTAGCGGGCAACGAATTTAATGTCGCTGGCATGATCACTCCAGTTATCATTATGCTTATGATAAAAATCTTTCACGACTTACTTCCAGTCTGGAATTAACACCACTTTTAATGCATCGGGATCGTTACGCATAAGATCTAGCCCCTCATGAAACTTATTCAACGGAAGCTTATGGGTTACTACACGACTCGTCGGAAAATCATCATTACCAATACCTTCAATAACCAATGGATAGCAATAGGGGCCTAAATGAGCACCCAATATATCCAGCTCTTTACGGTCACTAATAATACTCCAATCAACAGTAACAGGTTCTTTAAAAACACTAAATTCAATAAACCGCCCAAGTTTACGAATCATATAAAGTCCCTGCTCTACCGACTTAACTGCTCCGGTAGCCTCAATATAAATATCGCAGCCGTATCCCTCTGTAATACTTTTTACATAGTCGACAACATTAACCTCAGCTGGATTCAGAACGATATCCGCCCCAAACTCTTTGGCCAGCTCTAGTCGTTTATTATTGAGATCCAGGACCACTAGTTTTGAAGGGCCGGATTTTTTAATCGCGCCGATCATTCCTAGTCCAAGCGTACCGGCACCGGAGAGAACCACTACATCACCCAGCTCAACCTGTGCACGTTTAACGGCATGCAGTGAGCAAGCATAGGGCTCAATGAGAACCGCTTTTTCCATCGGGATTTCATCGGGGAGCTTATGGTTAATGGCTTCTTTGGGGAAGACCATGTATTCAGCCATACCACCATTTACATTGTTCTGAAACCCATAGACATCATGCTTTTCACACATCCAATACTGACCCCGGTTACAGAATCTGCATTCCCAGCAGGGCACAATTTGCTCAGATATAACGCGATCACCAATTTCCAAGTGTTTAACGCCTTCACCCAATGCCATTACATGACCTATAAATTCATGCCCAGGAATCATAGGAGCCTTTATATAAGCGGGCTGAGTATCATCTCCCCAAAAGCTGGGTGCGCCTTCGTATGCCTTGAGGTCACCTGCGCAGATGCCGCATGCTTCGACCTTAATCACCACTTCTCCCTCTTTCGCCTCTGGAACAGCAACCTCCTCAAGGCGATAATCACCTGGAGCATAGGCCACGACAGCTTGCATGGTTAGTGGTAATTCAGCGTGCTTGTAGTTATCGGCATTACGCATTGCTCACTCCTAATGTCTCTTATTATGGTTTACAACCTTTCGTACATTACAAAAGATATCACCGTGTACATATGAGTTAAGTACTTTAAGGATAGTCGAGTCAATTTATAATGTAACTTTTCATACTCATACTTTAGGCTAAAGCCATAACAAATTGATTATTAACAATTAAAAAATAAAAATTCAATCAGGCATAAAAGATGACTATATCAGCAATACATGAATTATCTTCGATCATATGATCACAGCCTTATTAAATGCATTGCTTAACTCACGACATCCTTGGCATACCAAAATGCATATGCCATGGACAAAGCGATAAACAAAAGAAGAGACTGAAAAAGGGATTAAGCAGACAACCAAAGCCGCCAAGCACCTGAATAAATTGGGCGTTCAGGTCAGCCAAAAAGCCAATGGACAGGCATCTGCTTATGTCACATTGCGCTGAGTCGCCTCATCAAGGCGCAGAATAGTGTGTGCATTGGTGACGCTGGTCGCTAATGTATCAATCACGCCTGTGCGGAGCGCACCCAAAATACCTACAGCTTTGGTATTCTCACTAGCGATAGCAATAACATCGGGAATTCGCGTAAGGTCCTGAATATTAAGGCCTACTACACGCCCCTGCATGCGTGTATCAGAAGGCTGACCGTGGATATCGATAAAGTCATAGCCCATCATATCCCCCACCGTTCCAGACAGGCGTGCTTCGGCTATCTCCTGAGCAGAAAACCACCCCATGCGCACCATATTGCTATCTTCACTTACGTCACCCACACCAATTAAAGCAGTATCAGCACGTCGAGCACGATCCAGCGTCTGGCGAACAGTGGAATTTTCGTACAATGCGTCCCTTACATCGCCATTTTGCACCAAGGCAGGAGCGTAAAGTGTCTCACTATCGCCGCCAAACCGGCTCGCCAAGCGTCGACAAATATGGTCAGGGTTCATATGCTCACCTGCACGCAGCGATCCGCCAATTGCACAGACAAAAGAAACCTTTAATACCTCTGCCTGAAAAACGTTATCTGCCACGGCGGCTACATTACGCCCCATACCAACGGCGACAATCTGGCCATCAATCAGGCTACGCGATAAGTGATCTGCCACGAGGCTTGCCACACCTGAACGCTGCGCATCCGGATCCGCGTTATCCAAGGCAATTAACGCCCGTTTGAGGCCAAAACGTCGCTTAAGCTCTTGCTCAATTTCAATACTAACAGCGGGATGCATTCGTACTCGAACATCAACAATTCCCTCTGCTTGCGCCTTTTTAAGCAGACGCCCTATTCGTACTCGTGAATGACCGAGCCGATTAGCAATCGCTTCTTGGGTTTCCCCCTGTACATAGTAGAGAGTCGAAATCTCTGTCATTAAGTCAATGTCAGCAACATCTTGACTATTCATTCAGCATCCGGGAATTGTTTAAAAGCATGGCACGTACTTAAAAACGAGGCACTCCTACTTAAGAGCGCCTCGCACGAGAATGTATAATGTCAGCTAGGCTCACACTTTTTCAATACAGGGATAAGCGCTTGAATGATCAGCGCGAGCGAAACAGCTCCTGCATCACGCGTGCCCAGGCTTTTTTCTGCCAACGGGCGTGCCCGCCCCACTCGGGGCAACAGTTTCGCCGTTTCATCAGCTGCTTTACTAGCAGTGAGTGCAGCAACCTCCCAGCAAGCCACCAGCTCACCGCCTTTCTCAACCTCTCTGGATAAAGCATCGGCGAATGGGGCCAGCACATCAACGAGCGTCTTATCGCCCAGCTCCGCCTTACCAAACGCCATTACCTGACCACGCGCATTTATCACACCTGCCGCAAGGCGCTGGCCTGAGAGCGGCCTATCATTGCCCAGCGACTCTCCCATTGATTTCAGAATCACCCGCCAGATAGCTCCTGACGTACCACCCGCTTTATCTGACCAGCGCTGCCCTGCCCATTGCAGCACTGTTTGCGCTCCCGCACCTTTATTAAAAGCCTCGTTAGCACCTTCTAGCGCCGCTTTACTACCGCGCTGCATACCGATGCCATGATCACCGTCACCCGCGACAGCATCAATCTGACCCAATAAATCACAATTCCTATTGACGGTATTGGCAAGAACCTCCAGCGACTCGATGACGCCCCGCGCCAACTTGCGAGAAGACTCGCTGGCCTCAGGAATAGCATCTTGCACCACTACCTCTACCTCAGCCGGGTCTAACGCCTCAGCGGGCTTGACACTGCCTTTTCGATAACCAGGCGCATCAGCCGCAGCGGTCCAAAGCGGCTCCATTTGTTGATCAAGCCAGAAAAATGTCAGTGAAACCCCCGCCATGTCCAGGCTAGTCACCAGCTCACCCACATCCGGCTCTACAATATGTATGCCTACACTCTGCAATAGCTCATCGACTTTGCGATAAATAACAAATAGCTCTTCGTACTTTACGGTACCCAACCCATTAAGTACCACGGCCACGCGGGCTCCGCTGACTGCAATACCTTCAGGAACCTCTTGCAGCAATCGATTAACGAGCATTTCTGCCAGTTCATCGGCGGTGGGAACATCAGCCTCACTAATACCAGGCTCACCATGAATCCCCAACCCAATAGCCATCCTCCCCTCAGGCACATGGAAAAGGGAATCATCCGCTCCCGGCAGCGTGCATCCCTCAAAGGCAACACCAAAAGAGCGCGTGCAACGGTTTGCCTCTTTCGCCACCACGACGACTTCTTCAAGCGACAAGCCGTTTTCAGCAGCGGCAGCAGCGGCCTTAAAAACGGTTAAGTCCCCCGCAATGCCACGACGCTTATCTATCTCTTCTAGCGGTGCACTGGCTACATCATCAGTCACCAGCACGATTTCACAGGGAATACCCTCGGCAATGAGGCGCTCTCGTGCCTCACCAAAATGCAGCACATCACCCGCATAATTGCCAAACGAAAGCAGCACACCCCCACCGTTATGGGCTGCTTTAGCCACCGAGTAAACCTGCTGAGAGGAAGGAGAGCAGAACAGGTTTCCCATGACGGCACCATGCGCTAACCCTTGCCCCACCAAACCAGCAAAGGTTGGGTAATGGCCGCTCCCACCTCCAATTACAACGGCTACCGTGCCGGGTTCACTGCGCGTACTGCGCACAACACCACCGGGCACAGCCATCAACTTATCGCGATTAGCAGCCACTAACCCTAAACGCGCTTCTTCAGGAAAATTACTCGGATCATTAAACAGGCGTGTCATTGTTATACCTCCGGAGTGAAGACGTACGGCGTCATCACAGCTTGCATGGTGGTGTTATTGTTAATTTCTGGCTATTAATCAGTCTCGTCATCCCATCAACTTATGATTAGCGGGTTGTTAATCGAGACTCGTACTCTTCAATTTTTGCTATTTTTAATTCGGAAGCACCACCAGAAAAATGATGATTCAAAAAAGTGGAGACAATTAACTTGGCTAATTCTGGTCCCACAACCCTCGCCCCAAGGGTCACAATTTGTGCGTTGTTACTGGTTTGAGCTTTAGCGGCCGAATAAACATCATGCGCTTGAGCAGCCCGTATACCTGGCACTTTATTGGCAGAAATAGCCACCCCGATACCCGTCCCACAGACCAGTACTCCACGATCAAAACGTCCTTCCTTAATGGCCGTTGCCACCTCAAAGGCGACGTCGGGATACAGCACCGGCTCAGCATTAAACGTGCCAAAATCTTCAACCTCGAAGCCTAGCTCACGAACATGGCTAATCAGCATTTCCTTTAAGCCGTAAGCAGCCTCATCACCACCAATCGCGACTCTGAGAGTAGGCGTTTTATTAGACATTTTGGTTCTCTCCGCACAAGCAATAGAAGCACAGCGACCGATAGCAACAAATATTCAGACACTCTATCCAGCCGCCTACTGGTGCCTTCAATCTACCACCAGATGATCATTTGTAAACAGATTGATCATAAGAACATAAAGTATATGTCAGCGCTTATACAAAAGAGATAAAACATAATTATGGCAAGCGATTGAATAATATAAATTATTAGCCAAAAAAGCTGTAGAAGCATAATACTTATACTTTTGTATAGTAACCATCCATCCAAAAACTCCGTCACCATGCTTGACGAAAGACCCTTAACTGCCCAATCATTTGATCACAGACTGTTCATTTTAAAAATAGCAAAAATGACAAGCGAACACTCGCTGGCAGATGGCGTTCGGCTGTTGACATCGACTAACAGGACCTGGCGTCATTAATCTCGTAGCGCCTTATAGCTTGCAGTGTCATTTAATCAACAAGACCAAGGCATGATTCTTATGAAAAATCGCTCTGCCCTCGCCAATGCCATTCGCGCCCTTTCCATGGATGCTGTTCAGAAGGCCAAGTCCGGCCACCCTGGCGCCCCCATGGGCATGGCTGATATCGCCGAGGTGCTGTGGAATGATCACCTCAAGCACAACCCCGAAGACCCCAAATGGGCCGATCGTGACCGGTTCGTGCTGTCCAATGGCCACGGCTCAATGCTGCTCTACTCACTGCTGCACTTAAGTGGCTATGAGTTAAGCCTGGAACAACTTCAGAACTTCCGTCAGTTGCACTCGCCCACCGCTGGCCATCCGGAGCTTGGCTACGCGCCCGGCATCGAAACCACTACCGGCCCGCTCGGTCAGGGGTTTGCCAACGCCGTCGGCTTTGCGATTGCCGAAAAAACCCTGGCAGCGCAGTTCAACCGTCCAGGCCACACCATTGTCGATCACCACACCTGGTGCTTTTTGGGTGATGGCTGCCTGATGGAAGGTATTTCCCATGAGGCGGCGTCGCTGGCGGGTACTCAGCAGTTGGGCAAGCTGATTGCGCTCTATGACGACAACGGCATTTCGATTGATGGGGAAGTGGAAGGCTGGTTTACCGACGATACCGCCAAACGCTTTGAAGCCTATGGCTGGCACGTGGTGCCCAATGTCGATGGTCACAAGCCCGAAGAGATCCAGGCCGCCATTGCACTTGCCAAACAGAACGATGACAAGCCCAGCCTGATTATCTGTAAAACGGTTATCGGTTTCGGTGCGCCCAACAAGCAGGGCAAGGAAGAGTCGCACGGCGCGCCGCTGGGCGAAGACGAAGTTGCCCTGGCACGCAAGCAGCTGGACTGGCCCCACGCGCCGTTTCATATTCCCGAGCCCGTGTACGCTGGCTGGGATGCGCGTGAAGCAGGTAAAACCCGCCAGCAGGAATGGGAAAAGCGCTTTGCCCGCTATGCCGAGGCGTTCCCGGCCGAGGCGCAGGAATTCAAGCGCCGCATGAAAGGCCAGTTGCCGGCTGAAATACCGACCGAAGCCCTCATCGAGCAGGCCCAGGAAAAAGGCGACAGCATCGCCACCCGTAAAGCGTCGCTGGAAGCGCTTAACGTGATTGGTCCGAAAATGCCGGAACTGTTGGGCGGCAGTGCGGACCTTGCCCCGTCCAACCTGACCTTCTGGAAGGGCGCCAAAGCGATTACGCCGGAAGATGCCAGCGGTAACTACCTGCACTATGGCGTACGTGAGTTCGGCATGGGCGCGGTGATGAACGGTATCGCCCTGCACGGTGGTTTTGTCCCGTACGGCGCAACCTTCCTGATCTTCATGGAGTACATGCGTAACGCGGTTCGCATGGCGGCGTTAATGGGTCAGCAGGCGATCTACGTATTTACCCATGACTCCATTGGCCTGGGTGAAGATGGCCCGACCCACCAGCCGATTGAGCAGTTGACCAGCCTGCGCACGACGCCGAACCTGAACACCTGGCGCCCGTGTGACGCCGTGGAAACCGCCGCGGCCTGGGATGCGGCCATCAAGCGTCACTCTGGCCCCACGGCGCTGATCCTGTCGCGTCAGAACCTGCCGCACCAGGCCCGCACCAAAGCCCAGCTGGCTTCCATTCAGCGTGGCGGGTATGTGCTGAAAGACAGCGACGGTACACCCGAGCTGATCCTGATCGCCACCGGTTCGGAAGTGGGGCTGGCCATGGACGCTGCCGCCGAGCTTGAAGCACAAGGCAAAGCGGTACGCGTGGTCTCCATGCCGTCGACCTACCGCTTCAACGGTCAGGACGCCGAGTACCGGGAAAGCGTCCTGCCCAGGGCGGTCACCAAGCGTATTGCCGTTGAAGCCTCACATGCCGACTACTGGTACAAGTATGTGGGTCTGGACGGGCGTGTGATCGGCATGACCACGTTCGGCGAGTCCGCCCCTGCGGGTGAGCTGTTCAAGCACTTCGGCTTTACGGTTGAGAATATTCTTGGCACAGCAGAAGAAATGCTAAACAGGTAAGAAAAATAGCTGAACGACGTTCTACTCAGAGCATGGCTAGCATCACCAAAAATGCCATGCTCTGATTATTCACGCTGACGACCAATAAGCTTAATCTTCATCCTCGTCATCGCGCATCCGCGCCTGACGCTCAGCCTCTTCTTCTTTGGCGTCATCGATCACTTCCATCAACTCATCGACATTGGCGATATGGGTGTCGAAGTCGAAGTGGCCGGTCAACTTACTCTCTGGGTGCAGCTCGCCTGCCTCATAAAGCGCCCACATCTCTTTGCCATAGTGGGTCTTTAGCAGTTCCGGTGCATAGTGGCCAAAGTAGGCGCGCATATTATTAACGTCACGCTCTAGCATGGCAGCCGCGCTATTGTTACCAGCAGCATCCACGGCCTGGGGCAGGTCAATAATGACCGGCCCCTCGGCATCTACCAGCACGTTAAATTCCGACAAGTCACCGTGGATCAGGCCAGCGCAGAGCATGCGCACCACATCCTTGATGACTTTATCGTGATAGCGCAGCGCTTGCTCGTGGGTCAGAGTTACGTCATCCAGGCGTGGCGCAACAGTGCCCTCGGCATCGGTAATCATCTCCATGAGCAGCACGCCATCCACAAAACCGAAAGGCTTGGGTACGCGTACTTCAGCCGCGGCAAGGCGATAGAGCGCGTCTACTTCCGCAGTTAGCCACGCCTGCTCCTGCTCTTTTTGACCATAGCGGGTCTTCTTCGCCATGGCCCGGGCACGCCGGCTATTACGCTCTTTACGCCCTTCCTGGTACTGTACCGCCTGCTTAAAGCTACGCTGTTTAGCCTCTTTAAATACCTTGGCACAGCGTACTTCTTCGCCACAGCGCACCACGTAAACCTGTGCTTCCTTGCCGCTCATCAACTGCGTCAGCACCTCATCGATCAGGCCGTCATCGACCAGGGGCTGTAATCGTTTGGGTGTTTTCATGGCTAGCTGCAATGGCTCCTATAGACGTAGGGACAGTTTCTGGCACTCAGTAGCGAATGCGACGCACACGAAAGGCGCGTCCTTTTAGTTTGTCACGTTCGAGTTTGGCCTGGGCTTTTTGAACGGCGCTACGCTCAACCGCGACATACGCACTACGGGCCAACACTTTAATTTTACCGACCTGATCACCGCGCAGCCCGCCCTCGCTGGTCAGGGCACCCAAAATATCGCCTGGCCGCAGTTTATCCTTTTTACCACCGGCTAATTGCAGCGTCGCCATGGGAGGTTCAAAGGGGGCTGTTTGTGTGGCTTTAGGAAGCGCTTCCGTGGTGAGCTGCTCGCTCAGAAGCTCTGCCAAGCGGCCCAG
The DNA here is from genome assembly GCF_052376035.1 of Halomonas sp. AOP7-E1-9. Taxonomy (NCBI): domain Bacteria; kingdom Pseudomonadati; phylum Pseudomonadota; class Gammaproteobacteria; order Oceanospirillales; family Halomonadaceae; genus Halomonas; species Halomonas sp. AOP7-E1-9. The sequence continues at coordinate 66,726 of NZ_JBQSVC010000015.1, forward strand.
GCGATAAGTTTCTTGAGGGGTTACCAGTGTACAGGCAATGCCACTGGCGCCAGCCCGCCCGGTACGTCCTACGCGGTGGACATGAACTTCTAGCTCACGGGCAATTTGATAGTTAAACACTGCATCCAATTGCGCAATATCCAGGCCACGTGCCGCCACGTCGGTGGCCACCAGGATTGACGCACTTTGGTTGGCAAAGAGTATCAAAATACGATCACGGTCTTTTTGCTCTAAATCACCGTGCAGCGCTACCGCGCTAAAACCGGCATCCACTAGGCTATCGGCTACCGTCTGGGTTTCGCGCTTGGTGTTGCAAAACACCACGCTGGTCGTCGGACGGTTGACCAGCAACAGCTGTTTAAGCGCACCAAAGCGGGCATCTTCATTGGGCACTTCATAGAAGTGCTGATCAATGGTAGTGGCGTCATGCACCTCAGCCACTTTAACGCTGACAGGATCCATCATGACGCCGCGCGTCATGGCCGCCAAGCCACCGGACTCCTGTTCATCAGGGAAGGTAGCGCTAAATAGCAGCGTCTGGCGATCCGCCGGGGTTTCCGCAATGATCGCATCCAATGATGCTTGAAAGCCCATATCGAGCATGCGATCCGCCTCATCCAGCACAAGTGTGCTTAGCGAACCCAGCGTCAACGAACCTTTACGCAGATGCTCTTCAATACGCCCCGGGGTACCAACAACAATATGCGCGCCATGCTCAAGCGAGCCTAACTGTGGCCCAAACGGCGCTCCGCCACACAGTGTTAATACTTTAACGTTAGCCATGGCCCGCGCCAAACGGCGCAGCTCTTCGGCTACCTGATCAGCAAGCTCACGAGTAGGGCAAAGTACCAGCCCCTGTACAGAAAATACTTCAACCCGTAGTTCAGCGAGTAGCGCCAAACCAAACGCCGCTGTTTTGCCCGAGCCTGTTTTGGCCTGTGCCAGCACATCCCGCCCGGCCAGCATGGGCGGCAGGCTTTGCGCCTGAACAGGCGTCATCTGGTGATAACCCAGCGACTCAAGGTTAGTAAGCAGCGTGGCCGGTAAGGCGAGCGACGAGAAGGAGACGTCTGACACAATAAAACCTGCAGGGCCGTTTAACGGCCAGTAAAGAGGTAACTAATACGGATACACTTTAATGTGAAGCACCATACCAGAAAGTGCCTGCCCCTGCGTGCATCTCATACCGCCAGTGGCGCAAGCTCAGCCTTGCAAAGGGTTGCCAGGTCATTGGGCGCCAGCTCAATCTCAAGCCCACGCCGCCCGGCGCTGACAAAAATAGTGGCAAAGCCCGCAGCCGACGCATCAATATAGGTTGCCAGGCGTTTTTTCTGCCCCAAGGGGCTTACCCCACCCAACACGTAACCAGTGGCACGCTCGACCTCGGCAGGTACCCCCATGACGGCTTTTTTAGCTCCAGCGGCCTTGGCAATCTGCTTTAGGCCCAACTGCTGAGTGACTGGCACGATCCCCACGGCAAGCGTCTTGCCGTCCAGCGTTACTACCAGGGTCTTGAATACTTGCTCGACGGCCACCCCCAGTTTTTCAGCGGCTTCCAAGCCGTAGGACTCTGCCGCTACATCGTGCTGATATTCACGAATTTCAAACGGGATACCCGCTTTTTTGGCCGTATTAATGGCTGGTGTCATGACGCTCTCTTGATGTTTAGTAAAGTTGGGCAGCCCTCGTGGCGCGCTCTGGAAAGCCTATTCCTGCCTGCTACGCTAAATAGCGTAAGCGCTAAAGGGAAGTCAACCGAAAGGAGCCTTAATTATGCCAGCTACATCGAAAGCCCAGCAAAAAGCCGCAGGCGCTGCCCTTTCCGCCAAACGTGGAGAAACCAAGCCCAGTGAGCTTTATGATGCTTCCAAGGATATGTACGACTCAATGAGCGAAGAGGAGCTTGAGGAGATGGCAAGCACCGAGCGCAAAGGCAAACCAGAGAAGAAAGGCGATTAACTGCGCTTGTAGTGCTCCGCTTCTACATCATAACGCCCGCTTCATTAAGCAGGCGTTATGATCAACACCAACGAAAATTACAGCGCTATTCCCCCGGTTTACGTGGCCACCAGGGTAATGCTGGTGACGGGGCGCAAATTACGCTGCAAGCAGTGCTGCTCAACGCTCTCCACAATCTCTTCGGCATCATCGATCTGTTGCTTGTCGAGCTGGATATCCACCATCAGAAAACTGCCCACCTGTGCCAGGCGCACATCGTCACTGGCGATATCAAACTCGGCGATCTCTTCCACCATGTCCTGGCGAATGCTGCCCATGGGTTCGCCAAACATCAGTTCGCGAAGCGCTCCACGCACCATGCGGATAGGCATGGGTAAAAAGTAGCCTGCAATGACCAGCACCATTACCGGGTCAGCCAACCGCGCATAACTTGCCCAGGGCGTTAACGTGAGTCCCCAGGTAAGTGCAAAACCAAGCATTACCGCCGCGCTTAACCAGGTATCCATTTGCCACTGACGCAGCTCAGCCGCCAATAAGGAGGAGCGAGCAATACGGGCATAGCGCTTTAGCCACCACCAGGTCAACAAACAGCCGCTCACGTTAGCGACACCAAATAACAAGGCCAAATCAAGTGTCACCAAGCGTCCGCCCTGCGCCAGGCTCCACATGGCTGACACTAAAGAGAACAGACACACCAGCGCAATCACCACGCCTTTGAGCAACACCGCTAGCGGCTCTACCGTTAGCCGCCCAAAGGGGTAGTGATCATCCGCGGGTTTGCGGGCATGCTGTAACGCAAGCAGTGAGAGCGAAGCCAGAACAAGGCTTAACAGTGAATATCCGCTATCGAATAAAATCGTGATAGAGCCACTGGCTAATCCCAGGACCAAGCCAGACAGCGCAAAAAAGCTTGCTGAAATAGCTGAAAATCTTAGCGCACGGCGCTCAGCAATAAAGGGGGTCACGCAGAAAACTCCGTTCTGATTTAGCAGGATTGTAGGAAATCGTGCTGCATGGTAAAGGGTGTACTAACGTTTAACGAATCACTCAGCGCTAAAAAAAATAGCACTCAACCACGAGACTCCGTATGCGAGCTGAACAAGTCCAGGCATTTGTTGAAGTTACTGAGCACGGCTCATTTGCCGCCGCTGCGCGGCAGTCAGGTATAAAGCGCGGTACGCTAAGTGCGGCGGTCCATGCGCTGGAAGATAGCCTGGGGGTGGCACTGTTTGAACGCTCGGGAAATAGCCTGACACTAACTGCCGTAGGTGAAAGCGTACTCCCCGACTGTTACCGGCTACTGACAAGCGCCAGCCGAATCAAAAAGCATTGCCACCAACATCTGCAAGGGGTCGAAAACCAGCTGTGCATTGCCCGCGATGATGCGCTTCCTGAGCGGTTCTGGCACCAGGTCATGCACGATTTAAAGCAGCAGTTCCCGCTGACCGCGGTATCGGTTTATCTTGTTCCACCGCAGGAGCACAGCCAATTTATTCTGCGCCAAACTGTCGATATTGCGTTTGGGCTTTATACCGCCGAAGGCGTTGCCCCCCACGCAGCCAACCTGGCACCTGTGAGTATGCGCTTAGTGGCCTCTCCACAGCACCCACTGAGTCGGCTCCCCAGCGTCAATCGCGATGATCTCGCCCAATACACGCAAGTCTGCTTAACCCACATTCAGGACGACAAACTGGTCAGCGAAGCGCTTTTTTCCGCTAACTACCTGGGCTTCACCATGTTTGAGGTGATCCGAGATGCGGTAATAAACGGCACGGGATGGGCACTACTTCCTCACCCGCTGGTTAAAGAAGCATTGGAAAGTGATCAGCTCTGCTCACTGAATCACGACCTTGCCCTGGAAAGCCACTATTACCGCTATGTAGAGAGTGAAAACCTGGGCGTAGTGGCCACCGCACTCCTTAACAAAGTGGCGCGTTTTCTAGGCAATGCGCAGTAGTGGTCACTTCGCTGAAATGCAGGAGTGGTCACTTCGGTGAAATATAGCAGTGGAAAAAAGTGCAATATCCTTCCACGCTATAAAAAAGTGCCTCACAAGGAGATTTAAAGACACGCCAGAGGAACGACACAGGCAAGTGTCATCTAGGCGTAAGATGTAGCTGCCAGTGTCGATGTTGCCGTCAACCAAGGAGCTATCGCCCGATGGTAAGACTCGATAAGAAAGCGACAAGGCTTTATGTCCTGGACACCAATGTCCTAATCCATGACCCCACAGCGCTCTACCACTTTGAAGAGCATGACGTGGTTATCCCCATGACGGTTCTTGAGGAACTGGATAAGCATAAAAACGGAATTCGTGAGATTGCCCGTACGGCACGTCAAGTTAGCCGTACGCTCTCTGACCTTACCAACCAGGTTACTTTTGACGAGATTCAACGCGGCATCCCCATCCCACGTATTAGCGGCGAATCTGGACGCCTGCACTTTCTCTGCTTCAACGATTTAAAGCCCTTCGACTCGATGGACGACAGTCAGGATAACCGTATTCTGGCGGAAACCTGTCGGCTACGCGATGAGCGCCCCGATGCCTCGGTCATTCTAATTACCAAAGATATCAACCTGCGCGTAAAGGCGGCCGCGCTAAAAGTCCCTGTGGAGGATTACTTTAACGATCGGGCATTCTCAGACAGCGATGCCATGATTGAGGGTGCCCAAGTATACGCATCGGCGGGACACAACGGCGGGGCGCTTTGGGAAGCGCTGAATGTTGATGTCAGCGTTGAGCGGGTGGAGCATCAAACGTTTTATCAATTAAGTGGCGACATGCCCCGTCACTGGCACTTGGGAATGCTTGTCTCCGACAGCGAGAATGGCGCTGAGTTTGAGGCCATTATTCGTGAGCTGTCGCCCTCATCAGCACGGTTACAGCTGTTGACCAACTACCGCCACCACGCTGGAGTGTGGGGCGTTCACGCCCATGATAGCCGTCAAAACTTTACCCTGAACCTGCTGATGGACCCGGACATTGATCTGGTCACCATTGCCGGTAACGCGGGCACGGGTAAGACCTTTATGACGCTGGCCGCCGCTTTCCAGCAAACCCTGGATGCCAAGCAGTTTGAGCGCATCGTGTTTACCCGCGCACCTATTCCGATGGGCGAGGACATTGGTTTTTTGCCCGGTACCGAGGAGGAGAAGATGTCGCCGTGGATGGGTGCCTTCCACGACAATATGGATAACCTGCTGCGCAATGACGAAGGAGAGTCGACCTGGGATAATGGCGCAACACGGCAACTGATTGGCTCACGCGTACAGATTCGCTCGCCAGGCTTTATGCGAGGGCGCACCTTAAACGACACCTTTTTGATTATCGACGAGGCACAAAACTTTACACCCAAACAGCTTAAATCACTGGTTACCCGTGCCGGGCGTAATACCAAAATTGTCTGTTTAGGCAACGTGGGGCAAATCGATACGCCCTATCTAACCGCCAATACCTGCGGCATGGCGGCCGTGGTTGAGCGCTTCCGTGACTGGCCACACGCCGGGCATATTACCCTCAAAAGCGTTGAGCGTTCGCGCCTGGCGCTGGCGGCTGAAGAGCTTTTGTAAAAAGGCTGTTCTAAAAAGGGCTTTTACCGCGAGGGTAACCGCCTAATACGTAAACGTACGGTAAAACCGCCAGCTCGCTACTGGCGGTTTTTTTCTTTATCGCCGTTCCAAGGGTTCTCAACCCCCAGCGTATCGGCGGCAAAGGCTTCGCGCTCACCTAATGGGCGCTCTTCACCAATAGTGGTGTCTTTATAGGTCTGGCGCTCCATTTCACTGTTCACTTCTGCACCTAGCAGTACCACAAACGCAGACAGCCAAAACCACATCATCAGTACAACCACGGCGCCCAATGACCCATAAAGCTCACTGAAGCTTGAAAAGTAGCGGACATAAAGTGAAAGCCCGCCTGACCCAAGTAACCATAAAGTGGTCGCCAGCAGCGTGCCATAGCTTAACCAGCGCCATTGTGCGGCACGCCGATAAGGCGCAAACCGGTACAGCAGGGCAATTAAAAAGCTCATGATGATCAACAAGGCAGGCCAACGCAGCCACTTAAATACTTGATCGAAAGGATCATCCACCGCTAAGGCATCGACCAACACAGGCACAATCGCAATAAAGCCAAGCGATACCAGCGTCATGCCAATCAGGCCAAACGTCAGTAGCACCAACACAACACCGCGAAGAAAGAAGTTACGCCGCTCCTTTTCGCCATAAACCACATTCAGCCCTACCACGAGCACTCCCACGCTTTTGGAAGCGATATACATGGCGACCAACAGCCCTAAAAGCACCGCCATTACGTTGCCAGATTCGGCACTCTCAACCACTGTCTGGGTTTGCTGATCAATAAGGCTTGCCGCATCCGGGGGCATAAAACGGCTTAGTTCATAAAGCTGCCGCCCTGCTTCCACCGGATCAAACAGCAATCCCCACAGCGATATTACCGCTGCAATGGTAGGAAATAGTGCCAGCAAAGCGTAAAACGCGACACCAGCCGCCAACATGGTAAGGCGGTCACGCTTAGCGGCGCGCAACACCCGCCATACAACATCAAACCACCCATAACGTGGAATCTCATCGGGCTTTTTGGCACGTCTCCCTCGGTGGTTCTGTGAACTCTCGTGGCTCATGGCGACCCTTCCCAGATTAATAACAGTGCCAAAACAATGGCTAACGCCATCATCAAGCCGCTCGTATGGTGGCGCATCCAGCTTTCCATAGCCGTTAGTTGAGTTAAGCGCGCCATCATCCGCTTTTCAATGGCCAGAGCAATACCCACAGACGCTGCTTTAACATCGCCACACCACTGCCCAGCAGAGCGAACCCCTACCAAGGCATTTTGAACGAGCCACGCATAAGGCCACCATAAGTCGCCTGCAGGCGGCGGGCGTGTACGCCAATGGCGATCAAATGGGCAAACCAGCGCTGCTATCATAAGACACAGCGCTAATACAGCCTCGATGAGGTCTACCGACGAGATTACTGCCATTGCTATCCTTGCAGCGGCTTATAGACAAATTACTTTGCCTATCTTTTGATCACTTGTCGATGTAAGGATTACTTCAGAAGAGTACTCAACCACTGGCCAATATCACCCACTTGCTGAGGGCAAAGTGCGTGAGCCATAGGGTACTGGCGATAGTTGGCGGTGTAGCCTTGGGCTTTTAGGCGATCAAACCCAGCCCGTCCCAAACTCTCTGCCACGATAGGGTCCAGGTTACCGTGATGCACCTCAATCGGAATTGCCTTGTTGGCGTCACTTAACTCAATTGAGTCTGCCGTAGCAAAGTAGGTCGACATTGCCAGCAACCCGCCTAACGGCAACGGAAAAGATAGCGCCGCCTGATAAGCCACTGCCCCCCCCTGAGAGAACCCTGCCACGATAATCCGCTGGCTGTCGATACCGTGATCAATCTGTTCCTGTATCAGAGCCTGAATACGCTCCGCAGAGCATTTCAGCTGTACTTCATCAACACGGCGCCCCAGGTCCATCGCCAGAATGTCGTACCAGGCGGGCATCACCATGCCGCCGTTAACGGTCACCGGCAGCCGTGGTGCGTGCGGCATAATAAATCGTACGTGGGCATCTTCAGGAAGGTTAAGCGCGGGCACCAGAGGCTCGAAATCATGCCCATCGGCACCTAAGCCATGAATGATAAACACACAGGCATCGGCAGGTTGACCGTTTTGCGGCTCAATAATCAGTTCGCCCGGGTCCGTCATGATATTTATCCTTACTTAATTGAAAAAGCACACAATTAGAGCGCTTGAACGTTTAGCGCAAGCGGTGATGAAACATTAACAGACCCTAACGTAAACCGGCATTCACAGCGAATGATTACGCTTAGAAGGGCCACACGTGAGGAATCAATATGAGTGCGATGGCCCCGGTTAGCACGTTTAGGCCACCACCTACGCGCATAAAATCACTGATACGATAACCGCCGGGCCCATACACCATTAAGTTGGTTTGATAGCCAATAGGCGTTAAAAAACTGGCCGAAGCGGCAAACATTATCGCGATCACATAAGGCATTGAGTTTACGCCAAGGCTCTCGGCGGCGGCCATGACGACCGGAAAAATGATGACCGCCGCACCGTTATTAGTGACAAGCTCAGTTAGCAACGCCACAACACAGTACGTACCTATCAAGAGCAGCCAAGGGTTACTGCCTACGACATGCAGTATGCCACCGGCAATAGCATCTGCGGCGCCCGAACTCTGCAGCGCAGCCCCCACACCAAACGAGGCAGCAATCGTCAAAAGCACTTGGCTATCCAGCCCGCGCCGAGCAGCTTCAACCGAACAGCAGCCGCTTAACAGCGCCAGTGCAGCGCCCAGCATCGCGGCATTTAACATGCTCAAAACGCCGAATGCAGCCAGCAATACTGCCCCCAGCAGAATCCCCCAGGCGAGCGGCGCTTTTTCATGAACAGGCCGCGCAGAGCCGTTTAGCTCACTGATCAAGAGAAAGTCTTTTGACTGACGGTGGCGTTCAATAAACGGAGGACGCGCTTCCAGTAGCAGCACATCAGCGGGCTGCAGGCGTACCTGCCCCAGATTGCCGGTGACACGCTCACCGCCTCGGCAAATAGCCAGTACGGCCGCACCATAAAGCGTCCTAAAGCGGCCGTCTCGAATGCGCTGGCCAATGAACTGGCACTGATTCGACACTACGGCTTCGACCAAGCGGCGCTCTTTGAACTCTTTTTCAAGGCTGGAGGTATGATCATGCGAGGGTATTAATCCACGAATTTGCTGTAGTTCGACAGCGGCATCGCTGGTGCCCACAAACACCAACCGGTCGCCACCCTTTAACTGCTCACCAGGCCCCACAACACTCACAACGTTACCGTCACGCTCGATCTCAACCAGGAACAGCTCTTGCAAGTGGCGCAACCCGGCCTCCTCCACCGTTCGATTAACCAGAACGCCTTCCCGATCGATCTCCATCTCAATGGTAAATTCACGCGGGTTAGCGAACGCATTGGCCAACCCCTCGCGGGCAGGTAACAGGCGCGGCCCAAGAATCACCAGATAGGCAAGCCCTACCACGGCGACTGGCACACCCACCCAGGCAAGGTCAAACAGGCCCATGGCCACATTGGGATAACGCTCCGTCAGCAGCCCATACACCACCAGGTTGGTACTGCTGCCAAACAAGGTAATCGTACCGCCAAGAATGGAGGCGAAGCTTAACGGCATCAGCAGCCGCTGAGGGGAGCGTCGCAGCCGCCGACTCCAGCTCATAACCGCCGGTATATAGGTAGCTACTACAGGGGTGTTATTTAAAAAAGCACTTAAAGAGGCCACCGGTAACAGTAACCGCACCAAAGCACCCCGCTCGGTTTTAGGGCGCCCCAATACATAGCGAATAATAAGATCGATACCACCCGTTTCACGGATGCTAGCCACCAGCACGTACATAAAAGCGACCGTAAACAGCCCACTGTTGGAAAAGCCGCTTAACGCCTGAGCTGGCTCAATAACGCCCAGGGTCATCAGTACAATGACAGCGCCAAGCAAAATGATGTCGGGCCCTAACCTCGAGACGGTCATTAGCGGGAAGATGGTGGCAACCACCGCTATCGCAATCCATGCATCCAGTGTCATAACGCGACATTCCTAACAAAAGTAATGCGCTATTGTGACCTCAACCACATATTCTAAAAAGTTATTTTTAGAAACATTTAAATACCAAAATAGAATAATAAAATTCACACACAAAAAACCCCGCTCGTGAGCGTAATGCTGTTCGGTTAAGGTTTGCCGATGACCGAACAGCATTACCGCTTCGGCGGGGTCTTCCTATCTCAAGCCCTTGAGAATAAATAAGCGTCCTAGTAGGCAGTAGGCGATATATCCATGGTGCCACTGGAATCGATCGAAATACGGTATCGCGTCTCTTCATTCTCTCGCGCCAAGAATTCAGCCTCCTTCAGCCCTCCGCCGCAAGCGCCCCCTGAAAGGCATGCAGTCGATCACTGGGGACGCGCTTAGCGGCATCTGACGATATGGGCGTTCTAACCAATCTTAGCTTTAAGGGGGGGGGGGGAAGGCGGCGCTAGCCTGCTGGAATCAAACTTTACTCCCAAATTGGGAGGCGCTACAATATCCCATATTGGGAGGTGGCATGAGAGTCATAGCAAAGCGTACGCTGAAAGAGTTTTGGGAGCAGGGCTATGGCGATGCCGAAACCTCGCTGACCGAGTGGTATAACATGATGCTAAAGGCATCTTGGGAAACACCACAGCAACTAAAGGCTGATATTAGAACAGCAAGCATCCTTAAAGGTGGGCGCGCTGTTTTCAATATCGGCGGCAATAAGTACCGGGTAATCCTATCCATTCGTTATGAGCAGCAAATTGCCTGGGTTCGATTCGTCGGCACCCATGCTCAGTACGATAAAGTTGATGCGGAGACAATATGATGAACATTCAGCCCATCCGTAATGATAGCGACCTTGATCGCGCTTTCGCTCGCCTAGAAGAGCTTTGGAGTGCCGCGCCTGACTCTCCTGAAGCCGATGAAATTGAAGTGCTTTCCATCCTTATTGAGAAGTACGAGGATAAGCACTATCCCATCGACCCGTCCGACCCCATCGAAGCTATCAAATTTCGCATGGAGCAACAGGGGCTAACGCAGCGCGACCTTGAGGCTTATATCGGTCCTAGTGGCCGCGTCTCTGAGGTATTGAACCGTAAGCGCAAGCTAAGCCTGGGCATGATAAAAAGACTTCATGACGGCCTGAAAATCCCTTACGACAGCCTTATGAATCAGGTCGCCTAACCACCAGACCCCGCTTCAGCGGGGTTGAATCCTTCCTGCCCATCAAAAGACTCTAACCGCAATGTCTGCTGTATCTGATTTGCTCGGTAGTGGCACCTGTGACGCTTCTAGCTGGGAAGTGGATAGCAAAAAGCCCCGGCGCTAGGCTCGTAATGCTGTTCACTTAAGCGGCGCCGCCTTGCGATTTACTGGATAGCGGGTTTTGGATATTTTTACCGTCCTCGGCCTTGATGGTCGAGGACGGTCATCCAGAAAGGTGAAGAGCAGACTCTATCCATTCGACAGGGATATGCTGGGCAAAGGTGCTGAGGCCAGTGAAGGAATGTAGCTCATCAATATCGAGCAATGTCTGTTGAATAGGCACAAAAAAATCCGGTATCCAATGAAGAATACCGGATTTTCTTAGAGCCTTCGGTCATCGTTAACCGAACGGCATTACGCTCACGAGCGTTTTTTCAGCTTACTAACGCCTGGCGCTAGCAGCGAACATCAAATGCTGAGAATTAACCCAGAACTTTGATGTTGGAAGCCTGAAGGCCTTTCTTACCCTGAGTGACGTCGAAGGAAACCTTCTGGCCGTCTTGCAGAGTTTTGAAACCGTCAGCTTGAATTTCAGAGAAATGCGCGAACAGGTCGTCGCCATTGTCGTCCGGAGAAATGAAGCCGAAACCTTTAGTGTCGTTAAACCACTTAACGGTACCAGTTGCCATGATCGAAATCCTCGATGTAGCTTAATGTAAAGCCGGGAAATACCCGAATTGCAGTGGGTAGAACAAGAAACTTTCACCAGACTCACGCTTAGGCGTTCGATACTGCTGACAACGTTCGACTTGCTAACCAACTGCGTTTAAGAATGCGCCTAACCAGGTCACACGTCAACACTATGCTTAAAAAAAAAGTTAATGCAACACATTTTCCTCTAAAATCCATTTAGCCGCTTTTTCTGCAATCATTAGCGTGGGCGAGTTTGTATTACCGCTGGTGATGGTGGGCATTATCCCCGCATCCGCAATGCGTAACCCCTTGACGCCCAGCACTCGTAATTTAGCATCCACAACGGCCATCGGATCATCAGCACAACCCATCCGTGTTGTGCCTACTGGATGAAAAATGGTGGTACCTATGTCGCCTGCCAAGCGCGTTAGCTCGTCATCACTTTGATACTCAAGCCCCGGTTTAACCTCCTCGGGAGCATATTTGGAAAAAGCCGCCTGCGCTGCAATGTGCCGAGTAACGCGCAGTGAATCAGCGGCCACCTTTCGATCCTCGTGGGTGCTTAAATAGTTGGGCGAAATAGCCGGAGCATCAGTTGGATTGGAGCTTTTCAGGCGGACTGTTCCGCGACTGCTCGGATTTAAGTTGCATACGCTGGCGGTAATGGCCGGATAAGGATGTAGCGGCTGCCCAAATGCCTCAAGGCTTAATGGCTGAACGTGATACTGAATATTCGCGTGCTCATACTCGTTAGAACTGCGCGTAAAGGCGCCAAGTTGTGAAGGTGCCATGCTCATGGGGCCGGTGCGCTTGCACAGATACTCCCAGCCAATGCCTGCTTTACCCAGCAAAGTGCCTGCTACTGCATTGAGCGTTTTTGCATTGGTGACACGATACACTGAGCGGATCTGAAGATGATCTTGCAGGTTCTCGCCTACACCCGGCAGGTCATGCACTACCTCAATGGCGTGCTCTTCAAGATGTGCTTTAGGCCCAATACCCGATAGCTGCAAAAGATGCGGCGATCCAATGGCACCGGCACATAAAATTACTTCTTTGCTGGCGCGGGCGTTCAGATTTTCCCCGCGCAGGGTAACGTCTACCCCGTTACAGAGCGGGCTGCCCTGATCATCTTCAAAGCAGAGCCGATTCACCTGGGTAGAGTGCCAAAGCGTCAGGTTGTTACGTTTAAGCGCAGGGCGTAAAAACGCCTTGGCGGTGTTCCAGCGCCAGCCATTACGCTGGTTGACTTCAAAGTAAGCAACGCCTTCATTATTGCCACGGTTAAAATCCTCGGTGCGGGGAATACCGGCCTGCACGGCCGCCTCGGCGAAGTCGTCCAACACTTCCCACTTCAAGCGCTGCTTTTCAACCCGCCACTCACCGCTATCGCCGTGAAACTCGCGCTGCTCGGCATCCGCATCGCCTCCTTCATCCAGCCGGTAGTGGCTTTCATGCTGCATAAAGTCCGGCAGGCAGTTCTCCCACCGCCACGCCTCATCACCCACGACCTCAGCCCAGTGATTGTAGTCGCGCGCTTGGCCGCGCATATAAATCATGCCGTTGATACTCGAACAGCCGCCCAGGGTTTTACCCCGCGGGTAAATCAGCGAACGGCCGTTCAAGCCTTGTTCTGGCTCGGTGCGAAACAGCCAATCGGTGCGCGGGTTATTAATGCAGTACAGATACCCCACCGGAATATGGATCCAGTGATAGTTATCGCGCCCACCCGCTTCGATTAGAAGCACCCGATTATTCGGGTCGGCGCTTAACCGGTTGGCCATCAGGCACCCTGCGGTGCCTGCGCCTATCACAATGTAGTCAAATGCCAAGGTTTGTTGTTGTGTCATTTGCCTTGCTCCGCATCGACTTATTTGGCCGTCGGCATCACAAACTCAGCCCCGTTATCAATCGAGTCTGACCAGCGCTGCATAATTGACTTCTGCCTGGTATAAAAACGTACGCCCTCCTCACCGTAGGCGTGGGTATCGCCGAACAGTGAACGCTTCCAACCGCCAAAGCCGTGCCACGCCATCGGCACCGGGATAGGCACATTGATACCCACCATGCCGACCTGAATACGGCGCCCAAACTCTCTTGCCACGCTGCCGCTTTCGGTAAAGCAGCTGACGCCGTTACCGAATTCATGGTCGTTGATTAACTGAATGGCCGTCGCGACATCCGGCACGCGTACGCACACCAACACCGGGCCAAAGATCTCTTCTTTATAGATTGTCATTTCCGGCGTGACGTGGTCGAAAAGCGTGCCGCCCATCCAGAAGCCGTCGGCACAGTCACTACCCACCTGGGCAGTATTAAACTCGCGGCCATCCACGATCAGTTTCGCGCCTTCAGACACGCCTTTTTCGATGTAGCCGGTAATACGCTGGTGGGCCTGACGCGTTACGATCGGCCCCATTTCGGCATCCAGTTGCATGCCATTTTTTACTTTTAGCGCTTTAGCGCGCTCGGCAAGTTTGGGCACCACGCTATCCGCCACGTCACCGACCAGTATCGCTACGCTAATCGCCATGCAGCGTTCGCCCGCCGAGCCGTAGGCGGCGCCGATTAACGCATCCACCGCTTTATCCAGGTGCGCATCAGGCATCACGACCATATGGTTTTTCGCCCCGCCCAATGCCTGCACGCGCTTGCCGTGCTTGGCACCCCGCTCATAGATCAGGTTGGCAATTGGCGTCGAGCCAACAAACGAGAGCGCTTTGACCTCGGGGTGATCGATTAATGCTTCAACAGACTCCTTCCCTCCCTGCACCACGTTAAACACGCCATCGGGCAAACCGGCCTGCTTCAGAAGGTCTGCCAGCATTAGTGACGCGCTAGGGTCAAGCGGGCTTGGTTTGAGAATAAAGGTGTTACCCGTGGCGATGGCGATAGGGAACATCCACATCGGCACCATGATCGGGAAGTTAAACGGCGTAATACCCGCCACAACGCCAAGCGGTTGCCGGGTTGTCCAATTATCAATACCGGTACTGACCTGCTCGGTGTAGTCACCCTTAAGCAGTTGGGGGATACCGCAGGCAAACTCGACAACATCGATCCCGCGCGCCACCTCGCCCTGGGCATCGGTAAATACCTTGCCATGCTCTTGGGTGATCGCCTCAGCGAGGGCATCTTTATGCGTATCCAATAATTCCAGAAACTTGAACAGCACTCGGGCCCGGCGAATGGGCGGCGTATCGGCCCACGCAGGAAACGCTGCACTGGCCGCATTTACAGCCGCCTCCACATCGCTTTGTGATGCCAGGGCGACACGGCCGGTGACTTGGCCGGTGGCTGGGTTAAACACATCCTGGGCATCGCCAGAGCGACCTTCGCTGATCTGACCATTAATAAAGTGCTGAATGGCTGTTGTTGTCATCATCACTACCTTTATAAGCAGAACCAATGGGATCTGCCCAGACTAGCGTGATTGTTGGCTCGATCAATTGAGTAAATTTAAACCGGGATATAAGCTCTGCTAATAACAAAATGAAAACCAGGAGGCGCCATGCACGAATATGCGACACTACGGGCATTTGTCATGGTCGCCCGTCTAGGCAGCGTCTCACGCGCGGCTGAGCAACTGCACCTTACCCAGCCCGCCATCAGCCTAAAGTTGAAGCAGCTTCAGCTAAGCTTGGGGCTTACTTTGTTTGAACGCCGCCCCCAGGGCTTAGCGCTAACGCCTGATGGCCATACCCTGCTACCCTCCGCCGAGAAAGCCTTGGCAAGCGCCTATGCTTTTGAGCAAACAGCCAATACGTTGCATAGCACGCCAAGAGGCAAGCTCAAGATAGGCACGATTGTCGATCCAGAATTTATTCGCCTGGGCGCTTTCCTGCGCCGCCTAATGACGCAAGCACCGCAGCTTGAAACCGAGCTTCATCATGGGATGAGCGGCAATACGTTAAGGCGTGTTGAGCAAGGCGACCTGGATGTGGGGTTTTACCTGGCGCCACCCAGCCTGGGAACCGACCATGAGGCGCTTGCCTGGCGCGAGCTGACCCACTTTCACTACTACGTTGTTGCCCCGATGGGCTGGGATGCCCAACTGGCCGATACGCGCTGGGAAGCCCTGGCCCGCCTGCCCTGGATCGTCACGCCAGAGGACTCGGCCCATCACCGCCTTTTACAACACACACTTGCCAGCAGTGGCGCCACACCCAATCGCGTCGCTCAGGTCGATCAGGAGGCCTGCATGCTGGACTTAGTCCGCGCGGGCGTTGGCCTGAGCCTTGCGCGCGACGCTCTGGCTATGACCGAGCGTCAGGAAAGCGGCCTTGTCGTTGCCAGCAATATTCGCCTGCCCTGCGCACTTAGCCTGATTTGGCGCCATGATCGTGCAGAAGAACCTCCCATTGACGCGGCATTACGTACGCTGAACGAAGTATGGCCCTCGCTTTAAAGAAACTGGCTTTAAAAAGATGGACGGAACTATCACGAATACATACGCCAGCCAACCAGCCATTGATAAAAGACGTACGCACTTTTTATTGCCACCCCGGAAATGCCCTTTGGCGGGTCAAATTCAGGAGTAATCGATAACGCCGTTTAGGCTATTGCCACCGGTAAAAATAAAGCGCCGCCAGCATCCTGGCGGCGCTTTTTAGTGTGAAAACGAAAACGCTATCAGCCCGCCTGCTGGGCCTGGTGCTCAAGCTCTTTGGTGACATCTGGGGTAAGCTTTAACGCTTGCGCCAGTTGATCCAACCAGGCGCGCTCCATGGGGTTCTGGTCATCAGTTACTGCGACACTCATTAAATACATTTCCCGGGCAGCCTGGGGCGAGTCCGCTTCGCGGGCAAGCGCTTCGGCATCCAATGGAGCCTTTAGCTGCCTTTCGACCCAGTTATGCATTTCCTGGTCGGCCCCTAGCGCATCGATCTGCTCCGTAATCAGCACCTGTTCCTGCTCATCAATATGCCCATCGGCGCGAGCTGCCATTATCATGGCCTGCAGCAGTTCAAGGCTACGCCGCTCCTGAATCTCACCGCTTAATACATCAACACGCTCGCCTTCTGCGTTACTGCTGGTGGCGGGTTGATTTTTAGCGGCCTGTGAATTCTGCCAGGCCTTCCAGGCCAGCATGCCAACGCCTGCAATAGCGCCATACTTAAGCGCTTTACCGCCCATGCTCCGGCCACGTTTGGAACCGACCAGCATGCCCATGGCTCCACCGCCCAAAAGGCTTTTCATATCGAAGCCGCTGGAACTTCCCGACTGGCTTGAGCGCTGATCACTACCGCCCCCGCCCAACTGACGAGACAAGCCCTCCAGCATGCCCTTCACATTGACTCCGCTGCTGCCGTTTTGGCTGCCACCGGCCTGCTGCATAAGCTGTTGAAGAATTTTACTAGCGTTCATCCTTGTACTCCTTGGGGCTGACAGATTGTACTGACAATGTACGTGCTAACCATGTACGTACTGGCAACGAATGCACGCCTAGATCCTACTGAGTCTAGAGGACCTACGCCGGTATAACACCTTGCACTTGTACTGTGCTTCCCTGGCGGCTGGCACGTACTTCTATACGAACCGGCATTTGCTCTTTGAGTTCGCTGACATGAGAAATAATTCCAATCATACGCCCGCCCATTTGCAGCTCGCTCAGCATGGTGATGGCCTGGTCAAGGGCATCCTGGTCCAGGCTGCCAAAACCTTCATCGATAAATAGCGTATCGAGCTGAATGCCACCGGCATACGCCTGCACCACGTCAGAGAGGCCCAATGCTAGCGCCAGCGCGGCCATAAACGATTCGCCACCCGAGAGCGTCGCGACGGGGCGATTTTTACCGGTATAGGTATCGGCAACATCCAGCTCCAGGCCTGAGGCCTTATTTCCTTTGGAGGGGTCTTCACGGCGTACCAGCTGATAACGCCCCCGGCTCATCCGCACCAGCCGCTCGGATGCCTGGATAAGCACATCATCCAACAACACGCCAAGCACAAAACGCTGCAGGCTAATGCGATGCCCGGTGCGCCCATTGGCGATCTCGCTCAGCGTTCCCCACAGCCGATACTCGGCTTCAAGCTCCGCCTCGGCGGCATGGGCGGCCTTGAGCTTTTGCTGAGTGGCGGTTAGCTGTGCAATCCGAGCCGCCAAGCGCTGGTAGGTTTGATTACAAACCTGCTCATGCGCCTGCGCGCTAGCCACTTGCTCCGCCAAAGCGGTTAAATCAGGCGGCGTTAGCCCCTCAAGGCGTGTTTGGCTATCCTCAAGCTGACCATCCAGCTTGGCCAGCGCCTGCTGAAAGAGGGTGACGGTTTCAATAAGCGCCTGGCGCTCAGGCGCTTCCAGGCGGGCCTGAATAAAGTCAGCGTCGTTGCCGAAAGCGCTACCGCTTAGCGCCAGTTGCCATTCGTTTTGGGCCGCGCTTAGCGCCTGAGTCGCGGCGGCGGCGCGCTGGGCAATATCTGACAGCGTGGTTTCGGCGCGGGCCAGCGCCGTTTGTGCGTGATGAGCACTCTCCTGAGCAGATTGCCACGCCGCCTCAGACTGCTGAATGTCGCTTTGCACACGGCCAAGCTCTACCTGAAGCGCCTCAAGTGACCCATGTGGCTCAGGCAACGCCCTGCGCAGTTGCTCACATTGGGCTTCCAACTGATGACACCGCTTTTGAGCGGCCTCTAACTCAGGCTGTTGTGTCTTTATCTGGGTATCCAGCGCTTTCCATTCGCTGCGATGTTGCTCAAGTGTGCGCTCCCGGGCTGCCAACTCTCGAGTCAGCACTTGATAGCGCTCAACATGTCGCTGGCTCTCCTGGCAGGCAGCCTCCAGTGCGCTTAGTGGTTTAGCGCCCCACTCGCCCAGCGTATGACGTAAGTACTCGCTCTGCTCGTCGTTATACTTAAGCTGTTGGGTCAAACGCTGCTGCAACTGTTGAGCTTGCACCAGCGCTTGATGCGCCTGCTCATGATCCGTGCGTGCGCGCTTCACATCGGCCTGGGTAACGGGGGGCTGCTCTTGTACGGCGGGCGCAGGATGCTCACGACTGCCACACACCGGGCAGGGCTGCTGGGATTCCAGCCGAGCGGCGAGTAACGCGGCTTGGCCCTGGTGCCAGTGCATCTCCTGCTCGGTGGCGCGACGCTTATAGCGCTCAACCGTTTGCTGATGATGCTCAACATCGCTTGCCGCCTGAGCCACTTGCTCGGCCAATGCAGCGCGCTGGGATTCAAGCCCGGCCAGTGTTTGCCGCTGCGCGTGCAGCGCTTGGCGGCTTTTTAACACTTCATCGCAGCCTGCAAGGTGATTGCGCTCTATCTGCTCTGCTTTCAGCCTGGCGGCAAGTGCCTCGCCCTGCTCAGCGATGGTGTCGCGCTGCTGCGTTTGTTGGTCAAGCTGCCGATACAGGCTTTGCCATGTTTGTTGCGCCTGGTGTAGCGCCTGCTCCACACCAGTGAGCGCCTGAAATTGCTCCAGCGCTTGCTGTAAACGGCCAGCCTGTTCACGGCGTTCCGGCAACTGCTGGTAGCGGGTTTGTGCCTGATGTAACGCTTGCTGAGCGTGTTGATGCGTCGCCTGCTGTTTTTCAACAGCCGTTTGAGCCTGAACGCGCTCTTGCTGGGTAGCGCTTGCCGTTTGCTGCGCTGTTTGCACGCGGTGAAAGGGTTCGGCCAGCGCCTGGGTTTGCTCATGGGCGCTTAGGCGCTGTTGAGCACGCTCTATTTCCGGCTGCTGGTGTAGCCGCTGTTTTTTTTCTGCGCCCAACGCCGTATGGCGGTCAAAAAGCGCCTGACACTCCTGTCCCTGGCGCTCGGCAGCCTCTGCCTGTTCACGTTGCTGTTTAGCAATGGCTAACGCCTTTTCAGCAGCCTGATGCTCTGGCGCCAGCGTTTCCAGCGCCTCAATAAGCACCGCTTCACTTTCAATGTCGCTTGCATCCAGAATGCCCTGGACACGATGCTGGTGATCTTTCACCGCTCGGTCTATCTGGTTGGCTTGGGTGCGCAGATGCTCTTCAATGCGTTGAAAAATATGGGTTTGAAACAGCTGGGAAAAAATCTTTTCGCGATCTTTTGACTCCGCCAGCAACAGCTCGCGGAACTTGCCCTGGGGCAGCACCATCACCTGGCGGAACTGGCTGGCATCCAGCCCCAGTAGTGCCTGCACTTGGGCGGTAGCATCGTTAACGCTACGCGCGACGAGGCACTGATTTTCCTTGTCGTCAGCGGTTAGCCGCCACAGCTGGGCTTCTGCGTTTTGCGTTGTCGTCCCTTCGCCTCGCGCTTTAGGGCGCTCCTGCTGAGGCACGCGGCGCACCCGGTAGTTTTCTCCGCGCAGGTAAAAATCCAGCGTTACTTCAGTTAGCAACGTATCGGCGGCCTGGTCGCAGCGCATCTGGGTGCCCGAGCGTTCTTCTCCCGTGGTCTGGCCATAAAGCGCGAAGCAGATAGCGTCCAGAATCGAGCTTTTCCCGGCGCCTGTCGGGCCGTTGATCAAAAACAGCGGGCTTCTACCCAGCTGAGAAAAGTTGATGATCTCCTCAGCCGCAAAAGGGCCGAAGGCCTGCATGGTGAGTACGAGCGGCGTCATGACTGGCCCTCTTCATCGCGGCTGAGGGAGGTGATGACATCACTCATGGCACGCGCCTGGTCCGCGCTCATGGCGTCACCGCTGGTTTGTTCGAAGAAATCGCTGAACATATCCAGGGCATTAAAGCGCAGCCGTTCGCGATCCAGTTGCTGACGCTGCTGCATCCCTAGCATACCGGGCTTTTCGAGGTGCAAAACGTTAGGGTATATCGCGCGCAGCTTACCCATGGGGTCTAAAATAGCGTGGCGGTCGGTTAATCGAACCAACAAGTAGTCATCGGCACAGAGGTCCTCGCGCCCTTGTCTCAACAGTTCATCAAGTTCGCCTTCCAGCACGCGCACTTCGCGCTTGGGCACCAGCGGGCGATGCTCAATGCCGGTCACTCCCTCGTTACCTATATCCACAAGCGTAACGCCTTTACGCTGCTGAGCTTCTGAAAAGCTGTATTTAAGCAACGAGCCGCTGTAGCGAACATGTTCGCCGCCACGGTATTGCGGGCCATGCAAGTGACCAAGCGCGACATAGTCAAAGCCCTGCATGGGCTCCCAGGCAACGCTTTCTGCACCGCCCAGGGTTAACGGGCGCTCGGAATCAGATGCGCTGCCGCCATCTACAAAGCAGTGGCTCATCAGCACCGTTGGGCGGGTAGCGTGGCGCTTCTCACCAATACGCGTTAGCAAGTAGCGGTGGGCGCTATCAAAGTCGCGGACCGGTTCACCGAACTGGCTGCGTACGTATTCCGGGTCAGCATAGGGCACGCCAAAAATATCGATCTCAACGCCGTTGATAGCAAGCGTAACCGGGGTATCGCAGGCGCTCAAATCAGAAAGAATATGCAGCCCCGCCTGACGCAAATGGCGTGCGCCAAAGCCCAAGCGCTCGGCGCCATCATGGTTGCCGGAAATAATAACCACTGGCAAACCACGCGCTTGGCAAAGCTCGCCCAGCACATCATCAAGCAACGTAACAGCCGCGGAAGGCGGCACCGAGCGGTCATAGATATCGCCCGCAATCAGCACAGCGTCTACGGCTTCGCGGTCGACGATCTCGATCAGCTGGTTTAGAACGTGGCGCTGGTCTTCAAGCAGTGAGATGTTGTGAAACAATCTCCCCAGGTGCCAATCGGCGGTGTGGAGTAGACGCATGGCAGGCTCAACGGCAGGTTAGGTGGTTGCATCATAACAACCTAACCTGACGGCGTTTAGCCTTTACGGGTGAGAAATACTTAAGGGCTCTTGGGCAATT
Source organism: Halomonas sp. AOP7-E1-9 (assembly GCF_052376035.1). Taxonomy (NCBI): domain Bacteria; kingdom Pseudomonadati; phylum Pseudomonadota; class Gammaproteobacteria; order Oceanospirillales; family Halomonadaceae; genus Halomonas; species Halomonas sp. AOP7-E1-9. Next base: position 87,986 of record NZ_JBQSVC010000015.1, read on the forward strand.
GGCGTTTATGCTCGGTGCGGGTATAGGTGTCAATGATGGTGGTATACGCCTCATCGCTGATGGCATCGCCGACCAGGAAGGCATCAATATCCGCATAAGTCACGCCTAGCGCCACTTCATCCGCCAGCTGGGGCTTGAGCGTTTCCAGGTCGGCAGTGGGCTGCTTTTCAACTAGGAAGGCAGGTGCCCCCAGCGCTGCGCCTACTTCACGTACCTGGCGTTTGGTTAGCCCGGTGAGCGGCGCAACATCACAGGCGCCGTCGCCATATTTGGTGAAAAAGCCCATTAGTGCTTCGGCGGCTTGATCCGTGCCGACCACCAGGCCACTTCGTGCTCCGGCCGCTGCGTATTGCGTCACCATGCGTTGTCGCGCCTTGATATTGCCCAACACAAAGTCGCGGTGAGCGTCGTCTCTAAACGTTAGCCCGCCCTCTTCCAGTGCGGCCAACAGGACATCACTTGCCGGTTTAACGTTAACGGCCAGCACATGGTCGGGTTCAATAAACGACAGTGCCTTCTGCGCATCGTCTTCATCCTGCTGAGTACCATAAGGCAACCGCATCGCGTAGAAAGAGGCGTCGATGCCCTGCTCACGCGCCTTATTAACCGCTAACTGCGCCAAGCGGCCGCCTACCGTGGAATCCACGCCGCCACTAATACCCAATACAAGCGCATGCTGCCCTGTATCGATCATTTCGCGACACAAAAAATCAACGCGCTTATCAATCTCTTGCTGCGGGTCAATACGCGGCGTTACCTGCAAAACCGTTTGAATATGCGATTGGGTTGCCTGCTGATCTACCATCCTGGCCTCCTTGCGGTCGAACGTTGATCCATAGCGGATAGCGTTTTATTCAGGCTAG
>NZ_JBQSVC010000016.1:0-80156 GCF_052376035.1 Halomonas sp. AOP7-E1-9
TGTTTAACGCCCGACTCACGTGTCGATTTGGAGCCGCTGTGCGGCGAAAAATATGCTGCTCTGAAGACGATTGCTATAAATCTATTAGTGCCGAACTTAGAGACTATATGATCGAAAATAAAGTCGAAGTTTGTTGGCAATATTCTCTGTCTCCTCCAAAGATAGTTCGGGGACATCACCCCATTCCGTTCCTCCAGTTTCAATAGTTCCTGCCACATGAAAATGAACATGAGCGATTGACTGACTGGACGGAACACCATTATTTTGCCAAATGGTAATGCCTTTTGGTTTGTACTCGTTTTCCACTGCTTTAGCAATATCCCTCACCGCAACAGCGAGTTTCTCAGCCTCTTCCTCAGTAACGTCTAGTATGGTTTCAACATGTCGATTGGGTATTACAAGTAAATGAGGACAGCCCCTTTGCTCTCTAGTTACTAGGTGTAAGAGGCCGGATGATAGATTAAGCCATAGGAGCTATCCTCTCCTGGCAGCACGTGACCTCATTGCTTACTTTATTCAGGAGCAGCGAGATGGATATTAAACTACACAAGACAGCGACCACTACCCCACGCATCCGCCGCGAGATCCAACGGGCACCCGCCTCGATGAGCGATAGTGAGTTGGCACGGCGTTATCATGTTTCTTGTCCCACGATTGCTCGGTGGCGCTACCGAGAGGCGCAACATGATCTGTCTCATACACGGCACAACTTGCTCACAACCCTGTCTTCTGCCCAGGAAGAAATTGTCGTGGCCCTGCGGGAGTATCTGCGGCTGAGTGTCGACGATCTGCTGGTGGTAGCAAGAGAATTTCTGCATCCGGACCTCTCACGTTCCGCACTACAGCGCCTGTTGAAACGTCGTGGTTTACCCAGCCTCGCGGCCCTGAAAAAGCAGGAGAGAGCGGCTCAAGCACCGACCCATAAGCCTTCCAAGGCCTATACGCCGGGGTATATCCATATCGACGTTAAACACCTGCCTCAAATGCCCGACGAGAACCGCAAGCGTTACCTTTTCGTGGCTATCGATCGCGCTACACGCTGGGTCTATCTTGAGGTACGTCAACATCAGTCCGCACAAGATGCCGACGCTTTTCTACACCATGTCCACCAGCGTGCGCCCTTCAAGATCAAGACGCTGCTCACCGATAACGGCAAGACGTTTACTGACCGCTTCACTTCTGGCGGTGAACGGCAGCCCAGCGGCCAGCATAAAGTCGATCAGTTCTGTCGCCAGCAGGGCATTGATCATCGGCTGATCACGCCCTATCGGCCTCAAACGAATGGCATGGTCGAGCGCTTCAATGGCCGCATAAGCGACGTGCTTAACACACACCGATTCGATTCACGTGAAGACCTGGAAACCACGCTCAAACGTTATAACTGGCTGTACAACCATCACATCAATCAAAAGGCCTTGCACCATCAGCCCCCGGTTGGTGCAATGAAGCAGTGGCAGACTGACAGGCCCGAATTATTTTGGAAGCGTGTAATCAATCATGCGGGACCCGACACCTATGCTATAGCCCTCACCACTGGCAAGCCCACACACACCACCTCCCCCTCAGACCACTGCTGCTTAAGCCCCCGCTGCTTTTCCAGCAACAAAGTTAGATACTCACGCAAAGGATGGGCAGATGGCAGCGAGGCAAGCTGCTTACGAAGCCTACGCTGATAAGAAAACTGCTCAGCAGGCACATGCAGCGGCGTGGCGTTTTGAGCAAGCCATTCGATAGTAGGCAGTAGCAAGTGGGTGGCGTTACTGTCGAGCGCTAGCGTGACGCCTTTAACATCAAAATCACCGGCATAAATATGCGGCCGTTGGGTTTTGCGCCAAGCATCGGCCAGTAAGGCAAAGCCGCCGCCGTAGTGGCTGTCGCCGCGGTAAACTACTAGCGGATTCACGTAACCGCTTAGCGCAGCAATATCCGGAGAAAACTCATAGAAGCTGTCCAGGTTTTCGACCTGAATCATGGCACTAAACGCGCTCAGCTTTAGCGTCTGTACATCTATATCGCGAATAGCGCGTGGCTCGATGGCAAGCCCGGCTATTGGCTGAGGGGGAAAGCTGACGAGTACCCGCCGCGCTCGGGGACTTTCGCGGGTGGCTTTATCCTCTTCCACGCCTTCTTTTGCTTGGGCGGCGCTGGTCAGGCCGCTGAGAGATCGGCCTAGCGGCGCTATGCGGGCGCTGTCTAATACATCGTTTATCTGCGCCAGCAACGCGGCGTCAAAGCGCAGCGTTTTGCTGGTTATGCGCGAGGTCAGGTCAATATCATGCTGATGGCACCAGGCCACTACGTCGCCTACCCATTGGCTGCGGGGCTTTTCCACCGTGGGCTGGCGGAGCAGTTCGCGGGCCACACCGTTTAGCCCATTGCGGGCGCGACCGGGTAGGTTCATACGGCTAGCTGCAGCTCAACGTCGTGGATCAGGCGCAGGTGATTAAATTGGCTGGCCTGGCTCTCCTGCTGCTTGAGCCGGAACGCCTTCTGATCGCTGCGCGGCAGGCCCTGGTATTCGGAAATCACCTGGAATAGCCAGATCTCATCCGGCCATTCCAGTGGGCTTTCGTGTAGGTATTCAAGGGCGCTGACCGGCGCTGCCTGGGGCTGGTCGATCACGCTTAAATAGAAGTGTTCGACATCCTGCTTTAGCGCCTGTTGGCGGGCGGCGGCCAGGCTGCTTTCCTGCGCTTGGGCGGGTGCGGCGGCTTCCACCGTTTGCGTGGTGTGGCGCGGCTGGGGAAGTTGGTGGAGCAGGTCGGCGAGTACCTGGCACTCCAGGTTACGATCCAGCGCCGGGGCGGCCGCTGCGTTTAGCGGGGTGGCTTGGTTAACCAGCGCGGGTACCTCGCTGCGCCGAGCGTAATTGCTGGGCACAAAGCCTGGGTGCTCGCGCATAAACGCTGCCATGCCGCTAATCAGGCGGCTGCGCGCCTGCTGTTTGCGGAAGCGCGCCATTAGCTCGATCAAGCGCCGCTGCACTTCGCGCAAACCGGTGTAGTGGTGGCTTAACTGCTGCTGAAGCTGGCTGATCAAGAGCTTGCGCAGGCTGCCGTCGCTTCCCACCAGTTCAATCAACTCGTCAAAGTTAATCAGTGCCAGGCCATCCAGAAGCCTTGCGATCTGTTTCTGGGCGCGGTCGTTCTCACGAATTTTATCGTTGAGTTGGCTGACGAAACCAAAATCGCTGTTCAGCCGCTGCCATAAGCTGTCGATGGCATCGGCGAAGCGGCCGTTAAGGTCGTCAACTTCCTGGCGCAGGCGCATTAGCTGCTGCTCTAACCGCCAGTGCTCGCCTCGGCTACGCGCTTCGCGGTAGCTGTGTACCAATGAGCGAATCAGCTCCAGGGTTTCCGCCACGTCGGCATTCACATGGCGGCGGGTTTCATCGGCGAGCATTTCGGCGATCAGTTCGCGCACTTTGGGCGAGAGCTTCACCCCGCTCTGCTCATCCGGGCGCCACAGAATACGCGCCGCCAGCATCTTGCGCAGCGCGCTATCGCTGAGCGATTCCAGCGGCACTTCATCGCGGGTGTAGGCCTGCATCAGCGTTTCAGAATGCTTGCCCAGTAGCGCTAGGCGCTCAGCGCCTGTTTTTAGCAGGCGGCTCTCCAGCTCACTCACACTCTTGCCCACGCTCTTATTCACAACAGGGCCTCCTGCGTGCCTTCTTCTCCTTCGGCATCAATCGGCAGGTTCTCTTCATCGCGAATAAAGCGCACCAGGTCCACCAGGTAATCAATCTTGCCGGTGATCACAAATACCTGGCGCTCGGAATGCGGCTGGAGCAGGTAGCCGTGCTCTTTCAGGCGCTTGAAGACCTGTTTTACCTGGGCATCTAGCTGGTCGCTTTGCGAGCCAAAAAAGCTGTCGGTGGCCAGGCGTTCCAGGCGCTCGCGCAGGCTTTGGTTGTCTTCACACTTGGCGCTGAACTCGGCCGGTTTGAGTACATCACCGGGGGCCGCCAGAGTATCGCGGCCCAGCGCTTCTTGCACCAGCTGTAGCCACTCCAGCAGCGGCAGCAGGCTGTTAAGCGTCTCGCCCAGTTGGCGCGAAAGCTGATCCCGGGCGCTGTCGTTGAGCTGACGCCAGGCCAGAAAGTAGACGCTGCCCTCTTCATTGCTGGCCAGGCGGCGGTTAAGTGGCCGCAGGTAGGTATCGATCTCCTCGCGGGTCTCTGCGTTGCTCAAGTGGCGATAGCCGCTTTCATCGCTCACCGGGCAGATAAACTCCCCGGCGAGTAAACGCTCAAGCAGTGGGCCATGTTCGATCATACCGTCACCTCCTGCTGACGTTCCTGGAGCCGCTCGGCCAAGCGGCTCAGGCGCGGTTCAATGCGTTTTAACACCCGTTTATTGGCGTTAGCGTTATCGCGGTCAATCAAGTAGCGATTGGCGAACAGCAGCAGCACGTCGGATTCAGGATTGGGGAACGCGCCGACAATATGAATGCGGTTGCTGTCACAGGCCTCAAACAGCTTTTCGACGTTGTGGTAGGCCAAGGTGCCGATCTCATCGATGGGCCAGTGGATGGCGATTTCTGCGTCGCCGCGCAGCAGGCGGGTAAACGCGAGCAGGAATTTACACAGAATCAGGTACGCCATGCCGTGGCTGGAGGACTCCAGCAGCTGGCGGTCGTTTTTAATCACCAGGTCCGTGCCGCCTTCGTTCAGGTGCAGTTCCAGGCGCAACAGGCTTTCAAAGCTGTACTGCTGGTCGCTGCGTAGCAGATCGACCACGTCGGCCAGGGTGTTCAGGTAGTCGTCGCTGGGCAGCGTCTGGCCGGATTCGCGCCACTCTTTATAGCGCTGGGCAAACAGCTTCAACGGCTCCCAGAAGCCCAGTTCGTCGATGGTGGACTGAATGCGCACTTCGGCTTTGGTGATGCCTTCCAGGCGCAGGTCGTCGGCGACTTCTTCCGAAAGCCGACGGCTCTGGGCGCTGATGCGACGGTTCAAATCGCGGAACACGGTAAAGAATTTATCCAGGTCATCGCTGAGGTTGCGGCCTTCCTGAATCAACTGCTGTTGTTGGTCTTCAAGCAGTTTGAGCATGTCGCGCAGTAGCGGCAGTTGGAGGCGCGGGTTGTCGCTTTGCAGCTTGCTGCGCTCGCTCTCCAGCGCTTCGGCAAAGCCGCTGCTGGCGTCCTTGATCAGTTGGCTTTCAACCTCCAGGCAGCCACGGCGCAGCTGCTCGATGAGCTGGTGGCGATTGCCCAATGCCTGGCGGGCGCGCTCAATGCGCTCGTCCACATCGCCCAGCGGCGCCGCCGGGGTCTGGCCGTCGGGTTCGATGGCGAGGCCTTCCAACTGGGTTAGCAGAGGCTTTAAGGCTTCCAAGCTGGCGTGTTCGCTTTCACGCTGCGTTTTAAGCGTGCTGACGGTGCTTTGGTGCGTTTTACGCGCGGCCTGAAAATCGTTTTTCAGACGCTCTTTATCGCGTTGAAGCTGCTGTTCGGCTTGTTCGAGTTCGGCTTCCTGGGTAACCAGCTGCGGCTTGTGCTGCCCCCACTCCACGCGCATAAAGCGGGTGTATTGGGTGAGTTCATCCTGACGGGCGGCGGTAACGCGGATGCGCTCCTCCTGGCTTGCCAGCCGCGCCTTGGTGTCTTTTAGCTGTGCCGGGTCGACGCCCTGTTCGGCCAGCTCCTGGCTGAAGGCTTCTTCCAGCTCCGCCCGTTGGCGCTGGTGTTCGGTGTTGGCGTCGCTTAGCTGCTGCTTGTACTGGCGCAGCTGGGCATCCAGGCTGTCCAGATGGCTTTGGCCGTCGGCTTTTAGCTCTAACAGCTGGCTTTGATGGGTTTCACCCAACGCGTTAAGGGCTTGCTGTTTCTCTTCACGCAGTTCGGTTTGTGTTTGTTCCAAGCGGGCTAACGCGGCCTGGTGCGTGGCGCGGCGCTCCTGTTGATGCTTGGCGTGGCGCTCTTGCTGCTGGCGGCGCGCTTCAAGGGCAAACTCAACTTCCTGCTCGGCACGCTTATGGGCCATACGGCCCTGATCCTGAGCTTCATCGGCCTGCTGGACACGCTCGTTATGCTGTTTAAGCGCTTTCTCGGCCGCCTGGCACTCTGACTGCACTCGACGCTTGGCGCTATCTGCTTCTTCGATGGCGGCGAGCAGCGTGGCTTCGTCCTGGGCGTAATCGGGCAAGGCAATGGCCGAGAGATCCAGCGCCAGCCCAAACAGGTCGTCGCTGCCGCCATCGGCTAACCGAGGTGCTAAATCGCGTCGTTCCAAAAGCTCTGGGGCAATCACTTTGCCCAACTGCTGCTCCCAACCGGGGCGGTGGTAGCGCAGAAAATGGCGCAGGCTGCCCTGTTCGGGGTCACGCTGCTGATAGAGTGCATAGCTGCGCTGCTCGGCGCGCTCAAGCTGCTGGCGCAACTGAACTAGCTGGTGCTCGGCATCATCCCGGGCGCGTCGGCAGCTTTCAAATTCGCGGCGCAGGCCGTCTAGCGTTGCAGCCGATGCGTTGCGTTCTTGCTGGGCCTGATCCAGGCGCGCCTGGGCAAGCTCCGCCTCGTTGGCCTCGTCAGCGGTTTGTGTCGAAAGCGAGAGCTGCGCTTTTAGCTCGGCTAGCTGCTCAACGCCCAGCTCAAGCTGGGCCTGATATTCGTCTTCCAGGCGTTGGCGCTCCTGCTGGTAGCGCTCATTGAGCTGCTGCTCGGCCTCCCACTGCTGTTCACGTCGCAGGGCTTTCTCTTCCACCAGGGCATCGATCAGCTCCTGGGCTTCACCGGTCTGGCGGGCCAAGGCTTCAGAAAGCTCGCGCAGGCGCCCATCGAGCCGCGCCTGGCTCTCTTTTACCGCATCCTGCATCACGTGCAGGTGGGCCCGCAGCTGATCGCGCTGTTCGCGCCACTGAGGCAGCGCGTTGATGTCGCGCTCAAGAGTGGGCATATCCGCCTCGAAATAGCGCTCGTACTGGGTTTGCAGATCATTAAGGCGGCGCTGGGTCTGCTGTAAATCGCTGACCACTTCGCTGTGGCGGTCGTTAAGCGCGTCCCGCGCCTGGGTATAGTCGCTTTCCCGCTGCTGAAAATCGCGCTGATGGCGGGCAAGCTCGGCATCCACATCAGCCATGCGCCGCTCAGCCTGCTGGCGGTCATCTTCAAGCTGGGGCTTAAGCTGCCAGAGGGTGGTATCCAAATGGGCAAGCTCGCGGTCAATCCCGGCAAGCCGGGCGAGCGACGCCTGCAGTGGCTCCAGGCGCATGGATTGGCGCATCTGGGCAATCCATTCACGCGCCTTGGTGTTACGAATCCGCGTGACCGGCAGCTCAACGCCATCCTCTTCGAAAATCGCCGCCAGCATGGTTTTGAGGGTATCCATCTTGCCCTCTTTGGCATGCACCGCCGACACCAACTTTTCAATATGGCGAATACGCCGCTCGGGCTTAACCAGACTGAACTGCGCGGCGATCTGGCGCAGTTTGAGGCCGTCGCGACTATTGCCGTGCAGCTGGGTAAAGTCGTTTTGGATCACCGAGCGAAATTCAGAGGTCGCGCCCAGCTTGGACGACACCGGCGTGCCGCTACGGCGCAGGCCGCTGGCCCACTGTGTGTAGTCGAGTGCAGTCACGCCCGCCTCGCTCTCCACCAAATAATCTTCCGGCTGATAAGGCCCGCCCACAAAGCGGTACTCTACCCCGCCCTCTTGCTTACGAGTCAACACTGCCTGGCAGATATTGCCTGCTTCGCGGCGGTATTCATACACCAGGTAGCTATTGCGATGAGGCAGGTAAAACGCATCAAACTTCATGCGCGTCTTGGGCACTACCTTGTTGGGAAGCTCGCCGTAAAATACCGGCACCAGGCGCTGAAGCGTGGTTTTACCCGAAGCGTTGGTGCCGCAAATATTGGTGTGGCCGTCCACACTGAGTTCAACCACGCCTTCCAGGTGGCCGTGAATCATCACGATGCGTAGCAGGTGGGCCATGCCGTGTCCTTGATCGATAGAAATTCGAAAACGACTATCTTGCCAGACACAATGCAAGGCGACACCTACTGGATGACTCGACTCACCGATTCACTCTGCCAAACGCTTTATGTAATCATTAACCCACTAGCGACTTAAACGCTCAGCGATTACATTCACGCCCACGCTTCACTTTCATTGCAGGAAACCGCCATGCCCCGCTACCCCGAGCACCTTACCGGCGAAGGCCCGGTTAACCCCTTTCCGGGAATTAAAGTACTTGAACGCCGTCTGGGCCGAGCGATCCCCCATCAGTTGGGTTCCAACGAAGGGCTGGACATGCCTCACCAGGCACTGCGCGAGCACTTTGGTGATGCACTGGCGGCGCACGCTTACAGCTATGGCGACGCCGAGGCGTTTGGTGTGCGTACCCGGTTAAGCGCCCAGCTGGGCACGCCTTTTGATCACCTGTTGGTTGATGCGGGTGCCGATAGCCTGATTGCGCTGGCGCTACGCACTACCTGCGAGCCCGGCGCTACGGTGGTATGCACGGCGGGCACCTATCCCACGTTTGGCTACTTTGCGAAAGGCCAAGGCTGCCGCCTGATTGAACCTGGCTACCATGAAGCGCCCGGCGTGCTGGCACCGGACCTGGAAGCGCTGGCCGCCGCCGCGCAACAGGAAAACGCCCGCCTCGTCTACCTGGCCAATCCGGATAACCCCAGCGGCCACCTGCACAGCGACAGCGCCATTATCAAACTGCGCAAGGCGCTGCCGGATACCTGCTGGCTGCTGTTGGATGAAGCCTATGGCGATTTTCGTGATGATGCGGGAAGCGCGTTTTCGGCTAACGCGCTGCCCGGCGTGATTCGCCTGCGCACGCTTTCCAAAGCCCATGGTTTGGCGGGGCTGCGCATTGGCTACGCCATTGCAGAACCGGCGGTGCTGGCCATGATGATGAAGGTGCGTATTCACTACGCGGTATCCGCGCTGACGCTGGCCGCCGCCGAAGTAGTGCTCGACCACCCTGAAGAAGTGAACCAGCACGTCGCTGATGTAAAAGCGCGCCGAGAGCAGTTGGCCGAGCACTTTCGCTCTTTAGGGGCCGACGTACTACCGAGCGCCACCAACTTTATCGGCATTCGCCTGCCCAGTGAGGAACTGGCCACCCACGTACATCAGCAACTTCTTTCAGAAGGTGTGTTGGTGGCACGGCTAGCGCACCCGGCGCTTTCCAACGTAATACGCATTACCGCCGTAGCGGACGCCTTGGTGCCGGGGCGGCTGGCGACACTTGAGCAGGCAATCGCCACATCGACTTGATTCAAACCTAAACCTCAATATACCTAATTACAGGGATAGCGGTAGACGAGCGCACTTGCTTAAATTCTACAGGCATGGAAGCGGAATTTATAAGTACCTCTCTTAACCGTTATCCCCGTTCTTCATACACCGCGATGATGAACCACGGGAACCCATTTGGAAGCCGTGTTTATGAATCGTTGTTATCGTATCGCCTGGAACCATCGCAAGGGTGTTTGGCAGGCCATCTCGGAGGCAGGAACGCCTCCCAAGGCACGGGGCAACGCGAGCCGCCTGGCCATTGGCACAGCACCGGCAGCAGCCGCGCTGGGGCTTTCACTTATCGTTTCCCCTGTGTACGCCGAGCTGCCCAGTGGTGGTGCGGTGGTGGCCGGCGAGGCGGCCTTCAGCCCGCAAGGCACCACGCTGACCATTGACCAAACCAGCCAGAACACGGCGATCAACTGGGAGCGTTTTTCCATTGGTGAAGGCCATCACGTTCACTTTAACCAGCCCAATGCGGATGCTGCCGCCCTAAACCGGGTCACCGGCAGCGAGGTATCCTCTATCCGCGGTGCGCTAAGCGCTAATGGCCGGGTATTTCTGGTTAACCCCAACGGCGTACATTTCTCTTCGACAGCGCGGGTGGATGTGGGGGCGCTGGTCGCCTCGACGCTGGATATTTCCACCGAAGACTTCATGGCCGGCAACTATACCTTCGAGGGCGGCAGCGGCAACGCGGTCATCAACGCCGGGAATATCACCAGCGTAGCCGGGGGCCATGTGGCGATGATCGCCGCCGAGATCATCAACACGGGCAGCATCGAAACGCCCCAGGGCAGTACCCTGATGGGCGCGGGTAGCCGCGTTACCCTGGACCTGGGCGGCCCGGTCAAGATTGAGGTGGAAGAAGCGCGCCTGGCCACCCACATCGAACAGGGCGGTGCGATTCGCGCCGACGGCGGCCTGGTGTACCTCACCGCCGGGGCGGCCAACGACCTTACCGCCAGTGTGATTAACCACACCGGCATTACCCAGGCCCGCACCCTGGCCAGCGGCGAAGATGGCCAAATTATGCTGATGGGCGATATGCAATCAGGCCGTGTCGAAGTAGCAGGCACCCTGGACGCCTCGGCGCCGAAGGGCGGCAACGGCGGCTTTATTGAAACCTCGGCGGCCAGAGTCAGTATTGCCGATGAGGTGCACGTGACAACTCACGCCGCCGATGGCGACACTGGCGAGTGGCTGATTGATCCTACCGACTTCTATATCAACGCTGGCAGCGCCACGAAAACCGACAGCGATATCGGCGCCGATACCCTCAGTGCTAGCCTCGCCAACAACAACATTACCCTGAAAACCGTGACCACCGGCAGTGAGGACGGGGATATCCATGTAAACGCCGCCATTAACTGGGATGCCGGCACCCGCCTCACCCTGGATGCCCACAACGATATCAATATCAACCAGTCCATTACCGCGCAAAACGGCACCTTGGCACTTTATGCTGTTGGCGATATCACCAGCGCCGGTGCCATTGACGTTGGTGTCTTCGACTTGGCCTCCGGCTCCTGGCGACAAAACAGCGTCAACCTGCCCGCTTTCACAGCCCGTGACTTCCGCATTGAATACATCGCCAGTTTCCTACGCACATTGGGGGGCAGCGGCAGCGCTTCCGATCCTTATCAACTCACCGATGTCTACGGTTTGCAAGGCATGGCATCCCTTCGCCTGCTGGGCAATGACTTCGTACTAGTAAGCGATATCGATGCCAGCGGCACCGCTGGCTGGAATGCAGGAGCAGGCTTTGATCCCATTGGTGATATTAGCGGTTTTAGTAGCGGCTTCATCGGCAGCCTCGATGGCCGTGGCCATGTGGTCAGCGATCTCACCATCAAGCGGCCGAGGGAAAAGTACGTTGGCCTGTTCGGTGCCATCCACTTAGCCAGCCTGACCGGCATCGGTTTGGTCTCGGCAGATATTACAGGGGGGGAAAGAACGGGTGGCCTGGTGGGACTCCAAAGACGCAGCACCATCAGCGAAAGCCATGTCTCAGGTGACGTAACTGGCGGCGAAAATGTCGGCGGCCTCGTGGGAGAAAATCAGGATGGTTTTATCAGCCAAAGCTACGCCACCGGGGACGTAAGTGGCGCTTACGTTGTCGGCGGCCTCGTGGGAAACCTAAGCGGCACTATCAGCCAAAGCTATACTGCCAGCAATGTCGCTGGTAATGATCAGGTCGGCGGCCTAGCGGGGTCTAACAATGGTGGTTCTATCCGCCAAAGCTATGCCACCGGCGACGTGAGGGGTAATAAAGTGGTGGGCGGTCTGGTGGGGGCCAGCTGGAGCACCTTCAACACCATTGAAAACAGTTTTTTTGCCACTACCGATGCGGCAGGCGCCCCCATCAATCACGGTCTCGATCCGGTAGGTTTAAACGATCACGGCAGAAAGACCAACACCAGCGGCAAATCCCACACCGAGTTGCAACGGTTGTCAACCTTTGACAGTTGGGGCACGGATATCGACGCCGAAGGTGGCACCGGTAGCGTATGGCGTATCTATAAGGGTTTATACGATGGTTTCACCACTCCGCTGCTACGCGCTTTTCTAACACCACTGGACATGCGACCAGAATACGACGGCAGAGGTATACACCAGAGCAACATTGCCTCTGTGAACACTGAAAACTGGAATGCTGCGGATAAACACCATGTGCTGGGCGGCTCCTTGGGAACGGGCAGCACCTTGACCCTTACCGGCAGTGACACTACCGGGGAATATCTGGCGACCTCCGATGCCATCATTGGCGATTTCTTCTCCGACCAGCAGGGCTACGACCTGATCACCACCCGCGTGATCAGTGACAGTAACTTGACAACCGTTGGCGATATTGCACTGACCCATGGAGCAAGCTGGGACAACGGCACCCTTCGCATCGACACCGCTGGCGATATCATCCATATCGGCGCCATCAACGGCGGCGACAATAGTGTCTTTGACTTGGCCAGCGGCCACTGGCAGCAAACCAGCGCTAGCCTGCCCGTCTTCACCGCCAACGACTTTCGTCTTAAGGAAGACACCGCCAGTTTTCTGCGCACACAAGGGGGCAGCGGCAACGCTATTGATCCTTATCAAATCATCAATGTCTACGGCTTGCAGGGCATAGCATCCCACCGCTTGCTAGGCAATGACTTCGTACTGGTGGGCGATATCGACGCCAGCGGTACCGCTGGCTGGAATGCAGGAGCAGGTTTCAATCCTATTGGTGATGCCGACACCCCCTTCACCGGACGCCTTGATGGCCAAGGCCAAGTGATCAGCGACCTCACCATCAACCGACCACAGGAAGATGATGTTGGACTGTTCAGTAGCACACGCTCAGCCCGCCTGACCGGTATCGGCTTGTCCGCGTCGGATATTACAGGGAGGCGAAGAACGGGTAGCTTGGTGGGATACAACAGTGGCTCTATCAGCCAAAGCTATGCCACCGGTGACGTAACGGGTGCTAGCCAAGTCGGCGCCGGAGGCCTAGTGGGGTACAACGTAGGCGGCACCATCAGCCAAAGCTATGCCACCGGCAACGTAACCAGCGCCCAGAGGGTTGGCGGCTTGGTGGGATATAACAAAGACGGTACCATCAGTCAAAGCTATGCCACTGGTGACGTAACTGGCTATTCCATGATTGGCGGTATGGTGGGATACGACGAAGGCACCATCAGCCAAAGCTACGCCACCGGCAACGTTAGTGGCACTGATGATGTCGGCGGCCTAGTGGGCTTCCTGGTTGGTTCAGGTGTTCCTAGCACTAGCGGCACCATCAATCAAAGCTATGCCACCGGGGACGTGAGCGGTGATAAAGACGTCGGCGGTCTAGCGGGAACTAATTTTACCGGCACTATCAGTCAAAGCTATGCTACTGGTGACGTGCGCGGTGATGAAAATGTCGGCGGCCTGACAGGACTCAGCGCCGGTATCATTCGTCAAAGCTATGCCACTGGCGACGTAACCGGCTCACAAAATATCGGAGGCCTGCTAGGAAAAAACGTCAGTACCGGCACCATTGAAAACAGTTTTTTTGCGACTACGGATGCAGCAGGCACCCCCATCAATCACGGTTTCAATCCGGTAGGTTTAAACGATGGAGGCCGAAAGACCAACGACAGCGGCAAAACCCTCGCCGAGCTGCAAGAGTTGGCAACCTTTGTCAGTTGGGGCACGGATATAGACGCCGAAGGCGGCACCGGTAGCGTATGGCGCCTTTACGAAGACCATAGTACCCCGTTGTTGCGCAGCTTCCTGACCACACTTGATATAAACCCAGTTGATGCCACAGTGACCTACAATGGCGCCAACCAAATCGGTCCCAGTATCTGGCGCGCAGAGGCTCACCATGATGCCAGCTTGATACTCGGCACGGGGATTGTCTCGGGCGGCGGCAGGGATGCGGGCGACCATGCAGTGGCAATGAAAGGACTGTACTCATCCCAACAAGGTTACGACCTGATTCAGAACAACGGCACCCTGACCGTCCAGCGCCGCCCCGTAACCGTTGCCGCTGACCATCACCACCTAATTGACAATAACCCTGCTCTTCGACTGACATGGCAAACGGATTGTGGAGCATTTAGCGCCCATTGCGGCCTCGTCGAAGGGGAACTTCTCGCAGGCCAGCTCGAACATGATGCGGGAAACGGAGCAGGCCAATATACGGTCCAGCAAGGCACGGTCACGGACAGCAACAATCCCAATTACGCGATCACCTTCGAGCCTGGTGAGCTAGTGATAGCACCAGAACCAATGCCTGAGATATCACTTCCTGTAAATAAGTTATCGTCCAACATGATATGGGCGATGCTGCCCCGCGACCCCCACGACAGCCGTACAAAAGAGCTGATGACTCAGCAGCAGACAGCAACCGTTAGCGTAGAAGGTCATGGAATTCAGCTTGAGGATCAAGGGCAATAGGGTGTGCAGCAAGCAACTCGGCGGGCGCTTTTGCGGGATCAAGTAAAGCGCCTTGCCAAGTAGTCGATCAGAAATAACACGTGGAGCCCTTGGCATAAGGGGCACCCATTGATTGCCAGCGTAAAAACGTATAGGGAATACAGAATGAAACAGCATGGCTTAGGGGCTTGTACTCGCTCCCCCTTTTCACCCGCCAACCGATGGAAAGAAACGCTTTTGCTTTGCACTGGCCTGCTAATGAGCAGTGGTGTTTTCGCTCAGCTACCGCCCGATGCAGGGCAGATACTGCAACAAAGCGAGCCCCCCACTGCCAGCCCTCAATCTTCAACGGTGCCGTTAAACCTCCAGGGGCAACCACTTTCTGAGGCTGCCCCGGGTGGGCAACACATCAGCCTGAACGATATTCGCTTTAGCGGTAATAGTCGCTTCACCACCAGCGAACTTCTCCTACTCGTTCAAAACCAGATAAATCGCCCACAGGATCTGGCGGGCATCCAGGCCATTGCCAATCATATCAGCCAGCATTACCGCGACAACGGCTACCCATTTGCGCAAGCCCTTATTCCTGCGCAATCACTGGCTAATGGCATACTTGAGCTTCAAGTCGTTGAAGGGCGCTATGGTCAAGTAACGGCGACCAGCGATGACCCAACGTTAGCGGCAGCGACCACTCCCTGGTTATCCGCTTTACGCACAGGCACTCCCATTGAGTCGGCGTCCCTGGAGCGAAGCATGCTGCTGCTGGGTGATTTACCCGGTATAGCGATCACCCCCGTTATGCGGCCAAGCACCCGTCAAGGTGAAGGCGATCTGGAGGTTCACGTAAATAGCCGCCAGCGTGTCATGGGGAGTATTGGAGCGGACAACCACGGTAGCCGTTTTTCCGGGGAATACCGGGGTAGAGCAAGCCTTTCAGCCTACCATTTGGCGACGATGGGCGATGAGTTAAGCCTTACCAGCCTTTATTCCAACGAGCATACCTGGCTAGGCGATTTACGTTATTCAACTCCTTTGGGCGCCCGGGGTATACGGGGTGAGCTCGGTTATGCCTATACCGATTATACGCTTGGTGAAGGATTTGAAGGGTATACCGGCACAGCAGACGTTTATTCGGTGGGTGTCTATTATCCACTCGTGCGCAGCCAACAATCGAATGTGTCATTAAGCGCACGGTATCTCTATAAAGACTTGCACGATGATATTGATCTCTTTAACTACCGTCGAGCCACTAACAGCCATAGCTTACCGTTGGGTATACGCTTTGATCATCGGGATACGTTAGGCGCAGGGGGCGTGACCTATGGCACAGTGACACTGGCACCGGGTACACTTTCCCAAACACAAACAGAATTAGACGATGCTGACTACGGATTTACTTACATAACGCTGGACGTCGCCAGGATACAAGCGCTAGGCAGTGGTTTTGAACTATATGGCCGCATTAATGCTCAGTGGACAGATATTGACAGTATTGACGGCTCGGAAAGTTTCTTTTTAGGAGGGCCGTATGGCGTGCGCGCTTACCCCGTTGGCGAAGGGTCGGATAGTCGTGGCTGGCTATCTCAATTAGAGGGGCGTTACCATGTAGGCAACGGCATGGCGCCGTATGTATTCGTAGACGGTGGACGCACCCTGAGAGGCGGTAATGATGATGACGCACGGTCGCTTGCGGGCGCCGGTATCGGGCTGCGTTACCAACATGAACGCATCAGCCTGAATGTTAGTAGCGCATGGAAGCTGGAGGGTGGCGATGCCCAGGCGGATAACCACCAGCGCACACCAACTCTTTGGGCGTCAACCAGCTATCGTTTTTAATTATTCAACACACGATGGCAAGGCGTGGAGACTGTTTAAGCCTTGCCAGCCTGCCCCCTATTCGGCATCCGTACTACCAGGCGAGTAACACCTGGGCGCGAGAAAACCCATAATTGTCCTGACTGCCCCTTGGCACGAATCTGCATACTTTGGATACCGACGCTAAAGCCGGCGTCTTGTACTAACGACACATCAAAGCCAATGCCATCGTCTTCAATCGCCAAGAAGAGGTTATGTGTATTTTGGCGCAGGGTAATACGCGCCACTTTTGCTCGGCTATGCTTGATAATGTTGGTAAGTGCTTCTTCCATAATTCGTGCCAGCGCCATGCACCGTTCTTCAGTGGGCGGCTGGTGCCATTGGGTCGGAATACTCCAAATTAAGCGCATGTCCAGTTCATCAAATAATGTACTGTAACGCTGCCTAATAGGGGCTATCCATGGCCCTGGCGCTGATGAGGCAGGCTGTGAAGAGGTAAACGCGTTATCAATAATATGCCGAAGATCGTTACGCAACAGCTTGAGCGTTGCGAGTGCAATTCGATGTATTTTGGTATTATCCAGGGAAGCGCTTTGATGCCTTTCCATACGCGCAATGGCACTTACCAGCGAACTTCCCAAGCCGTCGTGAAGCTCACGCCCTAATCTTAAGCGTTCGTGCAGTTTCGAGTTAGCAATACGCAAACGTTGCTGCTCATTCATTTGCGTTTGTAACGTTTGACGCGCTGCTTCTATTTCACTTTCCAACGCTGTGTTGAATGATGTTAGCCGCCGAATGGTGCGTCGGCTAAACAGCGTCATCACTATTGCCATACATAAAGCGGCAGGTAACGTAGCATAAGGAGCCCAAATGGTGGGTTCTTCGCTCCTGGCAGGGGAGAAAATAAGGGAAAGGTCATGAAGCATAATCGTGACAAAAATAATTAAGGTAATACAAACAATGACACGTTCAGTACGGGGGTTTGCAACGGTAAAGATAATAAACTGGATAAATACACTTAACAGTAGAATAGCAAACAGCAGAAACACGGCCACATCAACAATAGGCCTCAAAGAGGGGCTCGGCACATAGAGTAGCGCCATACTAGCGATTGCGACACATCCCCACAGACTAAATTCCAAGCGCGGTGATCGGCGTTCGGCAAATCTCCATAGCAACATGCAAAAGCAGGCAACATAAAATACAAAGGCAATGTGGCTAATTTTTAATATTGCGAGGGTATTTGGTAATGGCCAAGGGTCCTGTAACTGTAAAACGCCATAAAAAAGCACCCAAGCTAAATTAACAGCGCCATACCAGAAAAACACACTTAGTTGCCGGTTTTTTATCCAAACGACCAAGCTTGCCAAACCAAACGCGAATGAAACAGTAATGCTCATCCAGGGAAAACGCAGTTTGCTCCATAGCCACGCATTATAAAGAGGCATGGCGTCATGGTAAGGCGCAATCACTACACTACCCAGCCCTGCGGGCATACGCTGCGGTATACCTTTTACATAAACATGCAGCGTATTCAGTTTATCGGTATGGCGATCAGCGTCTGTTAATATCCAGTGACGCGGGGTATTGACTCCTTGGGTTAAGGGTTCGCGCAAGGAAACATCACGATGCAATAACTGGCTATTTACATAGACTGCACCGGCGGTATTCAAATAGCTGATCACCAGTGTTAAAGGATCATCCAACCGCCCCCTTTGAAAACAATCCGCTCGAAACGTCACCCGATACAAGGCCCACCCCTGATAATCAGGCCAGCGCTCATACCAGCTAAAGTCGGGTAGGCGAACGTCACTCCATGCATCGTCTGGCGTATGTGTGGGAACGGGTATAGAAGAGACCTTGGCGACTTGGGCGCTAACAATAGCTTCATTACACGAGTGCGGAGCGGCAAATAGCGGTGAAGAAACCAGACTCAATATTACGAGAGTAGCCCCAAGGAACGCGCGATAGTAACTGCAGAAACACGGTTGCATACAGTAAGCTTTTGATAAATATTTTTTATATGGCTTTCGACAGTATACTTGGAAATGCAAAGGTGCTCACTAATTTCCCTATTGCTCATGCCCTCTGACACTAATTGTAAAATACCTATTTGCCGTGAGGTTAGTGACTCATGGCTTTCCGGTGCGGGAATTAAGCCGTTTCCATTATGACTCTCTTTCCCTGCTCCTGGGCTTTCATCAAGGGGCAGGATGTTTTCAATGATACTTCTCGCTAGAAAAGGGTCAATCGGTGCCCCACCGCGCATTACACAGCGAATTGAAAGCATGATTTCCAGGTCATCCCGTTCTTTGAGTAAATAGCCATTGGCGCCTGCTATCAGCGCCCCCAAAATAGCGTCCTGGCTGCTCATTCCCGAAATAACCAAAATTAACATGGCAGGATTATGCTGACGAAAGCGTGAAATTACTTCAATGCCACTGCCATCAGGCAGGCCAAGATCCACAAGCGCTAAAGAGGGAATTTGATCAGAGAGATACTCCAGAGCACTTTTCACACAATCGACATGATCAATAACTGATTCATGATAGCCAATATCGCGCAAAATACGTGCTGAGCGTAAATGCATTTCTGGCTCATCTTCGACCAACAACACCGGCATGGGTAGCAACTGCTCACTGGTTGTCATGACGTGCTATCCTCGGTACGCGGCGGGCAATCTGTCCCCCATTATTGCGTGATTACTTGTTCAATGCATCCCTGAAAACAGTGATTTTGAGCCCAAAATAATGGCGCTGTAGGCGCCCCGCTCACTCTTTATATTGCACGGGCGTTAGCCAGTGCTGAAACGCTTCAAGCTCGCCCCGCACCGCTTGGCGATAGAGGTGCTGTAGCCTGCCCGTGACGCTATCAGAACTGATCGATTCACCCCGCTTCGACGCTCCTGCGCGTCCGCCGATATAACGTCCGTCCAACTCACGCAGCGGGAGTATTTCCGCGGCGGTGCCGGTTAAAAAAGCTTCATTGGCGTTGTAAAGCTCATCGCGGGTGATTCTGCGCTCACGTACCTCAATACCCAGCACCTGTTGCGCTAGCTGAATCACGCTATCCCGCGTAATCCCCTGCAAGCACGGGGTCACTTCGGGCGTGTGCAGTACGCCGTCGCGTAGCAGGAAGACGTTAGCGCGCGCAGTCCGTGGGTAGCGGCTTGGGGCGATATATACGGCCCCAAATCCCACGCGGCCACCATCACATGGGTCGTCAGCTCTTGTGCGCGTAGCCCCAAGCCTTCTGCGTCTAAAAACACGGTAGGTTTCAAGTAGGCATTGCTCAGGCCGTTTTTACGCAGACACCCGCGCTGGGCGGTGATTATTTCCGCTTCGCTAAACGGCAGCGGGATATCCAGCGCACGGGCGCTTTCCACCAAACGGCGCGTGTGTTCTGCCACCCGAAAAAGATGCGTACCGCTAGCGCCAGCGTAGGCGCGTACCCCTTCAAAACAGCCCATGCCGTAATGGAGAGTATGGGTAAACAGATGCACCTTGGCCTCGCGCCATTCGCGCCATTCGCGCCATTCACTGTCCTGCCAAATCCAGCCGTCGCGATCATAAAGCGGTGTCATGCCCGCTCTCCCGTAGTTGGCGCCAGCTATCAATCAACGCCTGCTGGTGCGGCTGCAAAGCCTGGTAGATCCAGGCAACGCTTTAAGCTGGCCGTCATGCGCGCGAAAGCTTCGAGCGCTGGCAAAATAAGCTAATGCCTGAGCCGCCAACGCGAAAGCGGCTGCCGTACGCCGCCGAGTGAGCTCGCTGCCATCAATACAGCCAAGCGGTTGGCCGTGTCTGCCTTCGCTTAGAAGATAAAGCCCTGAAATAGCCGGTACAACATGGTCTGCGTTTTGTGAAAACACATTGGCCCATTGTGACACCAATATAGCTGGTAGCTTACGAGGCGGGCATCAGCAGCATAGTGACCTCACCATCGGACCGATGCATAGCGTGGTGATGGCGCAGCGGTGGCTCAACATCATTCACAAACATGACATGCAGCCGAATGATCAACCCTTTCCAAGAAAGAGAGGTGGCAAGGCCACCTCTTCAGCAGAAACAGCCCGCATATCAAGCGTTAGGCAGTGCCGCGATAACCATGATTTCCACTTTCCACTCAGGCTTGGCAAGCTTGGCTTCAAGCGCGGCGCGAACCGGGGTACGCCCTGCGACTACCCACGCTTCCCATGCCGCGTTCATCTGATCAAACTCGGCCATATCGGTTACCCATACCTGAGCAGAAATCAGGTGCTCTTTTGAGGACCCTGCCTGAGCCAGCAACTCATCAATGCGCGCAAGCACTTGTTCGGTCTGGCCACGCATATCTGCCGTGGCGTCGGCGGGCACTTGGCCTGCTAGATAAACCGTGCCGTTATGAATAGCCACTTGGCTCATACGTGCATTGCTTTCGTAATAAGTAACGCTCATGGAGTCTCTCCGTCATAAGAAATACAGCTGAGATTACCGCGTTTACATTTAAAATGCTTGCCTGCAAATACACCAACTTCTTGCTGCATTCAGGCAAGCGATTTACCTACCCACTGAACCCTACATACCCGATCACGAAAGGCACCGCGGCCAAAAACAGAATAGAGACCATGGCAAGCAACCCGTCTCTGGTTAAGAGCCCGGCCGCGAAGCAGGCGATAGCCGCAGATGCTATTGAACCCGACGTGGGGATGACTTCCATAAACGGCATGAAGGGCGTCACGGCCAGGATAACGGCGAGAGGCAGGTACAACCAGGGCGGCTTGACGAAAAATACCCAGCGCGGTTTGAGAAAACGCTCAACAAAATGCACCGGCTTGCGCAGCCAGTTAATCCCTTTGCAAAGCTTGCTGGTCGACAGATTTCTACGTGATATGAAGCCTGGTAGCCAGAGGCAGTCTCGGCCTAGGATCATCTGTGTGACGAGGATAAACTCGATGGCCGCAACAATCGCGGTGATGCCCGGTATCGAACTTGCCGGAGACGTCGAAATAAGAGCAAACATTAGCATCAGTGATGCAAAGGAGTGTGGGCCGAGTTCGTCCACAAGCGACCCAATCGTTACTTTTTGCCCTTGAACCGAGTGTTCAAGATGATTCAGAACCTCGCTGAGTGCCCGCGTGGTGTGTTCGGCCATTATTGAGCTCCCTGTTCGCTATAAAGCGTGCCAGGCCGTTAATCAAGCACCTGTATCCATGGCATGCAATAGCCGTCTACAACAACGGCGCTGTCACTGTGGAGTGTAGTTTAGGTGGGTGTCATCAAATGTTAGATATCGAGCCAATAGAGGGTGTGAGAAAAGGAGGGTATGAGCAATGTTTGCCAATGCTTCATGGTATTTTTTGGAATGCCAAAACCAAAAAAGGGCCTAGCGATAAACGCTAAGCCCTAAAATTTGGTGCCGGTGGCCAGACTCGAACTGGCACACCCGTAAAGGCGGCGGATTTTGAATCCGCTGCGTCTACCAATTCCGCCACACCGGCAATGGATGCGCATTATACGGAGATAACCCTTGAGGTCAATCACATTGACTGACTTTATCTAGCGAAGGGGGTATCCTATGCCGCCTGTTTGACCACTGTTAAGAGCCAACCCATGCAGCGCGCGGACTTTTATTTCGAGCTACCCGATGAGCTGATTGCTCACTACCCTTCTGAGCAGCGCAGCGACTGCCGTTTGCTGTGCGTGGATGGTCAGATCGGCGCGCTTGAGCATCGCCAGTTTACGGATCTTCTTGAGCGCCTAAACCCGGGCGATTTGCTGGTATTTAACGATACCCGCGTGATCCCCGCCCGTCTACACGGCCATAAAGCCAGCGGCGGCAAGGTAGAGATGCTGCTTGAGCGCCCGCTGGATAGCCATCGGGGCCTGGCGCATATACGCTCGAGCAAATCGCCCAAGCCCGGCACCGAGCTGATTTTTGAAGGTGATATTCACGCCGTGGTGGAAGGCCGCCGCGATGCGCTGTTTGAGCTGCGCTTTTTGGGCGACACGCCAATGATCGCGCTATTAGAGCAGCATGGTCATATGCCGTTGCCGCCCTATATCACGCGGGAAGACGAGCTCAGCGACCGCGAGCGCTATCAAACCGTTTATGCCCGCCGAGATGGTGCCGTGGCCGCTCCCACGGCGGGCCTACATTTCGACCAACCGCTGCTGGATGCCTTGGCTGAAAAAGGCATCAACAGCGCGTTTGTCACTCTGCATGTGGGCGCGGGCACTTTTCAGCCAGTGCGGGTGGACAATATTCTTGAACACCATATGCACAGCGAGTGGATCGAGGTGTCAGAAGCCACCTGCCAGCAGGTACGCGAGGCGCAAGCCGCAGGCAACCGGGTCATTGCCGTCGGCACCACCAGCGTGCGCTGTTTGGAAAGCGCCTGCCAGAAAAGCAGCGATGGGCAGATAGCGCCCTACAGCGGGGATACGGATATTTTCATCTACCCCGGCTACGAGTGGCGCTGTGTGGATGCGTTGATTACCAACTTCCACCTGCCGGAATCGACACTTTTGATGCTGGTATCGGCGTTTGCCGGTTATGACACGATGATGAACGCCTACCGTGAAGCCGTTGCCGAACGCTACGCTTTCTTTAGTTATGGCGATGCGATGCTGCTCACCCGCTAAGCGCCTTTACGTTGCCCTTAGCGTTTTACCGATGATTTTTTGACGAGTTACCACAATGCGAAACGAATGCTTTATGCGCTTTGAGCGCTTGGCCGACGATGGCCGCGCTCGTCGCGGTCGCCTCCACTTCCCCCGTGGCACGGTCGAAACCCCTGCGTTTATGCCGGTGGGCACTTACGGCACGGTAAAAGGCATGACGCCAGACTCCATCAAGGAGATCGGCGCTGAAATCATTCTGGGCAACACCTTCCACCTGTGGTTGCGCCCGGGTACCGAGGTCATTGAAGCCCACGGCGACCTGCACGACTTCGCCCAGTGGGACAAGCCGATCCTCACCGACTCCGGCGGCTTTCAGGTGTTCTCATTAGGCGAGACGCGCAAGATCACCGAGCAGGGCGTGCACTTCCGCTCGCCGGTGGATGGCAGTAAGGTCTTTATGGGGCCGGAAGAGTCCATGGCCGTGCAGCGCTCGCTGGGTTCTGATGTGGTGATGATTTTTGACGAGTGCACGCCCTACCCGGCCACATTTGAAGAAGCCGAGAAATCCATGGAGCTGTCGCTGCGTTGGGCCAAACGCTCACGCGACGCCCACGGTGACTCGCCTTCCGCGCTTTTCGGCATCATTCAGGGCGGCATGCACCCGGAGCTTCGCGAGCGCTCGCTCAAAGGCCTCTTGGAGATCGGCTTTGACGGCCTGGCGATTGGCGGGCTTTCCGTTGGCGAGCCCAAAGAAGAGATGATCAAAGTGCTGGATTACCTGCCCACCTGGATGCCAGACGATAAACCACGCTACCTGATGGGCGTGGGCAAGCCTGAGGACCTGGTGGAAGGCGTGCGCCGGGGCGTCGACATGTTCGACTGCGTCATGCCGACCCGCAACGCACGTAATGGCCACCTGTTTACCGCTGACGGTACAGTCAAGATTCGTAATGCCAAGCATCGCCATGACACCAGCCCCCTTGAAGAGGGTTGTGACTGCTATACCTGCAAGAATTTCTCGCGCGGCTATTTGCACCACCTGGACCGCTGCAATGAAATGCTGGGTTCGATGCTCAATACCATCCATAACTTACGCTACTACCAGCGTGTAATGGCTGATTTGCGCGCGGCAATCGAAGCGGGTACATTGACGACCTTTGTGGAAGGCTTTTATGCTCGGCGCGGCCTGCCGGTGCCTCCCCTGGCCGAATAGTCATCACCCGCTCTGACGGGTGAATCAAGGGCCGCTTATCAACATAATTGTTAATTAGCGCCCCCTCTAACCCTTTCACCCATTAAGGGTCTTAACCCAGGAGTTCTCTGCAATGCTGGATTTCTTCATCTCATCAGCCCATGCCCAGGAAGGGGCAGCTGGCGGTGGCATCGCACAAATCGTTATGTTGGTCGGCTTTGTGCTGATTTTCTATTTCCTGCTGTGGCGCCCCCAAGCTAAACGTGCCAAGCAGCACAAACAGCTGGTCACCAGCTTGGACAAAGGCGATGAAGTCGTGATCGGTGGTGGCCTGGTTGGCCGCGTCACCAAAGTCAGTGATGAGTTCCTGACCCTGGAAGTATCTGAAGGCACCGAAGTCAACGTACAGAAAAACGCCGTTGCTGCCGTGCTGCCGAAGGGCACCATTAAGTCCATCTAACGCTTAAAACACCCCTGCCGATTCAGTGCCAGCCACCCCGGCAGGGGTGCCATGGTAGATACGATGGTAAATTTTGCTGTGCGTGGGGCTCCCCGCACAGCAATTCCGTTTGTAATTGAAGGCAGGGCTTGCATGCTCAACCGTTACCCCCTGTGGAAGTATCTGCTGATACTGGTCGTCCTGGTGGTTGGCCTTATCTATTCGCTTCCCAACTTATTCCCCGAAGATCCCGCTATTCAGCTCAGTAGCGCCCAAGGCGAAACGCTGAATGAGCGCCAAATTGAACGCGTTGAGAACGCACTCGGCGAAAACGGCATCGCTGTTAAAGGCGTCGAAGAAGTTAACGGCCTGTGGCTAATTCGCCTGCGTAACGACAACGACCAGCTCAATGCTCGCGATATTGCCGCCGACCTTTTAGGCAATGACGCAACGGTCGCGCTAAACCTGGCAGAAGCCACGCCGGCCTGGCTGCAAGCATTTTCCGCCTCCCCCATGACACTGGGGCTTGACCTGCGCGGTGGCGTTCACTTCCTTTTGGAAGTGGATATGGAAGCGGCACTCACCCAGCGCCTGGAAGTGAATGCCAGCGCCATGCGCGAGCTGTTGCGTAGCGAGCGTATTCGTTACCGCAATACCGATGTTGAAGGCCGCTCCCTCTCCATCGACTTTGCAAGCACTGAAGACCGCGACAATGCACGCCGTTTGATCAGCCGTGACTTCCCCAACTTTGACTATACCAATGAAGGCAGCGGCCGCTCCTCCAGGCTGGTGATGGCGCTGAGCGATCAGACCATTAACGAAATTCAGGACTACGCCATCAACCAAAACTTGACCACCCTGCGTAACCGGGTGAACGAGTTGGGTGTTGCCGAGCCGATGGTGCAGCGTCAAGGTCCTAACCAGATCGTGGTTGAACTCCCCGGCGTACAGGACACAGTGGCCGCCAAACGGATCGTGGGCGCGACCGCCAACCTTGAGTTCCGCTTGGAAGCTCGTAACGACACGCCGAGCATGGAAACGGAAACTCACGTATTCCGTAATGATGCATCACGCTCTGCCGAGCTAATGCGCGATGTGATCATTACCGGCGACAGCGTTTCCAGCGCCAGTAACAGTTTTGATGAAAACGGTCGTCCGCAGGTAAATATCAACCTGGATGGCACTGGCGGCACGCTGATGAACCGCGCCACGCGCACCAATATTGGTCGCAATATGGCGGTGCTATTTATCGAGCACAAGAGCGAAGATACGGTCGTCATTGACCCTGAGACCGGCGAAGAGACGATTGAGCGTGAGCCTTATGTAGAGCGCGGCCTGATAAGCCTCGCCACCATTCAAAGCGCGCTGGGCAACAGCTTCCGAATCACCGGGCTCGACTCTCCCACTGAAGCTGCCGAACTGTCGCTGCTGCTACGTTCAGGTGCGCTGGCGGCGCCGATCTACTTTGTACAGGAGCGCACTATCGGCCCAAGCCTGGGTGCGGAAAACATTCAGCGCGGCCTGCTCTCTGTTCAGGTGGGCCTACTGCTGCTCGTGCTGTTTATGCTGGCGCGCTATAAAGTGTTTGGCATTTTTGCCAACATTGCGCTCGCCCTTAACCTGACGATTCTGGTCGCGGTCATGTCGATGCTGGGCGCCACGCTCACCCTGCCTGGCATCGCGGGCATCGTGCTAACGCTGGGCATGGCGGTGGATGCCAACGTCCTGATCTTTGAGCGAATACGTGAAGAGTTGCGTAACGGGCTGTCGATTCAGCAGGCCATTCATGCAGGCTATGAGCGTGCCTTTACCTCGATTGTCGATGCCAATATTACCACGCTGTTAGTGGCGATCATTCTGTTCTCGATTGGTACCGGCCCCGTCAAAGGCTTTGCGGTCACGCTGTCTATCGGCATCTTGACGTCCATGTTCACCGCGCTAATGGTGACGCGTGCCCTGGTCAACCTGACCTATGGCAGCCGACCCGTCAAAAAGCTATGGATCTGAAAAACATGGATCTGAAGAACATGGACCTGAACCCCGTGCTCAGCCCCGAATGTAAGAGGTGGCAATGAAACCCCTATCACAACTGCAAATCGACTTTATGGGGCGGCGCAACATTGCGTTTATCGCCTCGGCAGTGATGCTCATCGTGTCGATTGGCGCCCTGCTCTTCCAACAGCTCAACCTGGGGCTCGACTTCACTGGCGGCACGCTGGTGGAAGTTCGTTACGGTGCCGCACCCTCGCTGGATGCCATTCGCCTTCTGCTGGTGGAAAGCGGCTTCCAGGACGTTTCGGTGCAAACGTTTGGCGCATCAACCGAGGTGCTTATTCGCCTGCAACAGGCCTTTGATCCTGACGTGGGCAGCGACGTTGTCAACCTGCTGAGTGCCAGTGGCGACAGCGTTACTCTGGTGCGCGCTGAGTTTGTTGGCGCCCAGGTGGGCGACCAACTGCGCGATCAAAGTGGCCTTGGCCTACTGGTCGCGCTCGGCGTGGTCATGCTGTATGTCGCTTTTCGCTTCCAGTACAAGTTTGCCATCGGCGCACTGTTGGCGCTGCTTCACGATGTGATTATCGTTGTGGGCGTGTTCGCACTCTTTCATCTTGAGTTCGACCTGACCGTGCTGGCGGCGATTCTGGCGGTTATCGGCTACTCGTTGAACGACACGATCGTCGTCTATGACCGTATTCGTGAGAACATCCGCACGTCACGTATCGACGATATGGCGCAGATCATCAACGAAGCCATCAACGCCACGCTATCGCGCACGCTGGCAACCTCCGGCACGACCATACTGGTACTGATTGCACTGTTAATCCTCGGTGGCGATATGATCGAGAACTTCGCTATCGCCTTGCTGATCGGCATTGGCGTCGGCACGTTCTCCTCTATTTACATCTCGGGCGCGCTGCTTATACCGCTCAAGCTTTCGCGTGAGGACTTAATCCCCACCAAAAAAGAGCTTGATGAAGAGGAAGAAGAGCTGCCGTAACAAGCCGTTCTGGTATAACGCAAAAAGGCTCTGCCGGATTAACCCGACAGAGCCTTTTTAGTAAGTGGCTGGCAACCTGGAACGCCTACCACTCAACATTCACAGCGTGCTGCTCACTACCCACCATTCACTTCTAACGGTCCGTTTCCAACCATTCATTTTTTTACTGCCAGCCCATCAAAAATGCGGCGCCAGCTGTTTGATCAACGCCTTGTAAAGACGTGGGCCTGCGGCCATCAGTTGGCCTTCTACCTTAACGCTCGGCTGGCCATCGGGTGTGCCCATTAGCGCGCCGGCTTCTTTCAAAAACAGTGAGCCCACCTGCATATCCTGCTCTTCCATACCCAGCACAAAGGCGCTGTCCACTCGGCCGCTTGCCAGCTCACACATGTCCAGCAGGCCACAGCCCGTCGCGACAAGGGTTTCTACCTGAGGTGCAAGCTGCTGGGTAACGGTAAGAAATGCCGGCAAGTTGCCAGGGCGCAGCCACGCTTCGGGCAGGCTCATGGCCAAACGCGTACCGGTAATCGCGGTGGGTTTACTAACCCGCATACGCTTGCCATTGTGTTGAGCGCCACGACCACGGCTAGCGATATATTCATCATCGCCAAACGGTGAGATCACCACCGCGTGTTCCGGGCGCCCTTTAACCAGACACACCACTG
The DNA here is from genome assembly GCF_052376035.1 of Halomonas sp. AOP7-E1-9. Taxonomy (NCBI): domain Bacteria; kingdom Pseudomonadati; phylum Pseudomonadota; class Gammaproteobacteria; order Oceanospirillales; family Halomonadaceae; genus Halomonas; species Halomonas sp. AOP7-E1-9. The sequence goes on from NZ_JBQSVC010000016.1 coordinate 27,879, forward strand.
AGAGAGCAAAGCCTTTACCCGCTACCGCTAAATTAGAGTAGCCATGAATGGGTTCGATCTTCCAAACGGTCTCACTACCTTCGCCTTCACCCGCTTTATGCGAGGTGTAACGACCCACATAGCCATGCTGGGGGTAGCCACGCTCCAACTGGTGGATAATGGTCGCCTCGGCCTTGCGCGCCGCGTCTTCAAGCAGACGGTCAAGATTGGATTCTTCATGAGCGTTTTCGATACGCTCACGAACACGTTGAAACTGTTCAACTGCGCTGCGCGCTGCGCGCAACGTAAATTGGACCATCGGATTCATGATCGGGCCTTGTCACAGTGATGTTAAAGAACGTTAGGCGAAGGAATAATTGCCTATGGCGCGCAATTCTAGCAGACCCCTCTCGGGCACGCTATCGACTCGTGCTAAACTGCTCGTTTTCCGCGTTTGTTCGCTATGTTCAGTATCAAGCCCTGTTCTTCATCAAGCCCTGTTCACATTTATCGAGCCCTATCATTATGCTTGAGCGCATTCGTATCGTTTTAATCGGCACCAGCCATCCAGGCAACATCGGCGGCGTTGCTCGCGCCATGCACAACATGGGTCTGGCCGATTTGGCGCTGGTGGCTCCGCGCTGCGAGATCATTACTCAGGACAGCATTTCGCGCGCCTCCGGTGCGGATCATCTTCTGCATCAGGCCAGCGTACATGCAACGCTTGAAGACGCCGTTGCCGACTGCACGCTGGCCGTTGGCGCGAGCGCGCGCTCGCGCACCCTGCCCTGGCCCATGCTGACGCCGCGCGAACTGGCAGACCGTCTACCCGGTGAATGTCAGGCATCAACATCACGCGTCGCACTGGTCTTTGGCCGGGAAGATAGCGGCCTGACCAACGCCGAACTGCAGCGCTGCCACGCCCATGTCCACATCCCCACCAATGCTGACTTTAGCTCGCTGAATCTAGCCGCCGCCGTTCAGGTACTTGCCTACGAGAGCCGCATGGCCTGGTTAAGCCAGCAGGACGTAGCGCCCACGCCTGATACTGATGATGAGCTAGTGCCCCACGAAGAGCTGGAGCGTTATTTCGAGCACCTGGAGCGCACACTGATTACCATTGAGTTTCATGACCCGGCCCAACCTCGTCAGCTGATGGCGCGGCTACGTAGGCTCTATTTGCGCGCCCGCCCCGAAAAAATGGAGATGAACATTTTACGCGGCATTTTAACCGCAACGGAAAAATCAGCAGACAAACAGTAACCGGCATCCGCAAACCTGGGGTGGGGCATAACTTGAAGTTACGCACCCGCGCCCCAACCTCGCTATCCTGCTAACGATGAACGATGCGTTACGTCATCCGCGATGCCTTAAATGACCGCGAGCCAGCCCTGACCAAGGATCACTCATGTTCCAACGCCTACGTGAAGACATTAACAGCGTATTTGACCGCGACCCGGCGGCCCGCAACTTTTTAGAGGTACTGACCAACTATCCCGGCCTTCACGCGCTGTTAATTCATCGTTGCGGTCACTGGCTATGGAAAAAAAACCTGAAATGGCTGGCCCGTACGCTGTCGACGTTTTCCCGCTGGCTGACCGGCATCGAAATTCACCCTGGGGCCATTATCGGTAGGCGCTTTTTTATTGATCACGGCATGGGGGTCGTGATTGGAGAAACCGCGCAGGTTGGTGACAACGTAACGCTGTATCAGGGCGTCACACTCGGCGGCACCAGCTGGAACAAGGGCAAGCGTCACCCCACGCTAGGGGATGGCGTCATTGTCGGCGCGGGAGCCAAGATTCTCGGCCCCTTTACCGTGGGTGCGGGTGCAAAGGTTGGCTCGAACGCGGTGGTCACCAAGGAAGTACCGCCTGGCGCAACGGTGGTGGGCATTCCCGGCAAGATTGTTAAACGCACCGACCCCGATGTTGAAGAAGCGCTAGAGGTAGACCCGGTTCGTCGCGAGGCCATCTGCCAAAAATTTGGTTTTGACGCCTACGGTGTCAGCCAGGACATGCCCGACCCGGTGGCCCGCTCCATGCAGGCAATGCTGGATCACATGCACGCAGTGGATGAGCGCATTGAACGCATGTGCTCAACGCTGCGTAAGCTTGATGGCAGTTACCATGAAGGAAGCCTGCCCGCGCTGCGTGATGAAGACTTCGCCGATATTCTGGACGAAAACGATACCGGTTGCGCCCCAAAAAGCTCGGATGACAACACGCCGCCTCCGGCTAAAGGTTGACCAAACTACTCAGGCTTTCCCATAATGGCAGCACATTTGCCGGGAGCACGCTGAACGTTCAGTGTCGAGGTGCCTGTCATGCGTTTAACTACCAAAGGCCGTTACGCCGTCACCGCCATGCTCGACCTGGCGTTGAACGGCGAACTCAGCCCGACCAGTCTGGGGGATATTTCGCAGCGTCAGGGGATTTCCCTCTCCTACCTTGAGCAGCTGTTTGCGCGCCTGCGCCGTTCTGGGCTTGTCCGCAGCGTTCGCGGTCCGGGCGGCGGCTATTTGCTGGCCAAACCGGCGGCCGATATTAGCGTTTCAGCGGTTATTGATGCCGTTGATGAAACGGTAGATGCCACCCGCTGCCAAGGATTATCCGACTGCCAGCAGGGAAACACTTGCCTGACCCACCACTTGTGGTGCGAATTATCCGGCCAGATTCGGCATTTTCTTGATGACATCACCCTTGCCCAATTGATGCAGCGCCCCGATGTTCTACGTATTGCCTCACGGCAAAAAAATCGCGTTGAAGCGGGTATTCTCGCCTCATCACCGTAATGGCCAAGGGCGTTATTACCGCTGCCCTGGCGCTATTGAATTAAGCGGGTCTTCATGACGACGACAACCACACCTTCACTGCCTATTTATCTGGATTACGCCGCCACTACGCCGGTGGATACCCGCGTGGCCGAGGTTATGCAGCGCTACCTGACCGCTGACCAGCTATTTGCCAATCCTGCCTCGCGCAGCCATATGCTGGGCTGGCAGGCTGAACAGGTGGTGGAGCAGGCGCGTCGCCAGGTAGCCGATACCATTGGCGCCGACCCGCGTGAGATTGTCTGGACCAGCGGTGCTACGGAAGCTGACAACCTGGCGCTGATTGGCTACCTGCGTGCCAACCGTGAACGCGGCATGCACCTGGTTACCTCTACCATTGAGCATAAGGCAATCATTGATACAGCGGTTGCGCTTGAGCGCGAAGGCTTTGACGTTACCTGGCTTACGCCCGCGCACGACGGCACCATTTCGCCGGAGATGCTACGTGCTGCCATGCGGGATGACACCGCACTGGTTTCGTTAATGGCGGTCAACAACGAGCTAGGCAGTATTAACGATATTGCCGCACTCGCCGAGGTCGCTCATGAATTTGGCGCGGTTTTCCATACCGATGCAGCTCAGGCCGTTGGCCGAATCCCTTTGGACGTGGTGGCGCAAAAGATCGATTTAATGTCCCTTTCCGGACATAAAACCTATGGCCCCAAAGGAGTGGGCGCGCTGTATGTAAAACGCCACCCGGACATTCGCCTTGAGGCATTGATTCACGGTGGCGGGCATGAGCGCGGCATGCGCTCCGGCACCCTCCCAACGCATCAAATTGCCGGGATGGGTGAAGCATTTTTGTTAATACAAAAAGAGCATACTAACGATCAGGCACATATCACGCACCTACAACAGCGCTTTTTAAAGGGGCTTGAAACGCTGGATGGCGTGGTGGCCAATACTCCGCTTGACCGCGCAGTACCCAATATCTTGAACCTCGCGTTTGAAGGCATCGACGGTGAGTCGCTGTTGATGGCCCTGCGCGATGTGGCCGTTTCTACCGGCTCCGCTTGCAACTCGGCAAGCGTTGACCCCTCTTACGTCTTACTTGGGGTAGGCGTTCCGCGCACGCTAGCACTTTCATCGCTACGCTTTAGTTTTGGACGCTTCACCACGCAAGACGATATTGATCACGCGCTAACCCTCATTCGCCATGCGGTGAGCGGTTTACGAACACTGCCACGCTAAGCGGCTAGCGCTTTTACAAGGAGCACGCCTTATGTCAACACTCAACATTACCCCAGCTGCCGCACAACAGATCCGCCATGTGCTTGATGAACGTGGCCAAGGCTTGGGTCTGCGTGTGTCGGTCAAGCCCAGCGGCTGCTCGGGCTACAGCTATGTGCTGGACTTTGCCGATGAAGTCGGTAGTGACGAAGTTCTCTTTGAAGATCACGGCGCCAGCGTTTATGTGGCACCTGATGCACTTGAGATGCTGGATGGTAGCGAAGTGGACTATGTCAGCGAAGGGCTGAACCGCTTTTTCAAGTTCAACAACCCAAATGTTAAAGATGAATGCGGCTGCGGTGAAAGCTTTACGGTGTAAACCGTAGGCGCCAATGTCATCATCGGTATTCAACCCCCGCTTGAGGCGCTATAATCGCGCCCACTCGGTAATCGGTGGACACTACCGTCATTTTGCCGAAACGATTTTCCTTCGCCGCCCCGGTTTGCCGAGGCGGCAATTTCTGCTTTATCCCTTTCTCTAAAGGCCTCAAGGAGATATTTACATGGCTACTGAACGCACTCTGTCTATCATCAAGCCCGATGCCGTTGCCAAAAACGCCATTGGCGACATCATCGCTCGCTTTGAAAAAGCCGGCCTGCAGGTTGTTGCCGCTAAAATGACCCACCTTTCTGAAGAGAAAGCGGGCGGTTTCTACGCCGAGCACAAAGAGCGTCCGTTCTTTAAAGACCTGGTAGGCTTCATGACGTCCGGCCCGGTGGTTGTTCAAGTACTTGAAGGTGAAGGCGCGATTGCCAAAAACCGTGACCTGATGGGTGCTACCAACCCTAAAGAAGCGGCTCCGGGCACTATTCGTGCTGACTTCGCGGAAACAATCGACGCTAACGCTGTCCATGGTTCCGATTCTGCAGAAAGCGCTGCGCGCGAAATTAGCTACTTCTTCGGTAATGACGAAATCTGCCCGCGCTAATTTTTAGCGGCGCCGTTTCAACATTCGTTGCCGGCCATTTTCGCGGGGGCCTGGCCCCCGCCCTTTCTAGAACGCTGACCACCATGACCACCACCGTAGCCCAACATACGCCCGCTCCCCAATCTGCGCCTGACAGTGAAACGCCAGCGGCAAAAGCGCCTGAGCGCCAGAACCTGCTTGGCATGTCGCGCGAACAGATGGAAGCGTTCTTTTTGTCGATTGGCGAGAAGAAATTCCGCGCCGCTCAGTTGATGAAGTGGATCCACCAGGAAGGTAGCGATGACTTCACCGCGATGACCAACCTGTCCAAACCGTTGCGCGAAAAGCTGGCAAAAGTGGCCGAAATTCGTGGTCCCAGCGTTATTTACGAAGGCACCTCAGCCGACGGTACCCGTAAGTGGGTATTAGAAGTAGAGGATGGCAGCTACGTTGAAACCGTGCTGATTCCCGCTGAAAACGGCAAGCGGCGTACGCTGTGCGTCTCTTCTCAAGTGGGCTGCTCGCTGGACTGTAGTTTCTGCTCCACCGGCAAACAGGGCTTTCAGCGTAACCTTACCGCCGCCGAAATCATTGGCCAGGTATGGGTTGCACAGCGCAGCGTCGGGCCGCGCCGTGACACCGCTAACCGCCCGGTTACCAACGTGGTCATGATGGGCATGGGCGAACCCCTGCTCAACTTTGACAACGTAGTGCCGGCCATGAAGTTAATGCTGGATGACAACGGCTACGGGCTCTCCAAGCGCCGCGTTACGCTGTCGACCTCAGGCGTTGTGCCGATGATCGACAAACTCGGCGACGAGATGGACGTTAGCCTGGCTATTTCGCTGCATGCCTCGACAGACGAGCTGCGCAATGAACTGGTGCCGATCAACCGCAAATACAACATCCAAATGTTGCTGGATGCGTGTCATCGCTACCTGTCCAAGTGCCCGGACAATCGCCAGGTCACTATTGAATACACGCTGATCAAGGATGTTAACGACCAGCAAGAGCATGCCGAACAGCTCGCCGCGCTGCTTAAAGAGTTGCCCTGTAAGATTAATTTGATACCGTTTAACCCGTTTCCTAACTCAGGATATGAAAAACCATCACGCAACCAGGTCATGCGCTTTCAACAGTGGCTGTATGATTTGGAGTATAACGCGACGGTTCGTATGACTCGGGGTGAGGATATCGACGCAGCCTGCGGTCAGTTAGTGGGACGCGTGAAAGACCGGACAAAGCGTAGCGCTCGCTATATCCAATCGGTACAGATTGACGCTGACTAAACGGTGCTTATCTTGACTTCCGACGAGCACAGCGCTTTGATGGACACGGTTTATTCGTTGTGCCGGCGGTTAGTTAGCTATTTACACCATGAGGATCAACATGATCTGTCACTACAGGCGTTTTAACCCGTTTAGGGTGCCCATGTTCGCTGTACTGTTGAGCAGCGTATGGCTCGCCGGTTGTGCCACATCAAACACGTTACCCTCTCAGGCAAGCAATGACGCCAAGGATGCCTATACGCAGCTCGGCGTTGCCTACCTGGAGCGCAACAATCTCCCACGGGCGCGCGCCGCCCTGGGTCACGCGCTGGAGATCGACCCGCACCATGCCAAAGCATTGCAGGCCTTAGCCATGGTCTATCAACAGCAGGGCGACATCGAACTTGCCGACCAATATTTTAAACAAGCGATCGACGCCGACCCGACATTTACCCGTGCCCGCAATAATTACGCGGCATTTTTGTATCAGCAGGGGCATATTGCTGCCGCTTGCGATCAGTTGGAAAACGCATCTAACGATGCCCAGTACGCCAACCGTGCCCAGCTTTTTACCAACCTGGGCCAATGTTATTTGGCGCTGGAAGAATTTGATAAAGCGCGTGGGCGTTTAGCCCGCGCGCAGCGTATCGACCCGCGGCAGTCGCGGGGGTACTTGACGTTAGCCGAACTGGAAGTTTCACAGGGCAATTACCATGAGGCCTGGTCACCGTTGCACACCTATTTGCAGTTGGCCGGGCCAGACCGGGCAGCGCTGGAAATGGCAATTGATATCGCTCATGCCCAAGGCGACCATGCCACGGCAGCCGATTACCAGCGCCAGCTTGGCCTTATGAACTGACGCCCTGACCACTTAATTTTTTAAGGATGCTCAGCCATGAGCGACACACAGTTACAAGATAGCGTTACTTCCTCCCGTACCACCTCCTCTCCCGGTGAGATGCTCTTGCGCCAACGAGAAGAGCTCGGCGTGCCCATTGGAGAGGCGGCGCGCGCGCTTAATTTACGCCCGGCCGTCGTTGATGGCCTTGAGCATGATCATTATGACGAAATTCCGGTTATTGCTTACCGTCGTGGCTACCTGCGCTCCTACGCCAAATACCTGGGTCTGAGCGAGCATATGATCCTGGACGCCTACCAGGAGCGCTATGGCGCCGCGGATGCCGAGCGAAAAGTTATTCCGGTGGCGGTTAGTCGGCCCCCCTCAAAGCTGGGCGCCTGGCTATTTAAGCTGGTGACCTTGCTGGTGATTGCTGGCCTGATCGGCGTAACCGTCATGTGGTGGCAGAGCCGTGGTGGCAGCGAGCCGCCTGGCTTTAATGAGACGTCCAGCGTTGAAGAAGGTAGCGAAGTACCGCCGGTATCAGATACCGGCGCTGAGCCCACGCCGCCTCAGCAGCCCGCCATCACCTCGCCTGCCCAGCCGGAAAACGATACGGCCACGGGTGGTACCGCTGGTAATAGTGAAACACTGCCTACTGATAACGCGGAGCAGACCGCGACAGTCGACGAGTCTGCCGCGCTTGATATTGCGGCAGATACGGATGCGACCAATACTGATGCAGCAGACGCTGATGAAGGTGCCCCCGAGGAAGCGGCAACGGCCCCGGCAGGCAACCCAGGTCAGATGGAGCTCACGTTTAACGAGCAGTCCTGGACTGAAATTTTCGATGCCAACAATCAACGTGTATTTGTTGGCTTACAAACGCCCGGCACCAATGTAACCGTTGAAGGTGTGCCGCCGTTTCGTTTAACCGTAGGAAACGCCACTGGCGTCGTACTGCGTTACCAAGGTGAGCAGATCAACCTTGCAGAACGCGCAGGCGCCAACAATGTCGCCCGATTCACCCTGGGAGAGTGACCCGTCTTATGCACGCCCCTTCTCCGATAAAACGCCGCCAGTCCCGCCAGATTCACGTCGGCAATGTGGCGGTAGGCGGAAATGCGCCTATTTCCGTACAGAGCATGACCAACACCAACACGCTGGACGTGGCGGCTACCGTTGGGCAGATTCAGCAGTTGGAAAAAGCCGGTGCTGACATCGTACGCGTCTCCGTACCGGACATGGACGCTGCGGAAGCCTTTGGAAAAATCAAGCAGCAGGTGGGTGTGCCGTTGGTGGCCGACATTCACTTTGACTACAAGATCGCCCTGCGCGTCGCGGAGCTAGGCGTTGACTGCCTGCGCATCAACCCCGGCAATATTGGCCGTGAAGACCGCGTACGCGCGGTGGTGAGTGCCGCACGTGATAACGGCATTCCTATCCGCATTGGCGTTAACGCCGGTTCGTTGGAAAAAGACCTTCAGAAAAAGTATGGCGAGCCCACGCCTGCCGCGCTGGTGGAATCCGCCATGCGCCATATCGACCACCTGGATCGGCTCGATTTTCAAGAGTACAAGGTCAGCGTAAAAGCCTCTGATGTGTTTATGGCCGTTGCGGCTTACCGGGACCTTGCCACGCGCATTGAGCAGCCGCTTCACTTGGGGATTACCGAAGCAGGCGGGCTGCGCTCGGGCACCGTTAAGTCGTCTATTGGCTTGGGTATGCTGCTAATGGATGGTATCGGCGACACGATTCGTGTGTCACTTGCCGCCGACCCGATAGAAGAGATTAAAGTCGGCTTTGATATGCTCAAAAGCCTGCGCCTGCGCGCCAAGGGCATCAACTTTATTGCCTGCCCCAGCTGCTCACGCCAAAACTTTGACGTTATCAGCACCATGAATCAGCTTGAAGAGCGTCTGGAAGACATCATGACGCCGCTGGATGTTTCGGTGATTGGCTGCGTCGTTAACGGCCCGGGTGAAGCAAAAGAGACCGATATTGGCCTGACCGGCGGCAGCCCCGCCAACCTGGTGTATATCGACGGCAAACCGGCCAGCAAACTGCGTAACGACCACCTGGTGGATGATCTTGAGCGGATGATCCGCGAAAAAGTGCGCCAAAAACAGCAGCAAGAAGATGACATGATCGCCCGCAGCGTTTAATGCCGGGGCCATGCATCAGCCAGGATGCAGAACGAGGAGTTTTCATTGAGCAAGTCCGCTGTTAAAAAGATTCAAGCCATCCGTGGTATGAACGACCTGTTGCCCAGCGATAGTCCTCGCTGGCAATTTTTTGAGACCAAAGTACGTCAGTTAATGCATCGCTACGGCTTCGATGAAATTCGCACGCCGATTGTCGAGCAAACAGCGCTGTTCGCCCGCTCGATTGGTGAAGTGACCGATATCGTCGAAAAAGAGATGTACACTTTCGACGACCGCAACGGCGATAGCCTGACACTGCGTCCTGAAGGCACCGCCAGTTGCGTGCGCGCAGCGATGGAACACGGCCTGCTCTACAACCAGACCCAACGACTTTGGTACCAGGGTCCGATGTTTCGTCACGAGCGCCCTCAAAAAGGCCGCTATCGCCAGTTTCATCAGGTAGGTGTTGAGACATACGGCTTTGAAGGGCCGGATATCGATGCCGAAGTGATTCTGCTCTCGGCACGCCTGTGGAAAGAGCTAGGCCTGTTTGAGCATGTCACGCTTGAGCTTAACTCGCTGGGTTCGTCCGAGGCGCGCGCCGCCTACCGCGATAAGTTGGTGACCTACTTTGAGCAGCACCGCGAGATTCTCGACGAGGACTCCCAGCGCCGTTTGATCACTAACCCGCTGCGCATTCTGGACTCTAAAAACCCGGCCATGGCGGACATGCTTAACGGCGCCCCGCAGCTCATGGATCATCTTGATGATGCATCGCGCGAACACTTCGAGCAGCTGAAAGCCATGCTGGATGCGGCGGGTATCCCCTTTGTGATCAACCCTCGTCTGGTGCGCGGGCTCGACTACTACTGCCGTACGGTGTTCGAATGGACCACCAGTGCGCTGGGTAGCCAGGGCACGGTATGTGCTGGCGGTCGTTACGATGGCATGGTGGAACAGCTGGGCGGCAAACCGACCCCGGCGGTTGGGTTCGCCATGGGTATTGAGCGGTTAATCCTGTTGCTGGAGACGCTAAACCTGGTGCCGGACGAAGCCCTGGGCGGCTGCGATGTCTATCTCCTGCCTATGGACGATAATGCAACGATTGCCGCGCTCACGCTTGCCGAACAGCTGCGTAGTGAGCTTCCCGACTTGCGCCTTCAACTGCACTGCGGCGGCGGTAGCTTTAAGAGCCGCATGAAAAAGGCCGACAAAAGCGCTGCGCCCATCGCCATCCTGCTGGGCGAGGACGAACTGGCCGAACACGCCGCCACGCTTAAGTTCTTGCGCGATGACCGCGAACAGCAGCGCGTGAGCCAAGCGGCACTTTCTGCCACGCTAGGCGACCTGCTGGCCCACTAAGCCAACCGAACAGGCGCTGTGCGCTTACAAATAACTAATCGCCGCTGTGCTGCGGCGATTTTATGCAATAGGAGGCCGCCCGTGGCGGATCGAAGCGAAGAAGAGCAGCTGGACATCGTTAAGCGCTGGTGGAAAGAGAATGGAACCTCTCTGATTGCAGGTGCCGCTCTTGCTGCTGCGGGCGTCTTTGGCTGGAATGCATGGCAAAACTATCAGCAAGGCCAGTCGGAAGCCGCCTCGGTGCGCTACCAGCAATTGGTCAACGTTGCCACGGCCAACGAGCTGGATGAGCAGCAAACGGCCAGCGCCCGCGAGCTCATTAGCGAGCTTACCGACGATTACGGCAAAACGCTCTATGCTGAATTGGCGCTGCTTATGGACGCTCGGTTAGCTGTACAGCAGGGCGATATCGATGCGGCAAAAATCTCTCTTGAACAGGTAGCCGATAACTCATCGCGTCGCTATGTGCAAAGCCTGGCCTGGCTGCGTCTGGCACGCATTGAGGTCGCCAACGGTAATCCTGAAGCGGCACTTGCTTTACTGGATGAGCCGATCAGCGAAGCCCTGGCGGCGCAGCAAGCCAACGTCCGCGGTGACGCCTACGCAGCCTTGGAGCAAACCAATCAGGCGCGGAGCGCTTGGCAAAACGCGCTGGAACTTGCGGAGAGCCTCGACCAAACGCTTTACGGCGTACCATTCAAGCTTGACGATCTTGGCGCCGAGGAGGCGACACAATGATGAATCTGCGTCTTTCCAAACAGATCATGCGCGTGACGCTAGGTGCGGTAGCCATTGCTCTACTGGCAGGTTGTGCCAATAAAGGCGAACCCGCGTATACGCCCAAAGAGCTGCGTAGCTTTGATGAAACATCAAATCTGACCACCCAGTGGCGCCAGAATATTGGCAGCGGCCTGGGCCGTGCGCGTTACCCTATCGCCCCTTCCCGTGAAGGCAGCACGATCTTTGCTGCCGATGCACAAGGCCTGGTCATGGCGTTAAACGCTAATACCGGTAATCGTGAGTGGCGCGTAGAGCTTGATACACCGATCTCCAGCGCACTGACCGCGATTGCAGGCCAGGTCTACCTGGGCACTCGCAACGGTGAAGTGATTGCACTGGATCAACGCGATGGCAGCGTCAGCTGGCGCTCCAGAGTATCCAGCGAAGTGCTGGCCGCGCCTCAAGCCAACCAGCAATTGCTGGTCGTACAAAGCGTTGATGGTCAGATAACGGCACTAGACCGCACCAACGGCCAGGAGCGCTGGGTTTATACCAGTTCTCAGCCTGCCCTTACCCTTCGCGGTACCGGGACGCCGATGGTCATTGACCCGGTCACTTTCGTCGGCCTCGCAAACGGACGCCTGGCCACGCTTGATAACCGTAGCGGCCAGCCGCTGTGGGATATGCAAATCGCCACCCCCAGTGGCCGTAGCGAAGTTGAGCGACTGGTCGATATTGCCGGCCAGCCGCTGATTACGCCTGACGGCCGCCTGTTTGTCACCAGTTACAACGGTCGCGTGGTGGCACTGGAAGCCACACGCGGCAGCGTACTCTGGGAAAGTAATCTCTCTAGCCGCCATTCACCGCTGATGGTGGGTAACTATCTTTATGTGGTTACCGACGACAGCCACCTCGTCGCGCTTGATGCCGAAAATGGCCAAGAAATATGGCGTAACAATGAACTTGAAGATCGCTGGCTTACCGCCCCAGCCTTTGCTGATGGCCGTATCGTGGTTGGCGATTTTGAAGGTTATGTCCATTTGATCGACGCGCGTGAAGGTAACATCGTGGGCCGCACCCGGGTGCATAAATCCGGCATTAGCGTGTCCCCCATTACTGATGGCAGCACCATTCATGTCCAGGCCGACAATGGTCGTCTGGAAACCCTGGAAGTCACTCCATGACACCCGTCATTGCTTTGGTCGGTCGCCCCAATGTGGGCAAATCGACACTGTTTAACCGCCTAACGCGTTCGCGTGATGCACTCGTGGCCGACTTTCCCGGCCTCACCCGCGACCGCAAGTATGGCAACGGCATGCTGGGCGGCAAAGCCTATACGGTGATTGATACCGGCGGTATCAGTGGTGATGAGGAAGGCATTGATGCGGCGATGGCAGAACAGTCGCTTGCCGCGATTGATGAAGCCGATATTGTCCTGTTCCTGGTCGATGCCCGTGCCGGGCTTAACGTAGCGGATGAAGCGATTGCCAACCATCTACGCGTTAACCAGAAAAAAACCTGGTTGGTGGTGAACAAGACCGATGGCCTGGAAGAGCACTCGGCCATGGCCGACTTCTGGAAGCTGGGCCTTGGCGACCCTTGGGCCATTGCTGCCGCGCACGGACGTAACGTTTCAACGCTGATTGATACCGTGCTTGAGCCGTTTCCCGAGCGCGACCCCAGCATTCCAGCGGATATCGGTTCCAAAGGCATCCGCATTGGGGTCATTGGTCGCCCCAACGTGGGCAAATCCACGCTGGTCAACCGCCTTCTGGGTGAAGATCGCGTCGTAGTGTTCGATGAAGCCGGTACCACGCGTGATGCTATCGAGATTCCTTTCGAGCGCCGCGGCAAGCCGTATGTGTTGATCGACACCGCCGGTATTCGCCGCCGCAAGAACGTTAGCGAGATTGCCGAGAAGTTTTCCATTATCAAAACCCTTGACGCGATTAAAGAGTGTCATGTGGCGGTGATGGTACTGGATGCCCGCAGCGGCCTGGTTGAGCAGGATCTTCACCTGTTGGATTACGTGCTGACAACGGGGCGTGCGCTGGTACTGGCGATCAACAAGTGGGATGGTCTGGAGAGCGAAGCAAAAGACAAGATGCGTGCCGATATCAAGCGCCGCCTGGGCTTTGCCGACTACGCTGAAATGCACTTTATTTCAGCTCTGCACGGTACCGCAGTGGGTGATTTATACCCCTCCATTGAGCGGGCATTCAATGCGGCCAACGCACACTGGTCGACCAACCGGTTGACGACCCTGTTACAGGATGCGGTCAGCCAGCACCAGCCCCCGATGGTTAACGGGCGGCGTATTAAGCTGCGTATGGCCCACCAGGGCGGCAGTAATCCGCCGATTATCGTTGTGCACGGCAATCAGACCGCGTCGGTTCCTGAAGCGTATCGCCGCTATCTGATCAATACTTTCCGTAAAGTGTTGAAGGTGCGCGGCACGCCCATGCGGTTTGAGTTCCGCTCAGGCGATAACCCGTTTGACTCTATGGCCGGGGCCAGTGATAAAGAGAAAGCCAAAAAGCGCGAGCTTACCCGCACCAAAGATGCGCGGAAAAGCCGTCGCTAAACGCTCTATGCGCTATCCCGCAGTAATAACGCCTGCTTGTTTAAGCAGGCGTTTTTTGTTTTAAGCTAACATGTGCAAATTTTCTTGACAGAAACCAGCGCGGCCCCTCAAATAGCCGCGCTTCTCGCTCATGCTCCCCGGCGCTTGCCGCCACCATCCTTCTCAGGAGGGAACCTTATGTTATATGCCGTTCGTCACTGGCGCTGGCTTGTGATGCTGAGTTTGGCAAGCCTGCTTACCGGCTGCCTTGCACTCCCCCAAACGGGGCTATTTGCCTTTCGCTTGGCCATTACCTCACTCGGCGTGGAGGATGTGCGTATTGGCCCCTACTCCGTTGACGCAGGCCTGGACACCAGCGATTTGACCAGCCTGCTGGCTTCAAGCCTGGGCATGGGTAGCCTGCCGGTTCAGGCGACGCTTGCGATGGGCCTTGGGCTACCTGCGGGAATGCCGGCAGTAGCCATGTCAGGCTTTAACTGGACGCTGGACATGCCAGGCGTTGACCCCGTGGAAGGGGAGTATACCCAGGATGTTTCATTAACCTCGGGCGACGGCGCCAATCTACGCTTGCCGGTGGCATTTGACATCCTGGGCACCGATGCCCAAAAAATGGCGCCAATGCTGAACCTGGTCCAGCAGCTCGCCTCTCAAGGCGAACTACCCGCAGGCAGTGAGCTTGCGATCACGCCAGGCGATTTACGCGGCCTAGGCATGACACTACCGGCGGGGCTGCTCACACCGACCATTCGCCTTAATGTGGGTGAAGATGGTCAGCTAATCCCTCAGCGTTAAGCTGTTTCTGCCAGGCATGGCAACAGAGGCTAGCCAATGCTCCACGTGGTCAAGTCATCTGGTTAAATGTCGGCTCAGTTCAGCGTTTATCCCTAGCCTCAATCCCTGTCCTTAATCCCTGTCCTTAATCCCTGTCCTTAATCCCTGTCCTCAAGTGCATTAAGTGACAACAAGGGGATTGATTTACCCTGCACAGTGGTTATCTTGTGTGCATGGAATTCAATCATCTTTAAGGAAATCATCTCATGCGTTGGCTTCGTCCCTTTGCTGTTACTGCGCTATGCGCTTCTTTAGCGGCCTGTTCAACGTCCCCTACCGGACGCTCGCAATTATTGCTGCTTTCCGATGACCAGCTTAACGAGATGGGCCAGCAGGCATTCGCCCAGTACCAGCAGGATATTCCTACCGCAGGCCAGGCAAGCCACCGCTATGTGCAGTGCATCACCAGCGCCATCGTGGATGTATTACCGGCTGAACAGCGTAACCTTGACTGGCAAATCCGGGTATTTGAAGCCGAACAGCCCAACGCCTTCGCACTGCCTGGCGGTTATATGGGGGTCAATACCGGCATGCTGAATGTTGCCACCAACCAGGATCAACTGGCCTCCGTGGTAGGCCATGAAATTGGTCACGTACTTGCCCGCCACGCCAATGAGCGGGCATCGACCGAAAACGCTACGTCACTAGGGCTTTCGGTTATTTCCAGCGCATCGGGCATGCAAACCCCTGGCGGACAACAGCTGATGGGCGTGCTGGGCATGGGCGCGCAATACGGCATTGCCTTGCCGTTCTCACGTAGCCATGAAAGCGAAGCGGATGTGATTGGCCTGGACCTGATGGCACAGGCAGGCTTTGACCCGCGTCAAAGCGTTACGCTCTGGGAAAACATGCAGGCCGCCTCGGGTGGTGGCGCGCCACCGGCCTGGATGTCGACGCACCCAAGCCAGGGGCAGCGTATCGAGGGCCTACAAGCCAATATGGACACAGCGCTTGCCACCTACGAGCAGGCGCGCAGCAGCGGGCACACGCCTAACTGCCAGCGCCCGTAACCCTTTGCTTTAATTTGTAACAATAAAGGGCCGATCCATCTCGGCCCTTTTTTTGATCAACACATGCAAGCAGCTAACCCGCGTTGAGCATTCTGCGCAGCATCTGGCGTACCTGGGTCGTCTCGGGGCGTACATTTCGCCATAGATAAAATGCTTCGGCGGCCTGCTCTACCAGCATTCCCAGGCCATCCAACCGCTGGGCACCATGCGTTCCTGCCCACTTCAAGAAGACCGTTTGCGTAGCGCCATACATCATGTCGTAGGCCCAGGCATCGTTTGCAAATAGGTTACTCGGCAGAGGGGGTAAATCGCCCGTTAGGCTGGCACTGGTTCCGTTGATCACGACACTAAAAGGGCCTTTAGCTGCCTTAAACCCTCCGCCATGGATCTCGCCCAAATCAGCAAAATCGTCGGCCAACTGTTGAGCTTTTTCAGCCGTTCGGTTAACGACCACCACCTCGCCAGGCTTTTCTGCGAGTAACGGCTCTAAAATTCCCCGCACGGCCCCACCAGCGCCCACCACCAGGATGCGCTTATCGGCAAGTGCTACACGGTTATATGCAAGGTCGCGTAACAAGCCAACGCCATCGGTATTATCGCCGTAAGTAAGGCCATTACCTCCGACTATCAGCGTATTCACCGCACCAGCCCGCTGGGCACGCCTGCTCAGGGTATCGCAGAGCGCAAACGCCTCCTCCTTAAAGGGTACGGTAACGTTGGCCCCCCGCCCGCCTTTATCAACGAATGTGCGCCAGGCATCGGTAAAGCCATCCAACGGCGCCAGTTGTGCTGTGTATTCAATTTTTTGCTGTGTTTGCAGGGCAAATTCGTTATGAATGAGGGGTGATTTTGAGTGCTCAATGGGATTACCCAATACGCAATAAAGGTCACTCATCAACTCGTTCCTGTACGCTGTTTTATATTTCTGTGGATCACGATGTTTAAGCCCTATCCGACACGTTGAGCCAGTCTCTTGGCACCAGGTAATCATTTAGCGTGGCTTCAGCACTCTCAGGGGCAGGCGTATAGGCATACTCCCAGCGCGCCAGTGGTGGCATCGACATTAAAATTGACTCGGTGCGCCCGCCGCTTTGTAAGCCAAACAGCGTTCCTCGGTCCCATACGAGGTTAAATTCTACATAGCGGCCGCGACGGTAAAGCTGAAACGCTCGCTCACGCTCGCCCCAATCATCCTGTTGGCGGCGCTTAACAATCGGCACGTAAGCCTCTAAAAAGCTATCGCCCACGGCGCGTTGAAAGGCGAAACACTCCTCGAAACTGCCAGCATTCAAATCATCGAAAAACAGCCCGCCCACCCCACGGGTCTCATCACGGTGCTTTAAATAAAAGTACTCATCGCACCACGCTTTATAGCGGTCATAAACAGCATCGCCAAAAGGGTCGCAGGCGGCTTTGGCCACCTGGTGCCAGTGCACCACGTCCTCAAGCACCGCGTAATAGGGCGTTAAGTCAAAGCCTCCACCAAACCACCAGACGGGCGTTTCGCCCTCTTTTTCAGCAATAAAAAAGCGTACGTTGCCGTGGCTGGTAGGGACATGCGGGTTTTCAGGATGTAGTACCCAGGAAACTCCAACCGCATGAAAGCTGCGACCGGCAAGCTCCGGCCGGGCTGCCGTTGCCGAGGGCGGCAGTTGAGCACCATACACATGAGAAAAGTTGACGCCGCCTTTTTCAAAGACACCGCCCTGCTCAATCACGCGTGAGCGTCCGCCACCGCCCTCTTCACGCTGCCAACTGTCCTCCTTAAACGCAGCTTTACCGTCAGCCGCGGCCAGCCCCTCACACAGCCGGTCTTGAAGGCCGAGCAGGTACTGCTTAACGTCGTCTAAATGCTCGTGCGCCACGATGACTCCCGTTCAAAATTCTTACTACACAGTAATCTTCACCATAGCGCGTTTAAGCACTTGGTACTTAAGCCGTTTACTTATCTATTTAAGCGCGCATTACCTGGCCACTGGCTAAATCACGGATGGTGCTGGGTCGTGGATTCCCGCCCAGCTCGCCCGCTACTATCGCGGCGACCTCCTGCCCAAAAATAGTGGCGACTTCTTCATCGCTCATGGCAGGTGCCTCACCCGCACGATTGGCCGATGTCGACACCAGTGGCCCGCCAAACGCTTCGCATAACGCTTTCATTAAGGGGTGGTCGGTCACGCGTAAGGCCACGCGCTGATGAGCACCGCGAACCAGCGCATGGCTGCGACCGTTATCCGGCACCAGCCAGGTGTTAGGGCCAGGCCAACTGGCCGCAAGGGGAGCATGCAGTTCAAGCGGCAATTGGTTTAGCCAGGGCTGAAACTGCTGGATACTGGCCGCCACCAAAATAATGCCTTTGGAAGGGTCGCGCTCTTTCATGCGCATTAACCGGGTAAGCGCTTCATCATTATCCGGGTCACAGCTAAGCCCCCACACAGCTTCGGTGGGGCACGCAATAACACCGCCAGCATGCAGTGCATGAATGGCAACTTCGAGGTCGACAGCCGGTTTCATTGGCTCTCCTGCTCTACAAGCAATTAGCGATAAGAGAATGCTCACATCCTATCATGGCCTGGGTAAGCGTACCCAACCACCCACCTGCTGAGCGACCCATCCATCAAGCTCCAGCATCAATAACCGCTGCTGGCAGCTGCTGACAGACTCCCCGGTATGCTGAACCAGTGAATCAAGCGGCACCGGCGTTGCCGATAAAACGTTAAGCAGCTCATCAGGCAGTGGTTCGCTTGATGGCGCCATTGACCCTGAAGGGGGAGACGAAGCCTTCACGGACGCGGGTAAAAAGCTACCCGCCCACTGCTGCAACTCTTCAAGCATATCGTCGACATGGCGCACCAGCGTTGCGCCATTCCGCAACAAGTGCAGGCAGCCTTGAGCCTGAATATTGTGCAAAGACCCAGGCAGGGCAAAAAGCTCCTTGTTCTGCTCCAGGGCCAAGCGAGCACTCACCAATGAGCCGCTTTTCTCGGTGGCTTCGATCACTAACGTCCCCAATGAAAGCCCGGTCACAATCCGGTTGCGGCGCGGGAAGAACGCAGGGCGCGCCTTGGTGCCCGGCGGATGCTCTGACAACAATAACCCGCCAGGCGCACAGCTCAATTGCTCATGCAGGTCGCGATGTCGAGCCGGATAAATAACGTCCACGCCGCAGCCTAATACCGCAATACTGCTTCCACCGGCACTTAGTGCGGCGCGCTGAGCGATGCCATCAATGCCCAGCGCCATACCGCTGACCACGCACCAGCCTCGGCGAGCCAGTTCCCGCGCAAAGCCCTGGGCATTGGCATTACCTTCCGAGGTGGGTTTGCGGGTTCCCACCATGGCAATCCTTGGCCCTTCAAGCGCCTGTAAATCCCCTTGGGCCCAAAGAATGGCGGGCGGGTCCGGTAGCTCGTTGAGCAGCTCAGGCCAGGCCGGGTGGTGACGATGCAGAATATGTCGCGCTGGTCCGCTCTGCTGCCATGCCCGCGCATCGTCTACGCATCGCTGAAGTGGGCTGCGCTCAGGGTGCTCAAGCCACAGCCGTAAGGCGCTGGCGGCGTTAGCGGGCAGTGTCGCCAGCCAACCTTCCGGCCAGCGCGGCTGGCGTGCCACCATCTGGGTGATGCGCAGTGCGCCCATGCCCGGCAAGGCGTTGACCACTAACCACTCACTGGTATTCATCGACGCTCCTCAACGTGCATGCTGAATATCCCCATTGCGTTATAAATCCGGAGTCACCACACGATCACCCACTTCCAGCATGCTGGACGCTTGCATCACCAGCGCATAACTCACCTGCTGGTAAGGCTTCACTACCATTGCCCAGCCCGCTGGGCTCGGTGGCAACGGCGTTACTACTTGGCGACGCGCGTCGAAAACAGTTTCGCTGGGCGAATTCACTTGAAGCAGATGCCCTGGCTCCAGGCCGTCTTGCGCGCCTACATCCAAAGCAATGATGTGCAAGGCACCTATAAAACGTACGCCGCCGGGCACGGCGAGAATACGACCGTTTATTGCACTGCTCGGCAAGCGGGGTTGAAGCGCCGTTCGAGGCGCATCGGGTTCCAGGGCAAGAATAAGATCGTTACTACGCACCTCTTGATGAGCGCTAAGCACTTCCAGCAGGGCAATATCCTCCTCACTGCGTACAAGGCGAGCTTCGCCGATGTGACTTAACGCCTGCCCCAACACCGCGCCGTCGTCAGCGGTATAGGTCTGTGTCTGACGATAAATACCGAAGGTGGCAAGGCCCGTCGTTGCTCTATTCGTTACGCTGCTCGGTACGCTTTCCAGTGCGTGGCTCGGCATAGCGCCACGGGCGTAAATCCGGTCACCTGCACCGTTGATCAATCGCTGGTGCTCGCCAGCCAACACATAGGCCATCTCAGGCTGGCGCGCTCCGGCTTCTATTACTCGGTGTTCACGCCAAAAGGCGTTAAGGCTTTCAAGCGAGAGTGCGCCGAGCTCACTTACCCTCGCGTCGAGCGCTCCATCGGGCATTGGCAAGGTGCGTATTTGGGGAGAAAGCGTCACCACCGGCAGCGTTTCAGCGCCAACGGCGTGAAGACTTATTAACAACCCAGACAGCAGGCTTACTACCCTCTTGAGCACGTCACAAAGCGCGTTTTGTCTTGCCGCGCGGCGCATAAAGTTGGCTAGCACTATCCCGTACTCCGTGAAGGATGTTTCGATCATTTTCATGGCGCTTCACCGCATGTGCTGATGCCCAGGAGCGCTGCCAGCGTGATATAGTGGCGATTAGCAAAGTACCAGGCCGCCGCTATTCGGCCTGATTATCCAAGATTTAGCTTAACGATGACGGTAATCCCCATGGCCAAACTTCCTATTCTCGAATTCCCCGATGAGCGCCTGCGCACCAAGGCGGTACCGGTGGAAACCGTTGACGACGAGGTCCGCCAGCTTGTCGACGATATGTTAGAGACCATGTACGACGCGCGTGGCATTGGCCTTGCAGCCACCCAAATTGATGTCCATCGTCGTATCGTCGTCATGGACGTAAGCGAAGATAACTCGCAGCCGCTGGTGCTGATCAACCCTCGCTATACGCCGGTCGGCGAAGACCAAGAGCCGCTTTCTGAAGGCTGCTTGTCAATTCCCGAGCACTACGCGGAAGTGCCGCGCTACCTTACGGTAAAACTCAACGCGCTTGACCGTAACGGCGAGGCGTATGAGCTTGAGGCCGATGGCCTGCTGGCGCACTGCATTCAACACGAGTACGACCACCTTGAAGGTGTACTGTTTGTTGATTATCTTTCGCCGCTAAAGCGCGACCGCATCATGAAAAAAATGCAGAAACGTCATAAGCTGATGAAAGACGACGCTTAACAGCCACCCGTTTTAGCACAGTTTACTTCGGTTTTTGTAGAAGTTTTGTAAGTGAGCGTATTTAAAACGCTTAAGGCCGAGAAGCCTGGTACTCCATACAACGGTACAACAGCCGTTGTATACCCTGCTTCTCGGCCTTTATTGTTGCCCCAGGCTTTCTCATTTCCCCTGTTACCAGGTACCTGTTGTCATGTCACAGTTGCGCGTTGTTTTTGCTGGCACGCCTGATTTCGCTGCCTCAAGCCTTGCGGCCCTACTGGCCAGCAAACATAAGGTAGTGGCGGTTTATACCCAACCCGACCGCCCGGCAGGTCGTGGTCGCAAACTCACGCCAAGCCCCGTTAAAAAGCTTGCTCTTGAGCATGCGCTTCC
The DNA here is from genome assembly GCF_052376035.1 of Halomonas sp. AOP7-E1-9. Classification (NCBI taxonomy): domain Bacteria; kingdom Pseudomonadati; phylum Pseudomonadota; class Gammaproteobacteria; order Oceanospirillales; family Halomonadaceae; genus Halomonas; species Halomonas sp. AOP7-E1-9. The sequence goes on from NZ_JBQSVC010000016.1 coordinate 49,301, forward strand.
GGTCTACCAGCCACAAACGCTAAAAGACCCGGCCGCTCAAGCGGAGCTTGCCGCTTTAAACGCCGATATTATGGTGGTCGTGGCGTACGGTTTATTGCTGCCTCAGGCAGTATTGGACACACCGCGCCTGGGGTGCATTAACGTCCACGCCTCACTGCTACCCCGCTGGCGCGGTGCCGCCCCGATTCAGCGCGCGATTGAAGCCGGTGATAACGCCTCGGGCGTTACCATCATGCAAATGGATGCAGGGCTTGATACCGGCGCCATGCTGCACGAAGTACGCACCCCGATCACCGAGCAAACCACCGGTGGCGACCTGCATGACCGCCTGGCGCTTCAAGGCGCCACTGCGCTCACCAGCGTGCTGGATAAACTGGCCAACGGTAACGCCAGTGCGACACCCCAGCCGGAAGAAGGCGTTACCTACGCCACCAAGCTCAGCAAAGCAGAGGCCGAGCTGGACTTCACTCAGCCTGCTGAACGCCTTGCGCGTAAAATCCGCGCCTTTAACCCCTGGCCGGTGGCGTGGTGTCAGATGGGTGATGACCGCTTACGCTTACTCATGGCAAGCGTTGCAGCCGGTGAACAGGGCGCAACGCCGCCCGGCACGCTGCTTGAAAACGGTGAAGACCATCTGCGTATTGCCTGTGGCCCGGAAGGCCGCGAGGTTTTATATATCAGCAGCGCCCAACTTCCTGGCGGCAAGGCCATGGCTGTGCGCGACTTACTCAACGCCCGCCATGCCCGATTGACGCCCGGTAACCGCCTTGGTCAGCCTGAATCCCAGCAAGGAGACGCTTTATGAGTCAGCAACGCTCACAACACGGTAAACGCGCATCAGGCAATAGCGGCCAGGACGTGCGCGCCGCCGCCGCCCGTGCGTTAGCGCCGGTCATCTCTCAGCAAGGCTCACTGGCCGCGCTGGATGAGAACAGTGTCGTTGCCCGCGACCGGGGCCTTTTAAAAGAGCTCTGCTTTGGCACCTGTCGCCAGCTTCCACGTTTGGAAGCGCTGGCTAACAGCCTGCTAAAGCAGCCTTTCAAAAAGCGTGACAGTGATATTCACGCCCTGCTGCTGCTGGGTATTTATCAGTTGCTGTATATGCGTATTCCCGCCCACGCGGCCGTCGGCGAAACCGCCGGTGCCGCGCGCTTGTTGGGTAAAGAGTGGGCGACCCGCGTACTGAATGGCTGCCTGCGCCGCCTACAGCGCGAGTCGGATGAACTCCAGGCCGCCGTTGATCAGGATGAGAGTATTGCGCTGGCCCACCCCCGCTGGCTGCTGGATGCGCTACGCAACGCTTGGCCGGAGCAGTGGCGGGCAATTGTTGAGGCAAATAATCAGCCTGGCCCCATGACGCTGCGCGTAAATCAGCATCACAATGACCGCGAAGCCTATATAGAACGGCTGACCGAACAAGGCTTAAGCGGTGAACTCTGCGCCCACTCGCCGGATGGCATTACCCTTAACACGCCCTGCGATGTCACCCTGCTACCCGGATTTTCCGAGGGCCACGTTAGCGTACAGGATGAGGCAGCCCAGTTGTGTGCTGCGCTACTTGGCCCAGCCCTGGCACCTCGCCCTGGTGCGCAGGTATTGGATGCCTGTAGCGCGCCTGGCGGCAAAACGGCCCACTTGCTTGAACAGTTTGATATTGCGCTGACCGCCCTGGATAGCGATAACCAACGCCTTTCGCGAGTAGAAAGCACGCTAGAGCGATTGGGTCTATCCGCCACGCTTCAGAATGTAGATGCCACTCAGAGCGACTGGTGGAATGGCACACCGTTTGAGGCTATTCTGCTTGACGCTCCTTGCTCGGGCACCGGCGTTATACGGCGCCATCCGGATATCAAAACACTGCGACGCAAAGAGGACATCCGCAAGCTGGCCAAGCTACAGCAGCAGCTACTGGACAATTTATGGCCCATGCTGCGCGAAGGCGGCACGCTGTTATACGCCACCTGCTCGGTACTGCCTGAGGAGAATGCCCAACAGATCGAGGCCTTCCTGGCGCGCACACCTGATGCCAAAGTGACCACGCCCAGCGATGTGGCCTGGGGTATCCAAAGCGGTCAGGGCCGCCAGCTATTTCCAGAGCAAGGACGTCATGACGGCTTTTTTTATGCCAGGCTTGAGAAGCAGTCTGCCTAGGCGCGTTCTGGTGCCAAGGCAGTGAACTCATGACTAAGGATGGAGATACCATGACTCACCACACCTACAAGCACATAGAAATCACCGGCTCTTCCGAGAAAGGCATCGAGGAAGCCGTGCAGAATGCAATCGCCAAGGCATCCGAGTCTATCCAGCACATGCGCTGGCTAGAAGTGACCGATACACGTGGCCATATTGAAGACGGCCGCGTGGCCCACTGGCAGGTCACCGTTAAAGTCGGTTTCACGCTGGAATAATCCTTACCTGCATTTCGACGGCGGCTGGTTTACACTGGCCGCCGTCTTTATTGCAGCGCATTACGTTAGATATACAACGCTACCTATTGCGCTGGCGCTTTCAATGGAACCGATGCTCAGTAATGAAAATCATCATTCTCGGCGCCGGCCAGGTCGGCGGCACCCTGGCGGAGCACCTCGCTCGCGAGGAAAATGACATCACCGTTGTCGATACCGACGCCAATAAGCTGCGCGAGCTGCACACCAAGCTCGATATTCGCACTGTCACCGGCGCGGGTTCCTACCCTATCGTTCTGCGGCAGGCTGGCTGCGAAGATGCTGACATGTTAATTGCGGTGACCAACAGCGACGAAGTCAACATGATCGCCTGTCAGGTCGCGCATACGCTGTTCCGCACGCCTACTAAAATTGCCCGAGTGCGCGCCACGCCCTATCTGACTCGCAAGGGGCTTTTTGCCCACGAAGCGATCCCCATTGATGTATTGATCAGCCCCGAACAGGTGGTCACCGATCACGTCCGCCGCTTGATTGAGCACCCCGGTGCGTTGCAGGTGCTGGACTTTGCGGATGGTCTGGTGCAGCTAGTGGCGGTCAAAGCGGTGTATGGCGGGCCACTGGTGGGTCAGGACCTGGCCTTTTTGCGCAGTCATATGCCCAACGTGGATACTCGCGTCGCGGCTATTTATCGGCGTAACCGGCCCCTCATCCCCCGCGGCGACACGGTCATTGAAGCCGACGATGAGGTGTTTTTCCTTGCTGCCAGGAGAGACATTCGCGCGGTCATGAGCGAGCTTCGGCGAATCGAACGAGGCTTTCGCCGCGTCGTCATTGCGGGCGGCGGCAACATTGGCGAACGCTTGGCCGAGCATCTGGAACATAGCCATCAGGTCAAGATTATCGAGCATAGCCTTGAGCGCTGTACCACGCTCTCCGAACGGCTTGACCGCACCGTCGTGCTTCACGGCAGCGCGACCAGCAAGCGGCTTCTGGAAGAAGAGAACATTGAAGACTGCGACATTTTCTGCGCGCTGACCAATGACGACGAAGTCAATATCATGTCGTCGCTGCTGGCCAAACGGCTGGGGGCCAAGAAGGTGCTTACGCTGATCAACAACGCCGCTTACGTAGACCTCGTTCAAGGTGGCGAGATCGATATCGCGATTTCGCCCCAGCAGGCCACGATTGGCAGCCTGTTAACCCACGTACGCCGAGGCGATATCGTCAATGTGCATTCACTGCGCCGTGGAGCGGCAGAAGCCATTGAAGCCATTGCTCATGGCGACAAACACTCTTCGAAAGTTGTCGGTCGTACCGTTCGCGAGATCGGCCTGCCCGAGGGCACCACGATCGGGGCGATTGTGCGCGGCAAGGACGTCATTATCGCTCATGGGGATGTCACGGTGGAGAGCGGCGATCACGTGATTCTGTTTGTGATCGATAAGCGCCGCATCCGCGATGTCGAGCGTATGTTCCAGGTCGGTTTGACGTTCTTTTAGGAGCATGCACCTACCATGAGTCTGCGGGTCATTTTACGCATTTTAGGGCTGCTGCTGATGCTGTTCAGCCTGACGATGCTCCCCCCCATTTTGATTTCCCTGTGGTTTCGCGATGGGGTCTGGTACGCATTTATGATCGGTATCGCCATTACGGCGATCACCGGCTTAACCTTGTACCTACCCAACCGCCGTGCCCACAAAGAGCTACGCATCCGTGATGGTTTTTTAATCGCGGCGATGTTCTGGACGGTTCTGGCGCTGTTTGGTTCGCTACCATTGATGCTGTTTGGCGATACGTCGCTGAGCATTACCGATGCGGTGTTTGAATCATTTTCAGGCCTGACCACGACAGGCGCCACGGTGATTACAGGGATCGACTTTTTGCCCAAATCGATTCTCTACTATCGCCAACAGTTGCAGTGGCTTGGCGGGATGGGGATTGTGGTGCTGGCCGTCGCGATTCTGCCTACGCTTGGGGTCGGCGGCATGGCGCTTTACCGCACCGAAATTCCAGGACCTCTGAAAGACTCCAAACTAACGCCACGCATTACCGAAACGGCCAAAGCGCTTTGGTACATCTACGCCACTCTCACCATGGCCTGCATGGTGGCCTATATGCTGGCCGGCATGGATTGGTTTGATGCCATAGGGCACAGTTTCTCTACCGTGGCGATTGGCGGTTTTTCTACTCATGATGCCAGCATCGGTTACTTCAACAGCGCAGCGATTGAGCTGATTTGCGCGGCTTTTATACTCATTTCCGCGTTCAGTTTTAGCCTGCATTTTATCGCCTGGCGTGAAAAGCGCTTGCTGCACTACTTCCAAGACCCGGAAGCACGCTTTTTAATGCTGTTTCTGGCAGGACTTGTCACGATTACCGCGATTACCCTGTGGCTGACACACACCTACGATACGCTAAGCGGCTTGCGCTACGCGCTTTTCGAGGTGGTGTCCGTCGCGACCACAGCAGGCTTTTCCGTCGCCGACTTCTCGGCCTGGCCTGGCGCTATCCCTTTTTTACTGTTTATTGCCGCTTTTGTGGGCGGCTGCTCCGGCTCAACAGCAGGGGGAATGAAGGTTATCCGGATTATCCTGATTCTCAAGCAGGGCATGCGCGAGGTTATGCGCTTGATCCATCCCAATGCGGTTATCGCGGTTAAAGTCGGCAAAGTGAGTGTACCCGACAGTATCGCCCAGGCCGTTTGGGGGTTCTTCTCCGCCTACGTCATGCTGTTCTTTTTAATGCTGATGGGCGTTATGGCGACCGGCGTGGATCAGGTCACCGCCTGGTCGACCGTGGGATCAGCGCTTAATAACCTTGGCCCGGCACTCGGAGAAGCCAGCGGCAACTACGGCGAGCTACCTGATCTTGCCAAATGGATACTGGTGCTTGCCATGCTGCTGGGCCGCCTGGAAATTTTTACCGTGTTAGTGTTATTTACGCCCGCTTTTTGGCGGCGCTAATTCGGATGATGCCGTTTACTATTTGAGTTGAGACACCTAATGACCCAAGACGACACCACCCCGCTAGCCACGGCGTCTGACGCACCACCCGCCACTAGCGGGCCGCTGAAAACGGTTACCGTGGGCGGTACTACCTACACTTTTCTGGGTACAGCGCACGTGTCGGCACAAAGTGCTGACGATGTAAAAATGCTGGCTGACAGCGGGCTTTATGACGCCGTAGCAATTGAGCTGTGCGACGCCCGCCATCACAGCATGACGAACCCGGATGCCATGGGTGAGCAGGACCTTTTCCAGGTATTCAAGCAGGGCAAAGCGGGTATGGTCGCGGCAAGCCTGGCACTGGGCGCTTTTCAACAGCGCATCGCTGAGCAGTCCGGCATTGAGCCAGGTGCCGAGATGCGCGCCGCGCTTGAAGAGTGCCGTAACCGTAACTTGCCGCTTTTACTGGTTGACCGCGATGTCGGGATAACGCTTAAGCGCATCTACCGCAACGTGCCCTGGTGGCAACGCTTTTCACTCTTTTCAGGCCTGATTGGCAGCGTACTATCGCGCCAGGACGTATCCAAGGAAGAGATCGAAAAGCTAAAAGAAGGCGATATGCTGGAAGCCACGTTTAGCGAGTTTGCCGCTGAATCTGAAGCCCTTTACACCCCACTGATTCGCGAGCGCGACCGCTACATGGTGCTACGTCTTGCCGAACAGGCGCCACCTGGGCGCTTCAAGAACGTGTTAGTGGTGCTGGGCGCTGGCCACCTGAAAGGCACCGTTGAGCACCTGGAAGCACCATTACCCGAGAACCCAACGGTAGAGCGCGAAGCGTTGGAAGCTTCACCGCCGCCCTCCAAACTCTGGAAAGCCTTGCCTTGGCTGATTACCGCGCTGGTCATTACCGGCTTTGCCATTGGCTTCTCACGCAATACCGACTTGGGTTGGCAGTTGGTGCTGGAGTGGTTCTTGATCAACGGGATTCTGTCCGGCGGGGCGACCATTATTGCGCTTGCCCACCCGGTCACCGTTATTACCACTTTCTTTGCCGCCCCGCTTACCTCGCTTAATCCAACGATTGGGGCCGGTTTTGTCGCCGCCGGGGTGGAGCTTTACATGCGCAAGCCCAAGGTGCGCGACTTCGCCTCGCTACGTCAGGATGTCACCCACCTCAAAGGGTGGTGGAAAAACCGGGTGTCGCGCACGCTGCTGGTGTTTATCCTCGCCACGCTCGGCTCAGCCGTGGGCACTTGGGTCGCAGGCTTTCGAATTGCAGGTGCCTTGTTTGGTAGTGGTGCGGCGTGAGTACGCTTAAGCGTTCGCCCTGGCAGGCAGATGCCCTGCTGTTGCTGGTAACCATACTAGCGGCGGGCGGATGGATTTTCTCCAAGGAAGCGCTAGCCGGTATGCCGCCGCTGCTGTTTATCGGCACACGCTTTTTGCTGGCTGGGCTCATCCTGCTGGGCTTTGCCTGGCCCGCCTTAAGCGCTATGCCAGCACGGCGTATTCGGCGCGGTATTTTTGTGGGCTTTCTGTTTAGCGGCGCCATTGGCTTCTGGATCATGGGGCTTGCGACGTCAAATCACCTGGGCGAAAGTGCGTTTATCAATAGCCTGGGGATATTGCTGGTGCCTATCGTTGCCAAGCTGCTGTTTGGCGACAGACCACCACGCACCACCTGGATCGCCCTGCCCGTTGCCCTGCTGGGCTTCGCATTACTCTCCCTTAATGCTGGTTTCAAGGTAGAAACCAGCCAGCTTTTGATGGTCTGCGCAGCACTCTGCTTTGCGTTACTCATCAATATTAATACCCGCGTCGTGCGAAACGTAGCCGCCCTGCCGCTCACCACACTTCAGCTGTTATCCGTGGGCACCGTATTAACCCTGGTGTCCTTTATGTTTGAGCGCCAGCCCGTGGCGCTTAACACGTCTATTCTGGGCTGGTTTATGGCCAGTGTTCTATTGGCAAGCGCCCTGCGGTTTTTCCTGCAAATTACCGCCCAGGGAATGACCACGCCAAGCCACGCCTCGGTGGTATTGATGCTGGAAGCGGTATGGACCGCATTATTTGCCGCCTGGTGGTTTGGCGAAGTTATGGCGCCGCTACAGCTACTCGGCTGCGGGCTAATTTTTACCGCCCTGCTGATTAACCGCTGGTACTGGGTGCGCAAGATACTCCTGCGCTGGCTACCCGGCGCTGCCCGCTAACGACTCTCTTCGAACCCTTCCTTTCGTGCTAACAGGCGCGTCATTGCCTCAGTGGGTTCTGCAATTTTCTTGTAGAACCGGCTAGCGGCGTAGCTATCGTTAAACACATCGAAGTAGTCATCCAGCACGGCCGCCGCGTTGTTGTCGCCCCCTTGGCGCAACAGCTCAATGGCCACTTCTGCCGTACATAAATGCGCTTTCGAGGCGGGCTTACGCAGCCGGTAGCGGGTTTCGCGTTCGGTATGTAACGGCAATACCGGCAACGCATCCAGGTACGCACTCTTGCGAAACATGCGCCGCGCCTGCCGCCATGTACCATCCAGAATGATAAACACAGGAATACGCGATTCCTGTTTGGCGCTGTGTACGGCGTCCATTCCCACCACCCGGTCGGCATAATCGGGCTGGTCATCCGGGAAGATGACAAAGGGCACATAGCGCGGGTCTGCCAAAAGCTCGATTAACTGCGCATCCGGCGCCGTCCGATACCAGGTAAATACCTGCGTTTGAGCCAGCACATCCCCTATCAACCGACCCGTATTGGTCGGCTTATAGTGCTCCAACGGATGCGTCAGCAGCCATACCTGGGCGTGGCTTTCGGCCTTCACCTGGTACGGGCAAAGGCAGTTTAGCGCGGGCAAATTACAGCCCTCACAGCGTATGACAAAACTGCCCCGCGCCTTGAACTCTCGACGCGGTGGGCGAGGATGACCAGTGACAGAATCACATTCAGTTGAGGCAGGCATCCGCGCTCCAAAGGTCGTCAACAGGATGAAAAAGGGCGCAGAGTATAAAGCAGTGCTTGATCGTTGACGAACCCATCACCACCGTAAACCTTTTAAATTTTCATAGTTGACATAACAAACGCTTCATCGCTAGAGTCTTGTCAACTTTTTACACAGACATGGTTTACCAATGATCACGACTGCTGCCCCACGCAATGACTGGACGCTTGAAGAAATCAACGCCCTGTTTGCTCTGCCGTTTAACGATTTGCTGTTCCAGGCCCAGCAGGTGCACCGAGCGCATTTCGACCCTAACGCGGTCCAGGTATCAACCTTGCTGTCGATTAAAACCGGCGCCTGCCCCGAAGACTGTAAGTACTGCCCGCAATCGGGCCACTACACCACACAGCTTGAAAAAGAGAAGTTGTTGGAAATCGAAAAAGTGGTGGAACAGGCCCAGGCCGCTAAGCAAGCTGGCGCCAGCCGTTTCTGCATGGGCGCAGCCTGGCGCAGCCCCCGGGACAAGGACCTGCTCGTTGTCGAAGAGATGGTCCGCCAGGTAAAGGCGCTGGGGCTTGAAACCTGCATGACGTTGGGCATGGTCAACGACCAACAGGCTACCCGTTTGGCAACCGCCGGGCTGGATTACTACAACCACAACCTGGACACGTCTCCCGACTACTACGGCGAAATCATCACCACGCGCACCTACAGTGACCGCTTGGAAACCCTGGCGACTGTTCGTGAGGCGGGCATGAAGGTCTGCTCCGGCGGCATTTTGGGCATGGGGGAAGGTGCTCAGGATAGAAGCGCCCTGCTGCAACAACTGGCCAAACTCAGCCCGCACCCGGAATCGGTGCCGATTAACATGCTCGTCAAAGTGCCCGGCACGCCACTTGAGAACGTGGAAGACCTCGACCCGCTGGAGTTTATCCGCGCCATTGCCGTCGCGCGCATCATGATGCCCCAAAGCCATGTACGGCTTTCCGCCGGGCGCGAGCAGATGAGCGAATCCACCCAAGCGCTGGCGTTTCTGGCCGGTGCCAACTCCATCTTCTACGGCGACAAGCTGCTAACGACCAGCAACCCCCAGGCCACGCGAGACAGGGCCCTGTTTGCCAAGCTAGGCCTGCATCCAGAAACGCGCGAAACCTGTGAAAGCGAGGCCGCGCAAAGTGAGCGCTTGGCTCAGCAGCAGCTTAACCAGCGCGTCGCTGAGCTTGCGGTGGATGCCAGTGTCTGAGGCGTGGCATCAACGTCTAGCCAAGGCGCGGGCGGTTCGTCAGCACGCCCAGCAGTGGCGCACTCGCCGTACCCGACAGCCACACTTGGTGAACTTCGCAGACAATGATTATCTTGGCCTGGCAACCGACCCTCGCGTTCAGGCAGCCCAAGCCGAAGGCGCTCGCCGATTTGGCGCCGGGGCTGGCGCATCGCATCTGGTGAACGGCCACCACGCGATTCACGATGCCCTGGAAGACGCCCTGGCAGTCTGGACAGGCCGCGAGCGAGCCGTGCTGTTCTCCACCGGCTATATGGCAAACCTGGGCGTGCTACAGGCGCTAGCCGATACCCACACGGCCATTTTTCACGACCGGCTCAATCACGCCTCACTGCTGGATGGAAGCGCGCTGAGCGGCGCCCGCTCACAGCGCTACCACCATAACGATAGTGACGACTTGAGCCGCCTGCTGGCGCGCAGCCGCTGTACCCACAAGCTGGTAGTGAGCGACGGTGTCTTCAGCATGGATGGCGATGTGGCCGATATTGAAGCGCTGGTGCGGGTAAGCCAACAGCATGCTGCCTGGCTAATGATTGATGATGCCCACGGCCTTGGCGTTATAGGCAATAACGGCAGCGGCTGTGTGGGCACACGCTGGGGAAGTGACCAGGTGCCGATTCTGGTCGGGACACTGGGCAAAGCGCTGGGCACTGCCGGTGCGTTTGTTGCAGGCGATGCACAGTTGATCGACCATCTGACCCAGTTCGCCAGAAGCTATATCTATACCACCGCACAACCGCCCGGCGTTAGCGCCGCGACGCTGGAAGCGCTTGCGATTGTCCAGCGCGAGCCCGAGCACCGCCTGCGCCTTGCGCGTCATATAGACTACTTTCGTGAAGGGGCTCTACGGCTGAACCTGCCGCTGGGTGAATCGCGCACGCCCATTCAACCGCTGTATCTGGGAGGCGAGTCGCGCGTGCTGCAGTGGGCCGAAAAGCTGTATCAAGCGGGAATTGACGTTGGCGCAATTCGTCCACCCACCGTGCCCAGGGATGAGTCTCGCCTGCGCATTACGCTCAGCGCTCGCCATTCGCGTAGTGATATCGACCGGCTTCTCGAAACGCTGGCGGCCTGCCACTTGGAGGCATTATGACGCGCCTGGTACTGCTTTCAGGCTGGGGAATTGACCGGCGCATCTGGCGGCCGCTGCACCCTTACTGGCCCACCAACGTCGAGGTTGCCGCCGTTGATTGGCCTGGTTACGGCGAGGTTCCTGCACTGCCTGCCAACGCTTCCCTGAGTGAGCTTGCCACGGCCATGGCAAGCCGTCTGCCCAGCGATGCGGTTTGGGTCGGATGGTCGCTGGGCGGCCTGCTGGCGACGGCGCTGCTTGACTATCTTCCTGCGCCACAGGGGCTACTACTGCTAGGAGCAGGTGCCAGGTTCTGCACGCCGGATAGCGCGATGTCAGCAGCGCTTGCCGACTTCCAGGCCATCTTTGCGCACCGTGGCGATGCCGCGTGGCGTCACTTTCTGCGCTGGCAGGCTCAAGGAGAGCCCGCTCCGTATCAGGTTCACGCACAGCTGCGTGCCCTGCTTGGCAGTACGCCCCCGGCAGACCGCACCACGCTTTCTGCAGGCCTTCACTGGCTGGCCACGCTGGATAATCGTCGACGCCTAAACACGTCGCCGTGCCCGGTGGTTCATCTCGTGGGCGAGCATGACCCGCTGATCAGCGCTATTGAGTGCCAGCGGACGCTAACACTTGAACGCGGCGGCCACTGCCCAATGCTCTCGCAACCAGCGCGTTTGGCGTCACTGCTCGCCGCTCAAGCTGCTGCGCTATCTGCCAGGGAAATGGCATGAGTTCGATCCCCCCTCAGTTACGGCGGCCCAGCGCCGACTGGCAGGCCCGAGTGGCGCACGCTTTTTCCCGGGCAGCACCGCAATACGATGCACTGGCCAGCGCCCAACGCCATATCGGTGAAACGCTATGGAACGACTTGCCCTCTGAGGCTAGCCATATACTCGACCTGGGCTGCGGCACTGGCTATTGGTCGCAGCGGCTAGCCGAACGCTACCCCCATGGACACGTCACGGGGCTGGACATTGCGCCGGGCATGCTGGAGCACGCTCGCTCGCGCCACGGCGACCACATTGCCTGGCAGCCAGGCAGTGCCGAGTCGTTGCCCATCCCTCGCCACCTGTTCGATCTGGTGTTTTCCAACCTGGCCATTCAGTGGTGCCGCGACACACTGGCCGTCATGCAGTCGCTGTATCGAGTGCTGGCGCCAGGTGGCCTGGCGTACATCAGTACGCTATTACCCGGCACGTTGGCCGAAGTGGCTTTCGCTTGGCAGCGCTCAAGCGCGCTGTTAACGACGCCCTCCTACCGCCTGGTTAACGATGCTATTCACGAAAGCGGCCTGCGCTGCACTCACCAAGCGACCCACGTGGAAACCTTCTTTTATCCTGACATCAAGGCCGTTATGGCTTCCATCAAGGGGGTTGGCGCACAAGTGGCCAGGCCCAACGCCATGCTCACCCGGGCGGACCTGGCAGCGGCTGCCACGCGCTTTGAGCAGCTTCGTAAGCGCCAAGGGCTTCCGGTCAGCTATCACTGCCTGAACCTGCAGTTGGAGAAACCCCGATGAAGCGCTTTTTTGTTACCGGTACCGACACCGATGCGGGAAAAACGCTGGTCGGGAGCGCGCTTCTTTATGCCGCCCGATGCCAGCAGTTGAGCACCTTAGGGCTTAAGCCCATCGCCTCTGGCAGCTCGCTAACGACGAAAGGGCTGCGCAATGGCGATGCGCTGGCACTGCAGCAGCAGTGTGAACCGCCGGTTGACTACGCCACGGTTAACCCAATGGCCTTTGAGCCTGCGATAGCACCTCACCTGGCCGCACAGGAGGCAGGCCAGAGGCTAAGCGTGTCTGAGGTTGCCCACTGGCTGCGCGACACCCTTGGCCAGATGCCTAGGGCGTTCACTCTGATTGAGGGTGCGGGTGGCTGGCGTGTGCCGATCAACGAACAGGAGGATTTTGCCGACATCGCCATCGCGCTGAAGCTGCCGGTGATCCTGGTGGTTGGTTTAAAGCTCGGCTGCCTGAACCATGCCCGCTTAGCGGCCAATGCCATTCGCGCCGACGGTCTGACGCTTGCGGGCTGGGCAGGCAGCGTGATTGACCCCGCCTTTGCGGCGGATACTACCCGTTTCACGGCCAACATGGCCCACCTTGACGCCAGGCTGGCAGCGCCCTGCCTGGGCATTGTGCCGCATTTGACAACGCCCGATGCGGCCACCGCCCACCGCTATCTCTCGTTGGAGGCATTATGAACTCGCCAGTCTGGCACCCCTACGCACACCTTAAAACCCAACCGCCCGCCCCCAGGGTGGTCGGCGGTAGCGGCGCCTATTTTGAGTTGGAAAGCGGCGAGCGCCTGCTGGATGCTACCTGCTCCTGGTGGTGCATGATTCACGGTTACGGCCATCCGCGCCTGGTGGCGGCCATTCGCGAGCAGGCGGAAACACTCTGCCATGTGATGCTCGGCGGGCTCACCCATGACCCTGCCGACCAGTTGGCGCGTGAGCTGGTGCGCGTCACGCCCGACGGGCTTAATCACGTCTTCTACTCTGACAGCGGCTCGGTAGGCATGGAGGTGGCGATGAAAATGGCGCTGCAGTACCACGTGCTTACCGGGCAACCGAAAAAGTGCAAAATGCTCTCGCTAATGAAGGCCTATCACGGAGATACCACGGGCTGCATGGCCGTGTGCGACCCAGAAGAAGGCATGCACAGTTTGTTTTCAAGCCTGCTGCCTCAGCACCATTTTGCGCCTGCGCCAACCGCTCCTTTTAACGCAACGCAAGCGCAGGTAGCCGCCGATTTAGATGCGCTAGGCGAGGTGCTTGAACGTCACCATCAGGACATTGCTGCGCTGCTGATGGAGCCGCTGCTGCAGGCTGCAGGTGGGCTGAACATGACCTCCCCGAATTATTTGCGCGGCGCCCGGGCCCTGTGTGACGCATTTAACGTGGTGCTGATCTTTGATGAGGTTGCCACGGGGTTTGGCCGCACCGGCAAATTATTTGCCGCCGATCACGCCCACGTTAGCCCGGATATCATGGTGCTTTCCAAAGGGCTAACTGGCGGCTATTTGGGCCACGCCGCCACGCTTGCGACCGACCGCATTCACGACGCTTTTATCGGTGACAGCGCACAGCATGCTTTTATGCACGGCCCAACGTTTATGGGCAACCCCTTGGCGTGCCGGGTAGCGCTGGAAAGCCTGGCGGTATTTGAAGAGGAAAACTATCCTGGAAAAATAGCGCTCTTAAACCGGTTACTGTGCCGCGCCTTACTGGAGGATCAAGCGCTCATGGCGCACCCAGAGGTTGCCGATGTACGCGTACTGGGTGCCACGGCCGTTATTGAAGCGCACTCGGAAACAGCGTTAACAGGCGTTGCCACATTTGCTCGCGAGCAGGGTGTTTGGCTACGCCCGATTGGGCGCTGGCTCTATACCATGCCCGCCTATATTACCTCTGAGCAGCAGCTAACCCACATTACTGATGTCATGAAGGCCTGGTTTCTGAAATCGTCACCCCGCTTGTCAGGCTAAAGCGTTAAGGCAGTGTTAGCGCACCTTCTCTTTTCCAGCGCTCTACCAGGGCGGGCACGCCCTCCCCGGCAGAGGCATTAATCGCCAGTACACCGGGTGGGCTTAAGGCATCGGCATCCGGGTCAACCAGTGCGCAGGGCGTGTCGTAGTCGATATACGAGAGCAGCGAGGCGGCGGGCATCACCGCAAGCGAGGTTCCGACGACCAGCAAAAAATCCGCTTGGCTGGCTAGTTCGCAGGCCTCTTCAAACAGCGGCACGGCCTCGCCAAACCAGACCACGTCAGGGCGCAGCTGGCTGCCCTTATCGCACAGATCACCCAACGCAATACCGCCTTTAACGAGCGGATAGCGCATGCGTTCATCCGCGCTGGAGCGGGCATTTAAAATTTCGCCATGCAAATGGATCACATCGCTGGAACCTGCCCGCTCATGTAGGTCATCAATATTTTGAGTGATAACGGTGACCTTGAACCCCGCCTTCTCCAGGCTTGCCAGCGCCCTGTGCGCGGCATTGGGTTGGGCACTGCGAATCTGCTCTCGGCGCTGATCATAAAACGTCAGTACGCGCTGGGGGTCGCGCTGCCAGCCTTGCGGCGTTGCCACCTCTTCAACCGGGTGGTCTTCCCATAAGCCATCGCTTGCGCGGAATGTCTTGATACCACTTTCGGCGCTGATCCCCGAGCCGGTAAATACCACCAGATGGCGCGCTGTCGTCATGATTACCTCGCTGCTTTACCGCGGTTACTGTTCAGCGTCTACAAAGCGCTGCTCGTTTCCATAAGGGTACACGTCAATGATACGGCCATCGACAATGGCCTGCTGCAGGCCCTGCCAGTAGCTAACCTCAAACAGCTCCGGGTGAAGCTGTTTAAACACCCGCAGCCGCTCCGGGTTAGCAAACATGAACGGGCCAAACTCCTCGGGAAAGATATCATTCGGGCCAATGGAGAAGCTTTCATTTCCACCGCTCAGGTAATCGTCACCACTCGAGGCCGGGATAGCGCGAAAGTGGCACTCGGTGAGGTAACACACCTCATCGTAGTCGTAAAAAATCACCCGCCCCTGGCGCGTAACGCCAAAGTTTTTGAGCAGCATATCGCCTGGAAAAATATTGGCGGCGGCCATCTGCTTGATGGCATCGCCATAGTCCTTGAGCACCGCTAACTGCGCCTCATCGTCACACTGCTCCAGATAGATATTCAGCGGCGTCATCATGCGCTCGGTATAACAGTGTTTGATGACGACTTTCTCGCCCTTCAGCGACACGGTAGAGGGGGCAACTTCCAACAGGTGAGCCAAGCATTCCGGGGCGAAATGGTCGTTATGCACGGTGAAGTTAGAAAATTCCTGAGTATCGGCCATGCGGCCTACCCGGTCGTGGCGCTTCACCAAATGATACTTTTCGCGCACGATATCAGGTGTCACGTCCTTGGCAGGGTCGAACTCGTCTTTAATGATCTTGAATACCGTACGCGCACTTGGCAGTACAAACACGGCCATTACCATCCCGCGCACGCCGGGGGCGATAATAAACACATCCTCGCGCTTGGCGACCTGCTGATTAAGCGCGCGAAAGAACTCGGTTTTACCATGTTTAAAAAAGCCAATGGCCGCGTAAAGCTCACCGGCTGGCTTATGGGGCATTAAGCGCTGCAGGTAACCCACACACTCATTCGGCACCGCGACATCCACCTGAAAATACGCCCGGCTGAACGAGAAGATAATGGCTACATCGTCAGGCGTAATCAGTACGGTATCCAGATGAAGCCGGGGGACGCCCTCAGTGTTCTGCTCGGCATGCTCCTGGTGGCGTACTGGCAAGACCAGTGGCACTTGTTCCCCGCCGCCGGTGATTCGCCCCACCAGGTATGCCCCTTTATTGCGGTAAAAAACGCTGTGGAGCAGCTCTATAGCGGCGTCCCTGGCCTGCCATATAGTGTCTGGCAACGTTTTGTTTAATAGTGCGGCACCCAAGCGAGTATCTCGTGCCATATCGGCAAACGGGTTGTGCAAGGCAGCGCCTTCCAGTGCCCAGCGCAGGGCCGCCTGCCAATCCCCATCAATGGAACGGCGTCGGCACAATTCAATGCCTGAACGCTGCGCGGCCTTCTTTCGTGAGCTGATCACAAACATCCACTCATTGCGAATATGGCGATGCTTGAAAATGGCGCAAAAGAGCGAGTTAAAAAAGGTTTCGGCCAGTTCAACATCCCGCCGCGGACGAATTAGCTCGGCATAGTGGCTACGCGCTTCACGCCAGACCTCGCAATGGGTTAATAACCCATTTGAAAACGTACGCTTGAGACGCTCAACCGCGTCATCCACCTGCTGCTGATAGAGATTAATCCGCGCAATGGACGCTTGCTGGCTCTCCCGCCAGGCACCTTCTTGAAAGCGGCGTTGTGCATCCAGGGTGATCGCTTTAAAGCGGGTACGGTACGCTTCAAAGCCATGCAAAATGGTCGCGGCCAAGCGATAGGCAGGCGTGGTGTTCACAAGCGGGACTCTTGTCGCTTTTTGATCAGCCTATAGGATGAAACGCCATGAAGCCATTCAGCAAAGGCGCTTTATTGAATAAGTGAGTAGCCTCGTCACGTCGTGCGGCATAAGCGCTAATCAGCGACCAAAAAGTTTTTCGTTGCGCCCGGAGCGGCTGCGTCGCCTTCAAGTACCTTGTCTTCAAGTACACTGTCTTCAAATACGCCATCTTCACTGCGATCTTTTAATTTAACGCCCGATATTTTCAGCTTACGGGCGTCTTTAAGCAGTAAAAAGAGCCGCCGGGCTGCCTTCTGCATGTTCAAGCCCGCTGGGCGCACGTTGGAAATGCAGTTGCGCCGGTCATCCTTAAGCCCCGGCTCGGGCGCCCAAGTCATGTAAAGTCCGAGGCTATCCGGCGAGCTAAGCCCGGGTCGCTCACCGATCATCACCAGTACCGCATCGGCATTGAGCAGCGCGCCAATTTCATCACCAATCGCCACCCGGCCCTGCTCGACGATAGCGAGCGGCGCTAACTGCCACTCAGCGTTATCCTGCTCAAACTGCTGATACAGCGCTTTTAAAAATGGCTGGCTGTTCTGCTGGACCGCCAGAGCAGAAAGCCCATCGACGATCACCACAGCCAGATCCACACGTGATGGCGACGTTTGGGCATTGTGTAAGCGCTCCCGCGAACCATCATTCAACCGGCGGCCAACATCGGGGCGCTGGAGATACATGGCGCGGTCCTCCACTTGGCTGTGCAAGCGAAGCGGCTCATGTTCAAGCGCAAAGGCTTCTTGCAACTGCTGAGCCAGCGCTTCGACATCCAGCGGGGCATGCACCGCATCCTGCGCCTGAGCGTGGGCCAATTGAAACTCCAGCAGCTTACCGGTAGGCAGGCTGATGCCCGCCCGGCCCAAGCCGATACGCGCATCGGTAAATGCACGCAGCCATTCCCAAGGGTTCTCTACAACAATAGGCGTTGGGTTAGATGTCATGGCGTGGCTCCCTAGGCAAGTGGCGCAGGCTGTTAGCGAACGCGGCGGGCACCTGGTCGTTTAGCGTGTGTGTTTTCACATCGTTGAAAATCTGCATCTCATCAAGCCAGCGCTCAAACTCCGGCGCGGCTTTTAGCCCAAGCACGCGGCGGGCGTAGAGCGCGTCGTGAAACGAGGTGGTCTGATAATTGAGCATAATGTCGTCAGACCCCGGAACGCCCATCACGAAACTGCAGCCCGCTACGCTCAACAGGGTCAGCAGGTTGTCCATATCGTTCTGGTCGGCTTCAGCATGGTTGGTGTAGCAAACATCACAGCCCATGGGCACGCCCAAAAGCTTGCCGCAGAAATGGTCCTCAAGCCCGGCCCGGGTGATCTCTTTACCATCGAACAAGTATTCGGGGCCGATAAACCCCACCACCGTATTGACCAACAGCGGGCTGAATTTGCGCGCCACCGCATAGGCACGCGCCTCGCAGGTCTGCTGGTCAAGCCCATGATGAGCATCCGCGGAGAGCGAACTGCCCTGGCCGGTTTCAAAGTACATGACGTTGCGCCCCACCGTGCCCCGATTAAGCGACTGGGCAGCCGCTTCGGCTTCAGCAAGCGTGCTTAAATCAAACCCGAAGCTTCGGTTGGTGGCTTCGGTACCGCCTATCGACTGAAACACCAAGTCCACCGGAGCGCCCTGCTCAATAGCTTCCAGCGTATTGGTCACATGGGTTAGCACGCAGGACTGGGTGGGAATTTGGTACTTCTGAATCACGTCATCCATTAAGCGCATCAGTTTAACGCTTTGAGCCACGTTATCGGTGGCCGGATTAATCCCAATGACCGCGTCGCCGCTGCCGTAGAGCAGGCCGTCCAGAATACTCGCCGCAATGCCGGTGACATCGTCCGTCGGGTGGTTGGGCTGTAGCCGGGTAGAAAGCCGCCCGGGCAGGCGATGGTATTACGAAAAGCCGTGGTAACTCGGCACTTTCTGCCCACCAGAATCAGATCCTGATTGCGCATCAGTTTGCTGACCGCCGCGGCCATTTCCGGCGTAATACCAGCGCGAACGGCAGTGAGCACTTCTGAAGTTGCCTGATCCGAGAGCAGCCAGTTACGAAAATCCCCTACCGTTAAATGCCGAAGGGGCGCAAAGGCCTCGGCGTCATGCTCATCGATAATCAGCCGGGTGATTTCATCGTGTTCGTAGGGGATCAGAGCGTCGTTCAAGAAAGTAGTCAACGGCAGTTCCGCCAACACCATCTGTGCCACCACGCGCTCCTCAGCGCTTTCGGCAATTACACCCGCTAAACGATCGCCCGAGCGCGCCGGGGTCGCTTTGGCCATCAGTTCGGCAAGGCTTTTAAAGCGATAATGGCGGCTGCCTACTGTCGTTTGAAAGGTCTGGGCCATGGTGTTTACCTGCCGCGCGTTGGATATCCTGAATTCACCATAGCGCTTTTGAGATCGTTACGCCCAATGCATTTCCCTCCCCCTTCTTCCGCCTTCAAGGTAATAACTAACTGCTCCAAACAGCGTGCCTTAAACGCCAAATGGGCTGCGCAGCTACTGGCCTACTCAATACAAGCGCTGAGATTTTTCCTGGCTGAATTAATGCGCGCTTTCTAATTGCCTTCATATTGTTATATTATCACATAACATAAACCATTTAGAGGCGTGCTAGTAATGACTGCGTTTTCTCCCCTGCCCGTTACCGTGCTGTCGGGCTTTCTGGGTGCTGGTAAAACCACCGTGCTCAATCATATCCTCGCCAACCGTGAAGGCCTTCGTGTGGCGGTGATTGTGAACGATATGAGTGAGGTGAACATCGACGCCGCGCTGGTGCGCGGTGGCCCAGGCGAGCCAACGCTTGAGAGCGAAGTCGCACTTAATCGCTCAGAAGAACGCCTTGTCGAGATGAGCAATGGGTGCATTTGCTGCACGCTGCGCGAAGACCTGCTTATCGAAGTCAACCAGTTGGCAAAGGAAGGAAAATTCGATTATCTGGTCATTGAGTCGACCGGTATTTCCGAACCCTTGCCAGTGGCTGAAACGTTTACCTTTGAGGATGAGGACGGCCAAAGCCTTTCCCATATCGCCCGGTTGGATACGCTGGTAACGGTCGTTGATGGTGCCAATTTTCTTGCCCAATACCGTGAAGCGCAAAGCCTGGCGGAAGCAGGAGAAAGTCTCGGCGAAGAGGATGAACGTAACGTTGCCGACCTGCTGGTGGATCAGATCGAGTTCTGCGATGTATTGCTGATTAGTAAAACGGATTTAATTAGCGAAAAAGAGCTGGAGGCACTAAAAGCCATTTTGCACTCCCTCAACCCCGATGCCGAGCTGGTGCCTATTCGCCAAGGCGGCGTGCCGCTTAATAAAGTGCTAAATACTGGCAGGTTTGACTTTGAACGCGCTCAGCAGGCGCCGGGCTGGTTAAAAGAGATGCGTGGCGAGCACGTACCCGAAACCGAAGAGTACGGCATCGGAAGCTTTGCTTATCACGCCCGCCGCCCATTTCACCCGGCCAAATTTCACGACCTGCTGCATTCCGAGTGGTTTGGCGAGGGTTTATTGCGCTCGAAAGGTTTTTTCTGGCTGGCCACTCGCCCTCAGTGGGCCGGGCAGTGGAGCCAGGCAGGCGGCATCGCCCATCACGGCATGGCCGGTATGTTCTGGAAGGCGGTTCCTGAAGAGCGCTGGCCAACTGACCCCGAGTACCGCCAATTCATCACCGAGAAGTGGGAAGAGCCGTTTGGGGATATGCGCCAGGAGCTGGTGTTTATCGGCCAAGGGCTGGATAAAGCCCGCATGCGTGAAGCGCTGGATGCCTGCTTACTCAACGAAGGCGAGCTACTGGAAGGCATGGAGATGTGGAAAACGCTGCCTGACCCCTTCCCCGCGTGGGAATAAATCTGCTTGCAAGCACCAAGGCCTCAGGTAGATACCTGAGGCCTTTTCTATTGCGCTTATTATCAGCGTTTTTAGACACTTCGGTGCTTTCTGGAAGCCGCCCAGCGCAGCGCATCAATAATCGCAATAATGATCAAGCTGCCGCCCAATACCGGTAAGGCGAACCCTAAAAGCGTTAGGATGGCGAGCAGGCCCAACTGAGCAGGCACGCCCAGCATGATAAACAGCGCGGTCATGGTTTGTGCCTTATTCACCGTGGTGTTTTTAACGCGCTGCCACCACATCCGATAACCCCACACAATAAGAAACACCAGGGCCGCTGCAAATAGCGCCAGCACCAGCTGGTTAAGCAGGCCAAACAGTACGCCCATATGTAAATCAATACCCCAGCGCGTTAGCTTTGCCGCCAAGGGAAACGTTGAAAAATCCGTTTGTTCAAGAATACGCATATCGCTTGGGTTCAGTGCGACCTGGTCTACCTGGGTAGGCCAGCGGCGGTCAATTTCAGTCACACGCCACGCTCGGCCTTCGCTGGCAGGCGGTTCTAGCTGGATTCTACCTGCCAGTAATCCTGCGCTCCTGGCTGCCGCAAGCGCCTGGTCGAACCCTTCCGGGCTTACAAAATCTCCGGCTTCGGGGGCGCTGCTCACACCATGGTCGGCATGCATGTCGTGATGGGCATGGGAATCATGGCTCACTGCATCCCCTGGCGCGGGAAGCACGGTCGATACACTCGGCGTACCCCAGCCCCACGCCTGTCTTAATTCGCCAATATTGCCACCGGCCCATTGTGACCAGGTAAGCCCCGTGGCTGAGAAAAACAGCAGCCCGACGAGCGCAAAAACACCGACGGTTGCGTGCAAGCGCCGTGCCGCCATACGCGGGCTTGGGCTTTTAAGCGCTTTACGTCGCGCTAACCAAAGCACCAGGCCCAGCAGCGCAATGATCCATAACCATGACGCCGCTAGTTCGCTGTACAAGCGCCCTACATCACCTAACAGCAAATTACGGTGAAACTGATCAAGCGCCGTGCGAAACGGCAATATACCGCTGGTGCCATACACCGTCATGTCGCCTTTCACGTCAAGCATTGCCGGGTCTATAAAAATAGCCCGATGCTCGGAAGGCCCAAGCGCTGGGTCAGCAAACATAACACGCGTGGTACTGTGCGCATCCGGTGCGGGGCGAACCGCGGCGGGTAGCGTGTCCTGGCCTATCACCCACTGCGCCGTTTCAATTTGCCGCGCCAGCGGCTGCGGTGCATCCTGGGTACTTGCCGTTAAAGCATCACGGTAAAGCCTCGACTCCACCGAAGGTGTTAAAACGTAGACAATACCGCTTAAGGCGGCCACCAGGATAAAGGGACCTACCAAAAGCCCCACATAAAAGTGTATTCGCATTACTAGCGCAAAGAGAATTTTTCCATTTCGCCGGGGCAGCGTTGGATCGTTTTTTTTTGAGGACATGCTTATCATTTCCCAAGAGATATTAAACAACGTGCTTTATCGACATGACGTATATGCAAAGGATTATTAATCTTTAAAAAGCTAACGATTAAAACACTACAAACATCTTCTTAAATCATTCATATAAAGAGAGCGACCATAGGACGCATAAGGCTTAGCGATTTAAGGAATCTACCGTTAACGGATAATTTTATGGTTACACAGTACCGGGCTGGTACAATCACGCTTCTTGTTAACCCCGTGAGGGCTGAATTTGATGCCACTGTCTCGCTCAGCACGCTTACCCTACTATCGCGTTACGTTAGCGATGGCGTGGGTAGCCATGTGCCTGTTATTTGCGGGGCCGCTCATTTCTCAGTTCCAGGCGGGTCATCACGACCATGGCCACCATGCTCACAGCCAGCTCCATAACCACAGCAACAGTCATCACCACAATGCGGATGCTGAACATCATCACTCTACGGATGAACACGCCGAGCACCCTGTAGCGCACTCTTCCCCACCCGATACGGCTACTGGCCGCGCGCTTTCCAGCACGTTGTCAGACTGGCACAACCAGTGCGGCTACTGTGAGCTGTGGCAACACAGCCCGTCGCTCTCTATTGCGTTACCCGCCCTTGCCCACGAAGCCTTCGTTGCGTTGAGCGGCGCATTTCTTACGTTCCAGACCGGTGCGTTCATTCAGTACAACTATCCGCATGCGTTAACTCGCGGGCCGCCTTCTTTTATCTTCGAGCATTTAAAAACATCTACGCGAACCGTGTTAATAGTAACGCGTAAAAGCAAAAAAGAAATAGGGTTGTTAGGCTTTTTAAAAGCATAACAAGGCCCGGCTTTAGTGCGCCTTAATATTTAAAAAAATACGACGAATATCTTTTAAGCTCATCCCTTAACAACAAGACAGCTCGACACTTACTGCTATACGTTAAAATTATTAATAGCTTTGCTACTCTTTTTAATAAGCATCCGGTTAACTCATTTGTATCATCATCACACTTGAGCCAGTACATCCAAGAAGGTGCTCAGGAACGCAAAAACGGGGTGCCATTAGGCACCCCGGTGGCGATTTTTCTGAAAGCGGTATTACTTAAGGAATGATGCGCTCTGCGCGTAAGCGGGTGAACAGATCAAAGAACGCGCCGCGGGTTTCGCGGAAATGATCAAAGCCGAAATCCCGAGACTTGGTTACATCGTTGACGCACTCAAGCTCACGCCCAAGGTCGGCATCGGAGTGCCACCAGGAAGCCAGCTTGGTCACATCGGCTTCCATCAGGTCATGCTTCTCAGCAATGTCGGCCCAGATTGGCGCGCTATCGGCCATTTGTGTTTCCAGCGGCAGCGGCGTTTCCGGGCAATCGGCAACTTCCAGCTCGAAGAACTCGCCTATTTCACGCCACATCCGGCGCCAGCGGAAAACGTCACCGTTAACGGTGTTGAACGCTTCGTTGTGCGCCCCCGGGGTAGTGGCCGCCCACTCCAACTGACGTGCCAGCACCAGCGCATCGGTTAGGTCGGTCAGTGCATTCCACTGCACCTGCGAACCTGGGAAGGTAAACGGCTTGCCGGTTGCCTTACAGATGGAGGCGTAAACCGCCAGCGTCACGCCCATGTTCATGGCGTTACCCAGGGCATAGCCGATCACGGTATGCGGGCGGTGCACGTTCCAGTTGAAACCGTCACGTTCGGCGGCGGCGAACAAGGTGTCTTCAAGGGCGTAGTAGAAGTTTTCGCCGGGTACGCGCGGCGCGGATTCACGAAATGGCGTTTCAGTCTTGCCGCTGCCGTAGCTCTCAAAAGAGCCCAGGTACTGCTTGGTGCCGGTTACCAGCGAGACATGCTTAATTTTCGCGCCCTGCAAGGCATCCAGCAGGTTCTGCATCATCGCGCCGTTGGCCTCGACGTTGGCCTTTTCACTATCGCGCTTGATCCAGGTGCAGTAAAACACGTGCGTGATGGGTAAATCTGCCAAGGCTATCTCGGTGGCCTCGCGATCCAGTAGATCAGCAGTAACAGGGATAATGCCTGTCTGGGTAGTGGGACGGCGTGACAAACCATAAACGGTCCAGCCACTAGCATTGAGATAGCTTGCCAGGTTGCCGCCAGTAATACCGGTAGCACCTACTATAAGAGCATTGCCTTTACGCATTATCGACTCCTTATCCAAACGAGGTAACTCGTTGCCATCAAAATTGCTTTGAAAGAGTTAGCTCTGAGAAACACTCTGAAAACGACGAACGCTGTGTTCGTATCGGTTATGGCTTATTCTGGACAGCAACCAGAGTTGCTACAATTGGAAAAATCGCAAATATTTATTGCTTTAGGCGCAACCTAATGGATCTCAATGCATTACGCGTTTTCGAGCGCGTTGCCGCGACCGGCAGCTTTACCGCCACGGCTCGTCATTTTCATAGAGCTGTGTCGTCTATCTCGCGCCAAATTGCGTCTCTAGAGGAGTCGTTGGGTCAGCAACTGCTCTACCGGCACACGCGGGCAGTGACGCTGACCGAAGCCGGTGAGCGCTACTACCAAGACGTGCGAGGCATCCTTGAACAGCTCGACCTGGCGACCGAAGCGCTGACAGCGCCAAATGCCGAGCCTTCCGGTGTGCTGCGCTTAAACGCGCCGGTCGCCTTTGGTCAGCGTCAAATCATGCCAATTCTGCATCGCTTTCAGCAGCGCTACCCGGCGGTCAACGTCGAGTTAATGTTGACCGATCAATTAACCGACCCGGTACGCGAGGGCATCGATATCACGTTTCGCGTTGGCGAACTGGCCGACACCACGCTGGTGGCACGCCGTTTAGCCCCGATGAATTACGTGGTGGCCGCCGCGCCGAGCTACTTGCAACACGCAGGCACGCCGAATACGCCCGATGACCTGAGCCAGCACAACTGCTTGCTTTACCAGGGCGAAATGGGCCGCCAGCGTTGGTATTTCCACCATCCCGAGCAGCCGCAGCCCATTACCTGCAAAGTCGATGGCCCTCTTTATAGCAACGATGCCGGATGCCTGGTGCAAGCAGCGCTCATGGGTCAGGGTTTCGTCATGTTTCCTACCTGGTTAATCGCCGATGAATTGGCTTCAAAAAAACTGCTACCCGTACTTGAAGAGTGGCGCTGCGAGGTCGCCCCCGGCAGGCGCGATATTCATGTACTGTACGCGCAGCGTCGCCTGCATACGCGAAAGGTAAGTGCCTTTTTGGATCATCTGTTTGAAATGGTGGGTCCAGCTCCCGCGTGGGATAACTGGCGTGAAAGCCGCCTGCCCGATGAACGTACTTAGTGGCAACACTTAGCGAATGTACGTAGCGCAAATACGTACCGTTGAACCAAGCGATTTTTACACTTTTTGATGAATAGCTAATTTAGCCATTTATCTATATAACTACGCCCACTCTCTTATACGAGTCCCCTTTGATGTTTCACTTCATCGTTGCCATACCCTGCCTGATGGTTATTGCCCGTTTCCTGGCACCGCTGCGTTGGCCGTTATGGGTCAAGATTGCCCTCAGCGCGTTACTGCTTCTCGTTTCACAGCACCACCTGCTGACGTTTTTGGCCTTTGGCAGTATGTTTTCCCCCGAGGTACCCAGAAGCATGGTGCTAATGATCAACTGGCTGTTCGGCACCCTCCTTTTTCTGGCGGTGTTACAACTCATCGTTGATGCGGTAACGCTTCTCTTAATGGCAGCAAAAAGGCGGCGACTCAAGATCCCCGCCTCTTTGCGTTATGCGATTGGGATCATCGCTCTGGGCATCGCGGCCTTTGGGGTCAACCAGGCAGTGCGCGTACCGCCCATGAAGGAGGTTGAAGTAACCATTACCGGGCTGCCCACGCAGTTTGACGGGTATCAAATAATTCATTTAACCGACCTGCATATCAGCCGGTTATTTGAGGCGCCATGGGTTAACGCGGTGGTCACCAAAACCAACGCCTTGGCACCTGATTTAATCGTGATTACCGGCGACCTGATCGACGGCGACCTCGAAACCCGACGGATGGATGTAGCACCGCTTCAAGCACTTTCGGCGCCGGATGGCGTTTATGCAAGCCCCGGCAACCACGAATATTACTTTGGGTACGAGCAGTGGATGGCGCATTACCAATCACTTGGTATGCAGACGCTGGCCAATCAACATGCTGTGATCACACGAGACGGTGCCCACCTGGTGCTTGCTGGCATCACCGATTTACGAGCACCGCGTACCGGCTGGCCCGCGCCGGATGTAGACGAAGCAATCGCTGACGCCCCCACTAGCGCGCCGATTATCCTGCTTGACCACCAGCCGTTTGATGCCGCTAGGGCAGCTGCCGCCGGGGTTGATTTGCAGCTTTCCGGCCACACCCACGGCGGTATGATTTGGGGGTTTGATCGTATTGTGGCCTTGGCCAATAACGGTTTTGTCTCAGGCTTTTACGATGTTGACGGAATGACGCTTTACGTCAATAACGGCACCGGGCTCTGGCCTGGCTTTGCGCTGCGCTTAGGCAAGCCTTCAGAACTCACCCGCATTACGCTGCGCCAGGGTTAAGACACCACTCTGCCCACTGCCTCACCTCAGGGTAGGCGCGCTGTTCGAATACGCCAAAGCCATCAAGGCTGCGCGCCTTGAGCGGCGTAAACACCGGCATACTCAGGCCGCACAAAAAATGGGCTAGCCGCTGGCGGTTGGGAGGCTGGCCTGTTTGCGCCGTATGGCGCTCGATAAAGGGCGCGGCGTAACGGCTGAAATCGGCGTCTGCCAGTGCCGGTAAAGACGGCGCAGCGGGCAACTGAACGCTATGCCCATAGCAGACCGAGCAGTGCCCACAACGGCTATCGTCGCTTGCGCTTAACGTTGTGTCGCCAAAGTGCTCGGTTAAACGCCGGGTCAGGCATGTATCGGACTCAAAGAGCGCCAGCATGGCCTGCAGCCGCTCGATCTCGCTCCGCTCGCGCGCTAAACACTCGTCATATAGCTGGCTCGCCAGCCCCTCAAGGCTGAATTCCGGCTGACGGACGTCATACACGTCGGTCATTCGTTTGCCTTCCAGCGTCAGCCAGCCTTTATCCTGAAAGTACTCAAGGGCGGTAATCACGCGAGCGCGGGAGGCATCGACCTGTTGCGCCTGCCCTGCCGACTGCAGCCGCTCGAAATCCACACTCCCCCAGGTGCGGGCGATGGGGATATTATCGACCAGCAGGCGGACAAAGGCCGCCCGTTCACCCTGAAAGCGTGCAACCAGCGCCTCTGGTTCAGTGTGATAACGCAACCGGTATTCCGCTAGAAAGGCGAAGCGCGGTGCGATAATGCCGTGCATTTCCAGCCGTACGAGCAGGGTTTTCAGCGGCAGCAGGCGAATATTGGTATCGCGTGACAACACATTGAGCAGCACTTCCCACTGGCGCTCGGGCGTCGCACCGGCGGCGGCGACCTCCTCAAGCAAGCGCACAATACCCGCGTACTCCGGCGTATCGCCGTACACAAAGTTTTCCAGCACGCGCAAGCCATCACGCCCTGCCATAGTCAGGCAGGTGGAAGGCAGGCCATCGCGTCCTGCCCGCCCGATCTCCTGGCTATAGTTCTCGATGGATTTGGGCAGGTCAAAATGCACGACGTTGCGAATATTGCCTTTATCGATGCCCATGCCAAATGCAATGGTAGCCACGATGCACGGCGACTCCCCACTCATAAATTGGCGCTGAATCTCATCTCGTCGCACTGAATCCAGCCCCGCGTGATACGCCTGAGCGCTGATTCCCTGGGCAGCCAAGGCGCTGGCCACTTGTTCAGCAGTTTGCTGCAAGGTGACATAAATGATGCTGGGCGCTTCATTGCCCGGCTGCATTTGAGGCTTTAGCCAATCGATCAAATGTTGCTGACGGTTACCCGCTACTGGGTGCACCAGTAATTCAAGATTGGGCCGATAGAAGCCTGTGGTAATCACATTATTTGGATCAATGGAGAATTTCTCGCCCATATCGGCAATCACCGCAGGCGTGGCCGTGGCGGTCAGCAGCAGCACTTGAGGGATTGCGAACTCGCGCTGGTACTCGGGCAACTTAAGATAGTCGGGGCGAAAGTTATGCCCCCATTCAGACAAGCAGTGGGCTTCATCGACCACTAACAGCGAAATATTCACCTGGCGTAGAAAATTCCGGAAACGCTCGTTCTTGAGCCGCTCCACCGACACCATGAGAATTTTCAACTCGCCGCTTCTGGCACGCTCCATCACATCACGCATGGTGTCGCGGTCCTGGGTAGAATCAATAGTGGCCGCCGCCACGCCATGCCGGGTTAAAAAGGCCAGCTGGTCCTGCATCAGCGCTAAAAGCGGCGACACCACCAGCGTTAAATGGGGTAGATGCAGCGCAGGCAACTGATAACACAGTGACTTCCCCGCACCGGTGGCGAAGATAGCCGCCGTAGAGTGGCCCTTTAACACCCGGGAGACCACGGCCTGCTGGCCACCGCGAAAGTCATCAAAACCGAATACGTCTTTCAGCGTTTGTTGCGGAGAAATTGAAGTCATGCGCCTTCCTAGAGAGGGGTTACGTCCTGAGCTAATTACGCTACCGGTTTCAGGACGTTTTCACCAATGAAAGACGTGATATACCCTGGCGCTATTGCTAGTCCCACTTCGCCCCTTTCAAGGCATTCAGGGGGATTTTCAGATAGCGCTTGCCGTTGGCTTCGGGCTCCGGCAAGCGCCCGCCCTGAGTATTGACCTGCAGCGCGTGAAGCATCAGCTTCGGCATGGGCAGTTCGCTATCGCGCCGTTCGCGCAGGGCAATGTAATCCGCGGCACTTTTTCCCACCAAATGCGGATTGTTGTCGCGCTGTTCAGCCACGCTGCTTTCCCATTTCGGCTCGCGGCCATCCGGCATATAGTCGTGGCCGGTAAACAGGCGGGTGCTGTCGGGGAGCGCAAGAATTTGCTGAATAGAGTGCCAGAGTGTCCGGGCATCGCCGCCGGGGAAATCAGCCCGAGCGGTGCCAAAATCCGGCTGAAACAGGGTGTCATGTACAAACGCTGCATCGCCTATTACATAGCTAATCGAGGCCAGCGTATGCCCCGGTGAATGCAGCACACGGGCGCTTAATTCGCCAATATTGAAGGTATCGCCCGCCGCAAGCAGCTTATCCCACTGGCGACCATCAGCGGGCATTTCCGGCCAGTGGTATATCTCCTTCCACAGCGCCTGTACTTTAGTAATGTGCTGGCCAATCGCGGTCGGCGCGCCGGTTTTCTCTTTTAGGTACTGCGCCGCGGAGAAGTGGTCCGCATGGGGGTGGGTATCCAGAATCCACTCCACACTCAGGCCGTGCTGCGACACATAGGCAAGCAGCTCGTCGGCATGGTGGGTGGCAGTTGCGCCGGACTTTTCGTCAAAATCCAGCACCGGGTCGATAATCACGCACTTATCTGTGGCTGGGTCGCTGACGATGTATTGGACGCTGAACGTACGCGGATCAAAAAAGCCTGCCACCTCCGGCATGCCCTGCCCCGTACTCGCTGAACGTGCAAACGTCTTCATGCTGTCTCTCTTTTACCTAATGATGAATGGTTTTTAACAGCCTACCACCCTCCCTTAAAGGTTATAATCATAGCCGCATATAGAATAAGAGATATTACTACTCACCATCGGTATAAGTGCTGGAAATACACAGCTTTAAACTTTTTAACGGTTGATTTTCTGGCCGCACAAAAACGGCACCCACTTTGGGCGCCAAATTCAGTGCAGAGTATTTGATCGGCTGTTAGCTCAGACTCACTTTATTGGGCAAGCTTATAGCCTTTGCATAGTAGCAATCACTCACTGAGCAGCTGGTTCACTTCCTGAACCTTGCCTTCTAAATCTTCTTTCTGCGCATCCAGGTACTCAGCATCGGCCACGCCCAGATAAGGTATTGACGGCCCGAACATTCCGCCACCAGGTTCTAGTGCTGCAAGACGTTCGCTCACATTTCCAATTTGCGATCTTGTCTGCTGAGCAAAGTTATCTTTACAGACACTAGGCGTGGACCATCTCAAGTGACCTGGTACCGTGATATCTTGGTCAAAGGCCAACTGTCGAGATTCAATAAACTCTGTACATAATTGGGCAAATTTTTGCAGTCGATCATCCAACTCGGATTGAAGCACTACTATCCTTTCTCGTGCCTCGTCGATTTTGGCCTGTTGCTCTGCTTCTCTCGCTTCGGCATCGGCTTTCTGTTTGGCGTCTCTTGCCTCATTTCGGGCCTGTCGCGCGGCTACGCGTGAAGGCTCTGCAAGTTCACTGACTCGTTCTCCCAGTTCTCTATTTTCAAAGTGTGAGAGCTCTATACCTATAGGGTTCAGTTCGCTCTCCTGAAGCTTGTCACGCAGATCAGTGCGACAGTCAGCTTTAATTCTTCCAAGATACTCGTCAGGAATATCTTGTACGATTTCATCTTCCAACCCAGCAAGCAGGCGCACACACTCTTCAGTATTGCGCAAAATACTGGGTGGCATCGGCTGACCATAGGCTTCTTCGTGCTCACCCAACAATGAAACTAGCTGCTCATCAGTCGCCTCAGGAACACTATCACCGCATGCAGCAAGCAACAGAACAGACGAGAAAGCAATACAGCGTGAAATATTCAAAACTAACTCCTTCAAATTAAGTAAAAAGGGACAGTAACGTTACTTTTCCAGAGGAAACTCTTTTCGCAATCTGATTCGCCTGAAAGCTAATTATGCCTTGGAATAATTATCATCACCATAACTGACCAAGTGTTTTTTGAAGGCCGTTGAGCTATCGTTATGGTTGTGCAATGCTGCCGCTGACTTTATTTAGCCTTTTACCAAGGACATCCGTACTAACATCAGCCCCACAAAACCGAATACACTCCCCATCAAGACAC
>NZ_JBQSVC010000017.1:0-72589 GCF_052376035.1 Halomonas sp. AOP7-E1-9
TAAAAAGCAGCCTGCGTTAGCAAGGCTGCTTTTATAAGCGCGGAGAGCTAAGGTTTACTCATCGGCCGGCGCATAGGATCCATCTTCGCGGTGCACCTCATTGCCACTCAGTGCCGGTGTAAAGACACAGGCCACGGTCATGCCTTTTTCTTTGCCGCGCAGAAGGTGCTCGTCATGCTTGTCCAGTAGATAAATATCGCCCGCTTTGATTGGCCAGATTTTGCCATCCGCCAGGGTTTCGACTTCACCTTCGCCTTCATAGCAAAAAACGGCTTCGTAATGATGCTTATACTGAATGTGAGTCTCTGTGCCTGGGAAGATGCGTGTGATGTGGAAAGAGAAACCCGCATTATCCTCGGCAAGCACCAAACGGGTACTGTCCCAGTTACCATTTTCAGCAGTTACCAGTCGGCTTGTTTTACGTGCTTCTTCAAGACTACGGACGATCATAATATGCTCCATGCCTGAACGACTGGCGATACCAGCCGTTGAGTTTATCGTTAAGGTTCGTTAACTACCCAAAGTAACGTCAGGTTATCCGTTGATAACCGTGTTGACAGCCGCTTCCAGAATATCCAGCGCTTCAAGCAGGTCTTCGTCGCTAATCGTTAATGGGCAGAGGCATTTAACGACTTCGCCGCCTTGGCCGCTTGTCTCAATAATCAAGCCGTTTGCAAACGCTTCGCTGGTAATCTTGTCGGCGATGTCACCCGAAACAACGTCGATACCACGCATCAGGCCGCGGCCGCGCTCGGTAGCCGGCATACCATTTTCAGTCAACAGCGCCGCTAGCTTCTGGAAACGCTCTTCTACAATACGGGCTTTGCGTTGTACGTCGCGCTCAAACGTATCGTTTGCCCAGTATTTTTTAAGCGCGGCAGTCGCCGTTACCATGGCAAGGTTAAAGCCACGGAAGGTGCCGTTATATTGGCCAGGTTTCCACACGTCCAGCTCTGGACGAATCAATACATGAGCAAAGGGCAAGCCAAAGCCAGACAGTGACTTCGAGTTAGTGACGATATCCGGCTTGATGCCGGCATGCTCAAAACTGAAAAACTTGCCGGTACGGCCACAGCCTGCCTGGATATCGTCCACGATGAGTAAAATATCGTGTTCACGGCAAATACTTTCAAGCCGTTTTAACCAGTCCAAGCCTGCTACGTTGATACCGCCCTCGCCTTGCACGGTTTCAACAATAACCCCTGCGGGAATATCCAATCCGCCTGACTGGTCGCCCAGTAATTTTTCAAAGTAATCAAGCGTATCGGCATGCTCTCCCATATAGCCATCATAGGGTAAAAAGCTTGCCCCTTGCGTCGGAATGCCGCCGGTTGCTTCGCGGAATTTACGGTTGCCGGTGGTGGCCAACGCCCCCATGGTCACACCGTGGAAACCGTTAGTGAACGTCACAATATTGTGGCGACCTTTGGCTACGCGCGCCAAACGAATAGCCGCTTCAACTGCATTCGTCCCGGTCGGGCCAGGTAGATGAACTTTATAATCCAGCCCACGCGGTTTAAAGATGAGTTCTTCGAGTGTTTCGAGATATTCCCGTTTAGCTGCCGTCCACATATCCAGACCGTGGACAATACCGTCGCTAGACAGGTAGTCAATCATGGCTTGCTTGAGATGCGGGTTGTTATGTCCGTAGTTAAGCGTTCCGGCGCCCGCCAAAAAGTCGATATATTCGCGACCGTTTTCGTCGGTTAAACGAGCATTTTGCGCTTTGGTAAACACAACGGGAAATGAACGTGAATAGGTACGAACATTAGATTCCATACGTTCAAGCGATTGGGTCTTCATTGGCGACCTCCTTGTGTCATCGTTAAGCCGAGAGATGTCGAGAGCATCGTGGCAATACGGATAGAAAAAGAAAAATCAGATGTGATCAGTTTGGAATGGGCCGATGCGAACCAGGTTCTCTGGGTCATGCTCCCCACCAAGCTGTTCGGTAGAGAAATATTCACGGCTATTTAACGGCGCATGCCAGCGAGTGGCTAAACGTCGAAACAGTCCCCAGGAAGCCAGGTTGTCAGGTGTAATAGTGGTTTCCAGGTGGTGAACATCGGCGAGTTCAGGGCGAGAAAGGATGGCTTCAACAAGGCGGCGGGCAAGCCCTGTACCGCGTGCTTTTTCACCTACGGCTACTTGCCATAAGAAATAGGTATCGGGGGCGTTGTCTTTTACATAGCCAGACACAAATCCGACTATTTCGCCCTCTTCGTTGGTGGCAACAGCGCAGGTATCACGAAATTGGGTGGCTAACAGCAAGTAAGCGTAAGCAGAGTTAACGTCCAGTGGAGGACACGCTTTTACCAGCTCGTATATTCCCCAACCGTCCTCTGCATTTGGCTTTCGGATATAGAGAGGCGCTTCTGAAAACCCAACGACCGCGTCGGCAACGGTGGGTCGTGCGAGCTCAGATGAAGGGGTAAAAGGTTGCATTGGCGTATTCATGGTTATGCTTCGCTGTAGCGAATTTGAGCATCATTATAACAGCTGATTATTAGCAATTCAAAAGCCATATTATCCACCACCCTGTTTTCCATAATTTACGGTTATATTAGGCTTGGTATTTTTAATACTGACATCGCCACTGGCGAAATGAAAATATGAGTTTAGTCCAACTTTTAAAAAACGGTGATATTAAAAAAGCGAGCCACTGGCTCGCTTGATGTACTGCACATTAGGAAGCTGCTGGCAGTTTATTGCCGAGTAACAGTCCGCATGGTGACAAACTCTTCAGCACCGGTTGGATGAATACCAACGGTGAGATCAAAATCCTGTT
This sequence comes from Halomonas sp. AOP7-E1-9, assembly GCF_052376035.1. Lineage (NCBI taxonomy): Bacteria > Pseudomonadati > Pseudomonadota > Gammaproteobacteria > Oceanospirillales > Halomonadaceae > Halomonas > Halomonas sp. AOP7-E1-9. The sequence continues at coordinate 2,789 of NZ_JBQSVC010000017.1, forward strand.
TGGTAAGACCAGCTCTAACGGCGATGGCAATGCCTTGAATAATTTCTCCGGCCTCTTCGCCTACCATGTGCGCTCCGACTACAATATCCGTTGCGTCATCAACAATAAGCTTCATCAACGTGCGCTCCTGGCTTCCCGACAAGGTGTGCTTCATCGCCCGGAACTCCGTGGAGTAAACCCGAATGTTGGTAAACTTTTGGCGGGCGCCCTCCTCGCTTAAGCCAACCGTGCCAATATTGGGCTGACAAAAAACGGCGGTAGGCACCGTGGTGTAATCAAGCCGTGTCGGCGTGGTGTCTTTGAAATGATAATCCACCAACTGCATGGCTTCAGCCAGCGCCACTGGGGTGAGCTCTGGACCAACCGTTAGATCTCCAAGCGCTAACACAGACGGGACCAGCGTTTCATAATGTGCGTCAACCGGAATTTTGCCGTTGCCATCCAACTGAATACCCAGCTCTTCAAGGCCCAGGCCCTGAATATTGGCTTTACGCCCTGTTGCTGCCAGTACAACGTCTACCTCTAACGTCTCGCCGGTCGTTAGATGAACGTTGTAACCGGATTCAATGGCTTCAATACGCTCTATATTGGCGTTGAAATGGAGATTGACACCTTTTTTATCCATTTCCTTACGAGTGAATTCACGCACTTCATGATCAAAGGGTTTCAAAAATAGATCGCCACGATAAATCAAATGCGTTTCGCTGCCCAGGCCATTAAAAATACTCGCAAACTCAACGGCGATGTACCCGCCGCCCAGGACCATAAAACGCTTGGGAAATTCGTCCAGGTCAAACACCTGGTTAGAGTCCAGCGCATGCTCATTACCCGGGAAATCAGGCACCCATGGCCAGCCACCTGTGGCCAATAGTATTTTTTTTGCGCTCACGTGAGTAACGCCGTTTTCATCTTCTAACGCCACCGTATGCGCATCGACCAGTCGACCGCGAGCGCTAAGCAGGGTGACGTCAGCCCCCTCCAGCATGCGTTGGTAAATATTGTTTAAACGCTTAATTTCACTTGTTTTATTGTCTCGCAATGTGGCCCAGTCAAAGGTGGCCGGCTCGGATAGCTGCCAGCCAAAACCTGCAGCGTCATCAAAACTGTCATGAAAATGTGCGGCATAGGCATAAAGTTTCTTGGGTACGCAGCCTACGTTGACACAAGTCCCCCCGAGATAGCGGTCTTCCACAATAGCGACGTTGGCACCCGTTGCTGCAGCCATGCGTGCAGCGCGAACGCCCCCTGAACCTGCGCCAATCACTAATAAGTCATATTGATACTCAGAATCGGCTACCATTATTTGCTCCTAAAAATTGGCATGCGCGTTAAGAAACCGACGGCACATGCTTATTGACCTTAGTCGCGATGAAGGTTAAAACCTTCATCGCTTGCTTGATTTCGCCTTAACCTGACGATGTAACGATACGGAGACTCAATGTCTGACCCTATTGCGACGCTCCTCGAAAATAATCGTGCCTGGGCTGAACGCATGTGCGAAGAGGATCCCGAGTATTTTAAGCGCCTGTCTAATCAGCAAAATCCTGATTATTTATGGATAGGCTGTTCTGATAGCCGGGTTCCCGCTAATCAGATTATTTCATTGCCACCAGGCGAAGTGTTTGTTCACCGCAATGTCGCCAACCTTTTACATCACACCGACATGAATGCGCTCTCTGTTGTGCAGTATGCGGTCGATGTCCTTAACGTGAGCCACATCATGATTGTGGGGCACTACGGCTGTGGCGGTATTAGAGCGGCAGTGACGGGGGGTGAGTGCGGTGTCGTTGATTACTGGCTGCACTCCGTCCGTGAGCAATATAACCACCACCGCCACTCGCTTGATCACCTTCCGTTGGATGAGCAAATTGACCGTATGTGTGAGCTTAATGTTAAAGCACAGGTTAAAAGCTTATGTCGCACTAAAATTTTGCAGCGCGCCTGGCAAAGCGGCCAGAATATTTCAGTACATGGCTGGGTCTACGGCTTAAGCGATGGTCGTGTTAAAGACCTTAAATGCACCGTCACTGGGCTGGATCAGGTAGAAACGCTTTACCGCATTGATCGAGTGCAGCCAACCGATTAAGCCCCAGGCGACGATTGCCCGAAGCAATAGTCGCCTTTGCCTGCTAATACCGCGTTACCTACCCGCCAATGGGGCATGTTACCCCTGTCCCTTTTAAGCCACAGTATCCGTTAGGGTTTTTGTCCAGATATTGCTGATGGTACGCTTCTGCAAAATAGAAAGTATCCAGCGGCTTTATCTCGGTGGTAACAGTACCTTTATCTGCCGCCTCTAACGCCTTTTGGTACGCTTTGGCACTCTGCTCAGCCGCCTGCTGCTGTTCATCGGTGGTTGTATAGATAACAGAACGATACTGCGAGCCTATGTCATTTCCCTGCCGATTGCCTTGGGTCGGGTCGTGTTGCTCCCAAAATATCTGGAGCAAGGCGTCAATATCGGTTTTGTTGGGGTCATACACCACGCGAACCACTTCAGCGTGCCCGGTCCGCCCCGAGCAGACTGCATCATAATCGGGATCAGGCGTTTGGCCACCCGCATAGCCTGCGGCAGTCACGTATACGCCTGGTTGCTGCCAAAAGAGCCGCTCGACACCCCAAAAGCACCCCATTCCCAGAACGATTTCCTGATAACCCTCAGGATACTGCGCTTGCAGGGAGTGTCCGCTAATAGTATGAACATAGTTCTCGGTTAATCGTGTCATATCACTCTCTATTCGTTTCGTGCTGAATCACCGGGTTGCCTCGGCGAGTAAAAGTATAAATCAAATCAATCGCCTGATTAGTACCCGATACAGCTTGCACGTATAAGTTACGCCATAGCGTATAGCGAACGGTTAGCTCTGCAATGGGCGAGAAAATTCCCACACCATAGCTAATTCTAATATCTTCGGTCAGCTGACCGCTAAGGGCAACCTGACTTTCATCCCCGGCGCCGGTTGTATCCAGCGCCAGGTCATCAATGCCAAATGATTGCCCAATAGAGCCGACAGCACCACCTACACGGCCTAGCGACATTCCGATCAACGCGGTTGTCAGTGCGCTGTCCATCCCACCACTTGAATCCTGGCTACGCCCGCGCAGTAAGTAGGAAAGCGCTTGCGTTTCCCCCATGGAAGGCTCAGAGAAAATCCTGACGTTAGGCTCTGCGGCACTTCCGGTAACGCGGACCCCAGCAATAACGTTATCTTCTGTTCTATCAGGATTACGTATTGCTTCAAAGTCCAGTGAGGGAAGCGATGGTGGACCACTAAACAGGAGTTGGCCACGGCGAATCAGCAAGTCCTGCCCAAAGGCCTGGAAACGCCCGTCAACCAGGTTTACATCCCCAAAAAGCTGAAGTCCACCGCTATCCTGGCGAACTTGAAGTGTCCCGCCCAAATCGGATTCCAGACCATAAGCGGAAATATGCATATCGCGACCTAGCGTCAGGTCAATCAATACATCAAGCATCATGCCCGTTTGGCCTAGCTCCTCCGAATTGCTAATCCCCCCATTTGCCGCGGCCCTGAGCGCGGCCTCTTCTGCCATGCGGTCGTCACGCTCAGTAATGATGACCTCATCAGGGCTTGGCTCAATAGCGGACGAGGATCTGGCACCAATAACAAGCCGGGACCACGGTAAATCAACATTACCGCGCACCTGTAAATGCTCGGGTGTAACACGTACCCGAATATCCGGGGCGACTTCTATACGACCAAATTGGGGCAGCACCAGAAGGACGGGCTCCTGAACTGCTTCAAGATCGACACCGATACGCCAATCATCTAGCGCTGGCCAATAGCTGTCGCCGGTAATGTTAAGCCGACCTTTTTCGGCTTCCACAAACCCATTGATATTCCCCTGCTCTCCATCAAATAAAAGCGTAAGTTCGCCATCACGGACGTCAACAGGGATACCTGGCCCATGAACATGCAGGTTGCGCAACGCTAACGCACCCTGTAAATCTGGCTGGCTTGTGGTTCCGCCAATGAGCACCCGCCCATCAAACTCGCCTTCAAGACGGTCTAAGCCGATGGCCATGGGTAGATAAGGTTCAAGCAACAGTTTATTCGCGCGTAGATCGCCATCTAGCGTGCCCCGCCCCATCGGATCATCGAGGGTAAGATCCAGGGTTAGCTCTCCCGCCTCAGAAAACGAGAGTACGATGTTGGCGTCCGCTTGTGCTTGATTCGCTTGCACCTGAACATTGAGGTCAATAGCAGGAAGCTGAACCGGCTGTCCATAATCGTTAACAGCGGTAATGGCGAGATTGCTTAGTAGCTCTACATCAGCCTGCCAGCGCGCTCCGCCTTGACGCCAGTCAACAACCATATCGGCCGTTGTATCACCCTCAAACGTCCACTCTTCGGGCAGGAAAGGCTCGAGCATTTCCATAGGTACTTCGCGTACGCTTACCACCGCACGGCCCTGGTTAGCCGAGGCGTTAATTGGCTCTTCAGAGCACACCAGCCCGCCTTCCTCACGGCGCAAACAAAACGCGGAGAGACGCGCTTGACCATTGGCGAGGTTGTAGCTTAGGTCCAAGGGTTCCTCCAGGCGAATAGTGCCCGCCTCGGAATCAATTTCCAGGGGTGTCAAACGGCCCTGGTAGACGTGGCGCTGTTGATCAAAGCGGCCATTCAACGCCACTACCGCACGGCTTAATGGACTCTCTGGTTGACCTTGCACAGTCGCTTCAAGCTGGTGCTGAGAAAGTCGACCGGTTAGGTTCAGGTCAACGGCCTCAAGATCCTGCCCGCCTGCAAAAATTTCTTTCAAGCCTAGCTGAACATCAAGTCTTGGATCCTCAAGCCCCCGCACATTAGCGTTAAGTGAGAGTTGCTGCACAAGGCTGTCGGTGAAGCGCAGATCACTGCCTGACAAGTCGGCAACAAGAGTAGGTTGCTCAAAACTACCTCCGGCCTGCAGGTTACCCGTCAATGTACCGCCCAACTCAGGCGAGAGCGTATTGAGTTCACGCAGGTCAATATCAGCCTTCAAGGACATTGCCCGCTCGCTTAGCTGGCCTGACGCATGAAGCCGGTTGTTGCCCTGAGCGAACTGAAGTTGATGAATATCGATTTCCAGATGGCTGTTAGCATCCAGCGCCGCCTGCAAGGTCAAGGGATAATCGCGAAGCTTGCCTTCAATATCGATGTTTGCCACGTTAACCGACCATACATCGTCTAGCTGGCGCACGTTGAGATCAATATCGCCGGTTAAGCTACCTTCCATTTGGTCAACAAAATTGCCGGGATTAAATTGATCCAACCAGACCTGTGCATCGACCGTTAGCGGCGCTAACCAGTGGATATGCCCTTCGCTGCGCAGCCTGCTTTCTTCTACCTGAAGAACCAGCGGCTCCCAACGGAAATGATTAGCATCGCCATCGCCTGTCAGTGTAACGCTGGCGCGAGGCAACTCAGGGCCATGCGCCTCAAGACTAACCTCCGCATGGTAAGCCTCCATGCTGCCTTCCACCGTCAGGTCGACCGCCTCAGCCACATACGGTTGAGTAGCGTGCACGCCGTCGGCCGCAGGTTCGTCTACCAAGGGCCATTGCAGTCGTTCACTTTGCACACGCGCCTGGAAGGATAAATCGGGTGTTGACCAATCGACATGCCCCTCGCTGCGCAGCGTGTTTTCCCCCAGTTGCAGAACTAAAGGCTGCCACTGGTAATGGCCAACGTCTCCATCACCAGTAAGCGTTACCTGAGTCGGTGGTAACTGAGGGCCCTGTGCGCGTAGGCTAACCTCGGTGCGGTAAGCCTCAAGACTGCCCTCTACCGTAAGGTCAACGGCTTCAATCACATAAGGCTCAAGAGCACTCTCGCCCTCTGGCGGCGTTTCCTCTACCAAAGGCCATTGCAACCGGTCGCTTTGTAGCCGCGCATGGAAAGGTACGTCGGGTGCTAATGCATCTACGCTTACTGCAAGGGATGCGGTTACCACCTCTGAGGCACTAAGCTCAGCCTGTAGATTGTTTAGCGGACCGGACAGCGTAAGAGCCAGTTTTTCCCCCCTTAATTCTGGATAAAGTTCGGGTAAAAACAGCTCGGCATTTAACTGCGCTTCCAGCGGATAACTACCGGTTAAGCCCACATTGCCTACAAGAGTGGCTTCAACATCCTTGGTCACCACATCAAAAGATGTGATATCTACCTTACTTTCCTTCGTGCTACCCGCTAACTGTAAGCGCTCGACAGTGTATTCAAAGGCACCTGTCAGTTGAACATCGGTTACTGTCAGGTCGCTTACGCTTATATCGACAGGTAAAGCGATCTCGGGCAGCTCAATACGCTCTCCGTCAGCCAAGCGTTGCTCGAGCGACGGGGCAGGTAAGGCATCCTCTTGAGGCTGAGGCGTGGCCACGGCAATGGCGCCGTCAATGCCCTCAGCCGCTAGCGAGGTTTGAGCACCCTGCGTAAGCTGAACACCCGCTGAGGGCGGTAAATAAATGGTCAACTGATCAAGATGTGTTGGCGCTAAATCAACGTTGCTCCACGCGGCACTAGCAGATGATTCAAATGATGCCCATTGGATACGCGTACCATCCGCAAGCTGCACATTGCTATTATTGACAACCACCGAGCGCAGCTCGATAGGAAATGGCAGATGTAGCCGGAAAGGCTCGCCCGACGCTTGTGTCTCTTCAGGCGTGTCATCTGCACTCAAGCGCACATTTAATCCATCAGCGTGCAATGTATCCAGGCAGAGTCGTCCAGAGAGGAGGCAACCATCGGCCCAGGCAATCTCAAGGTCAGCAATGCCGATCGTTAGGTTGCCTAGATCAAGATGAAAGCCTTTTAACGTAAATTGTTCCAGTAATGCGCCGTCTTGTTGCTCGTAAGAAAAGTATCCTCGCTTCTCCCCTTGTGAGAATAAAAAATCCGTCCCCCAAGGCGATAATGCCGTACCCAGTAGCAGTGCGACTAACCCAAATAACCAAAGTGGCAGAACAATAGCCAGCCGTATAAGGCTCCAGATCAATAACCACGCCCGGTGTCGGGATGAGTATGGTTGGCGCGTCGTAGAAGTAGAAGATTCAACCTGGGACAAAGCGTACTCCTAGAATTCCGGGCCGATGGAGAAATGCACACGATATGCATCGTCGTTATCGAAGGGGTGCGCTACATCAAAGCGAATTGGCCCTACCGGCGATACCCAGCGGACACCCACCCCGGCGCCGGTTTTTAAATCGTGTGGACCCCAGTTATCGAACGCATCACCGGTATCCACGAACGTCGCCGCCCACCAGTCGCCCCTAACACGACGCTGATATTCAAGCGTCGAGGTAATCATTTGACGCCCGCCCTGCAAGCGTCCCTCGTCGTTTCGTGGCGACAGGCTCTCATAGGAGTATCCGCGCACGCTGCGATCGCCCCCTGCGAAAAAACGCAGCGAGGGTGGAATTTTGGAAAAATCATCTGTTTCGATAGCGCCAATGCTTAGCCGTGCTAAAAAGCGATTATCGTTGTTAATAGTGCGGATAAATTCGGTATCACCGGTTAAACGCAAAAACTGGGCGTCTGATCCCCACACTGTGTCGGAATACTCAATCGAGAGCTGCTGACGGTCGCCCCAAAGAGGGAACCGCTGTGGCCGTGTCCGCGTTCGGGACCACTGGATGCCTGGATAAAAGAGCCAGACTTTGTCTGCCTCTCCCCCTTGAGTAAAGTCTTCATACGTTGTTCGAAAATACACCGACTGGATCCAGTCGTTGTCAAATTGCCAACGACGAGCCAGCTCAACAGAGCCTTGCATCGACCGGGTATCGCTATTATCAATATTGCGAACCCCGTACTGCAATCGATAGCTATCGCGGAGCGGGTCTTCAAGGGGAACGTTGTACACACCGGTAAAACGCTGTTCCGGCGCAGAAAGATAAAGGTCATGATTCAGGCTGTGACCTAAACTATTAATCCATGGCTGGTGCCAGCTAAAGCGTAAACGGGGGCCTACATCTGTCGCATAACCGATACCCACCTCAAACTGGTGACGGTTCGCAGGATCAACGTTCACATCAATGGGCAAACGAATATCGTCATTTTTATTGATAGTCAGTACGCTCGCCAGTGCCGCACTGCTAATCCGCGGGCGCTTCGGCTGGGAAGCTGTGGCTGACTCCCACCAAGGCGAGGCACCGCCCTCAGGAGGCGCAATCACCAGCTCTTGGGCCGTTGTCAAACGAGGGCGAATCGAAACGGATCGAAACCAACCGGTTTCAACCAAGCGCTGCGTATAAGTAGCAAGCGACTCCGCGAGATAGGGATCGTTATTCTCATACGTCTGCATATTATGCAGGCGATCAAGAACAATGTGGCTCCCTGTGATATTGGTTTCACCAAACCGAAAGCGTGGGCCGCTATCAAAATCCATATAGAGGCGCGCACTTCGTAAATAAGGGCGCACTTCCATACGCCGTTTGGTAAAAGCCCAATCAAAGTAGCCACGTTCGATAGCTAACCCCGAAAACTGCGAACGCAATTGATCCCAGGGCGGCTGAACTAACGGGTCGCCTACTTTTAAGGGAAAGCTATCCAGGGCGTCTTTAAACGTAGGATCATCTTTGGCATCGCCATCAACATTAATCGCAAGCTCCTGAATTTCGACTCGAGGACCAGAATCAATATTGAGTACAACGGCAGGGTCAATTTGAATCTCAACGGTGGGCTCATAATAACCATAGACACGCATTGCCACTTTTGTACGGCTACGTATCTCACCCTCTAAACGAGTTTGGGTATATTGTTTTTTATCAATGCCCTCTAAATAGGCGCTGATATTATCTTCAACGTCGCCGTCAACCCCGTTAATAGTAGCCGTTAACGCCAAAACTGATGGAACATAGGCAAAACTCAGAGGGAGCGCAATCAAACAAGCCATCCGAGTAGCTGAAAGCCAACGCCACTGTCTTCCCATACAATAAACTCCCTAACAAACTCTTTTGTTGGCGGTTATAGCCTGTTCCACTACTATCTAAGCATTTCTATTTGGGCGCTAAAAGCGAGTTGGGCCTGGCGAATTTGCCGTATATCACTTTCAAGGGTAGATAAACGCTGAGTCCACTGCTCTTCAAATGCCGCAATTTCATCACTTGGAGAGGATGAGTCTAACTGTAGCGTATTTAGCTGAGTGTCCAATTGATTAAAGCGCTCGCTCAAAGCAGCGATTTGCTCTTCCAACTGCCCTGTTACTGTTTGGTTTAACTGATTGACCTGCTCTTCCAGTGACGTGAGCTGCTGAGTGGTGGTTTGCTCCACATGATTAACCTCTTCAACAAGGTTTTGCCGACCGGATATGCCCGCCTGTTCCAGTGCATCCAGGGAGGTGCTAAACGCTGCCAAGCGGCGATCACGTAAGGCAGCCTGCTCTTGGTACTGGGAAAGGCGCTGATTAAACGACGTTATCATCTCATTGGATGGGCGCTCTTCGTCATCTGTCAGCGCACCATAAAGCTCTTCACGCGTATTGATTAAAGCAACAGACAGCTGCTCCTGCTCTTGGAACAGCGTTGTCATCTGAGCCTGCACAAGCGCAATTGTATCCTGCACATCAGTATCACCTGAGTCCAACCGAGCATGAACGTTAGAGACCTCGCCACTGACACGGTGGAGTTCGGTTAATAAACGCTCGCGCTCAAACCACAGCACGACAGCGGCGCCTGCGAGTAGCACACAGAACAAGAGCATTCCAAGCCATAAGGGCCATACGAGAGGCCCTTTTCGGTGGCGCAAATGCTGGGCCGTTAAGCTTTGGCCTACATCGGGAACAATACGTTGGGAAGGCGTCGGATTAGGCATGGCATTTTCTCAAAAAGACGTAGGGTCGGCACGACGACCAATACCACGGTACTTTAAGCCGCAGTTGGCAACAAATGTAGGGTCGTAAATATTTCGACCATCTAACACCAGCTTAGCGCTGAGTAGCCCTGCAAGTCGATGCCAGTCCGGGTTCCAGTATGACTTCCACTCCGTAACCAGCATTAGCACATCGGCACCTTCACACGCCTGATATGGGTCTTGATCAAATGTTTGAAGGTCATCGCGCTGCCCAACAAGCTGATGTAATGCGCTAGTAGCGGCGGGGTCATGAAGCTTTACCTTTACACCTTGTGCCCACAAAGCGTCTAAAAGCGTCAATACCGGCGCATGGTCGATACGTGCTGTGCCAGGTTTGAACGCGGCCCCCCAAATAGCGATCGTTTTACCCGCTAACTCGCCTTCAAAATGGGCCCAAAGTTTACGGAACAGCGTCTCTTTTTTCTGCTCATTAATATCCATGACCTGTTCAAGCAACGCGGAGTAACGGCCACTTTTTGACTGAACATCTGCCAGGCGCATTAAGTCCCGCGAAAAGTTGGGGCCACCAAAACCACAGCCGGGATACAAATACTCAAAACCGATACGTGTGTCGGCCCCCATACCTTGGCGAACATGCTCAACATCCACGCCTAGTGTATCGGCTAAACCGGCAATTTCATTCATATAGCTAATTCGTGTGGCCAGCATGCCATTGATGGCAAGCTTGGTAAGCTCTGCCGCCCTGCGCGGCATGGGCTGGAAAACTTCTTGTCGGCGATTGAACGCGCGTAAAAGCTCGCGTGCAACGTGCTCTCCGTGGGCATCATCACACCCAAGCAGCCAACGCGTGGGGCGAGTAAACGACGCCCAGGCACGCCCTTCTTCAAGCGTATCAGGCAAGGCCACGCTGCTATGTTGGCCTCTCATTAAATCATCCAAGCGCTCCGTTTCGCCGACCGGAAACGTAGAGTTATTAATTAACACGGCACCTTGCTGCAGACATAGTTCCGACTGTTGAAGCAGTGTGCTGGCGTCGTTACGCTGGCTTGGCGAAAGTGCAAGCCAGACAACATCAGCCGAAGACGCCTGTGATACATCATTAATCAGTACTAACGTGCCATCGGCCAGTCCCTGCTCGATATGCGGCATTAGCTCCGGCTCACTGCGCAGCCAATCCACCTGCGAAAGAACCGTCCAGGGCGCACTCTGATGAGGTAACCACTCTACTTGATGACCTACCCAGGCTAATGCGGACGCTGCTGTCACCGCACTTAGTTCACTGCCGTAAAGAAATACTCGCATTTACCGAACTCCTTGTACGGCGGAAAAGCGAGAAAATATAGCCATAAGATTCATACAATGGTCCTTTTCATGCGTTCTGACCTGGGAGTGGTTAGAATGTCCATAATACTGAATGATTGAGTGGATGCCACTCGCACTTGATGCTAATAACCAGGCTGGATAGGAAAACACTATCCATTGCTGACTGACGATGGGAGTCAACACATGCAAGCGACACCTCAGGATAGCACTGCTGATCGCTACCAAGGCAACGTCGATGCAGCGGAAGTTGCTAAATTTGAAGCACTTGCTAGCCGCTGGTGGGACCCAAAGAGTGAATTCAAGCCGCTACATGAGATAAACCCCCTGCGTCTGAATTTTATTGACGCACGCGCCGGTTTAGCCGGAAAACAGGTGCTGGATGTGGGCTGCGGAGGCGGTATCCTGAGTGAGTCCATGGCACATCGTGGTGCCAAGGTAACGGGCATTGATCTTGGCGAAGCGCCGCTTGGCGTTGCCAGGCTGCATGCAGAAGAGAGCGGCGTGTCCGTTGACTACCAAAATATTAGTGTTGAAGCGTTGGCTGCTCAAACCCCGGGACATTTTGATGTCGTTACCTGCATGGAAATGCTGGAGCACGTACCTGACCCCGCCTCAGTGATTCGGGCCTGCTGTGCGCTGGTACGCCCTGGCGGCTATGTGTTTTTTTCAACGCTCAACCGTACGCCAAAATCCTACGCATTTGCGATATTAGGCGCCGAATATGTCCTTAGGCTACTGCCCCGCGGCACCCACGACTATGCCAAATTTATTCGTCCGTCTGAAATGGCGGCATGGTCCCGCCAAGTGGGCCTGGAAGTACGTGAGCAAACAGGGCTGACCTACAACCCTCTTACTCGTCGCTACCGCTTAGTGGCTGACGATGTCTCTGTAAACTACATGATGTATTGCCGCAAAGTGAGTCAATAGATGCCAACGACGCCACCGCTTGCCATTCTGTTTGATCTTGACGGAACCCTGGTGGATACCGCGCCCGATCTTGCTCAAGCAACAAATGCCCTACGCGCCCACCACGGGCTGGCGCCCCTGGCCTACGAGCAGATACGTCGTCAGGTTTCCAATGGGGGGAGCGCGCTAGTCACCCTGGCGTTGGATCTTGATCACAAAGCCCCAGGCCATGATACCGCCCGCCAGTTTCTGCTCGATGCCTATGAACAAGCCGTAGCGGTGCATAGCCAAGTATTTATCCCGCTTAACCAATGGCTTATTGAATGGCACGGAAGTCAACGGCCCTGGGGGATTGTCACCAATAAGCCGCGCCGCTATACCGAGCCTTTACTCGCCGCATTAGCGCTGGAGCCCGGTGCGTTACTGTGTGCCGATGACCTGAGTGTCAAGAAGCCCGACCCGGAACCTTTGTGGGAAGCGGCCCGTCGTTTAGGCGTCGCGCCGGAACAGTGCTGGTATGTCGGCGACCACGTACGTGATATGCAAGCAGCGAAAGCCGCTGGCATGACAGCCGTTGCGGTAGGGTATGGCTATATCAGTGAAGAGGATGATTATCAGCAGTGGCCCGCCGACCTGTGGTTTGAAGAGTGCTCAATGCTGGTTGATGCATTAAACGCTTTTAATAATGCGGAGTAGTTAGCAGCTATCACTACAGCTGGCGTAATAACCACCGTTAGGGCCTTGCTTTAAGGCTTCTTTTTAAAGGCTCTTTTTTAAAGGCGCTGCATTCAAGCCCTAACGGTAGAATTAAGAATCAAACACGCGGCGGTTGCGCATCAAACTTTTGGCCGCTAACACCGGTACTATCGGGGCCCATTAGCCATAAATAGGTCGGCATAATGTCATTGGGCGTTCGAAGTGTGGCAGGGTCTTCACCAGGGTAGGCGCTTCGGCGCATTTGAGTGCGGGTAGCTCCCGGGTTAAGGGTATTCACCCGGATATTGGCTTGATGCTCAAGCTCGTCGGCCAGCACTTCAACAAACCCTTCGGTGGCAAATTTGGAAACCGAGTAGGCCCCCCAATACGCGCGTCCTTTTCGTCCCACACTGGATGAGGTGAAAATAATTGAGGCGTCGTCTGATTGTTTAAGCAACGGTAATAACGCTTGAGTCATCCATACTGGGCCATTGATATTCACCTGCATGACCTGCTCCCATAGTTCAGCATCGTACTGCTCGAAGGGAGTAATCCGGCCAAGCAATCCAGCATTATGCAAAAGCCCATCCAAACGACCAAACTCTTTATCGAGCGTTTTGGCCATATCATCGAAGTCACTAAGCGTTGCGCCTTCAAAATTAAGCGGAAAAATAGCGGGCTGTGGCCCACCTAACGCCTCAATTTCGTCGTAGATCCGCTCCAGCTTTTCGATAGTACGGCCTAGCAAGATAACGGTCGCACCGTGTTGCGCATACTGCAACGCTGCCGCACGACCAATCCCATCGCCGGCTCCAGTGACCAATACGACACGGTTTTCAAGCAATTGCGGCGATGCTTGATAGTCGATTTTGCAACTCATGATACTTCCTGCAAACAAACATTTAACGTGATATTACCCAGCCGACTGGCGAAGAAAATCATTGGCAAGCCCAGCCGCACTACTTTGCGGATAGTCGTCACGCACTTGCTCTAGCAGCTCACGGCTGCGCTCTGCATCGCCTTGACGTGCTTTAACCAAACCAAGTTTATAAAGGGCATCGGGCACTTTACTGCTGCTATCAAAGTCGGTAATAACCCGGCTAAAGGCCGCATCGGCATTATCAAGCTGGCCTTCAGCGGCATACAATTCACCTAACCAGTAATAGCCATTAGAGGTCAAGCTGGTATCAGGATGAGCAGTGACGAATTCATCAAACGCTTGAATTGCCTCTTCAAATTGGCGTGCCTGAACATGGGCAAAGGCAGCCTGATAGTCCGCCTGGGCATCATCACTCACGTTACGTGCTGAGGGTGCACTGATAACTTCTTGAGCGGCCTCAGGTTCAACCTGTGGCGTAGACTGCTCTATGGGCGTAGATCCACTGCTCATTAGGCGGTCTTCGATGTCCAGATACTGCTGCTGCGATTGGCGACGCAATTGTTCAAGCTGATGGCGCAACTCTTCAATTTGGCCACGCAACTGTTGGATTTCCTGCGTGTGCGCTTCCACCTGGTTGAACAGCACAAGGTTGCCACCGGATGCTTCCTGACGCTGAGTCTGCTGATAAAATCCGCTGGAATTACCGGAAGAAAGATCCTGGACCAGCGGCTGCTGGGCAATAGCTGCAAGGGGCAATACGGACAGCGGGAGCACTAAGGCTCCCGCACCGCACAGCCTCTCAAAACAGCGTTTGAGACTGTGATTCATGACGACTCCGTAGACAAAGTCGGCGTGCCGTTTACACGCCGTCAATATCAGTAATTAAATACAACGCGACGGTTTTGGGCATAAGCATTTTCGTTATGACCATTTACTGCCGGACGCTCTTCGCCATAGCTTACAACAGTCATTTGTGAAGGAGAAACGCCTTGGATATTCATGAAACGCTGAACAGCGCGTGCGCGACGCTCGCCCAGTGCCATGTTGTACTCCCGGGTACCACGCTCATCGGTATGTCCCTGTAACACAACCTGGGCACTCGGATTAGCGCGCAGGTAGCGTACATGAGCCATTACCGCAGATTCATACTCGCTCTTGATAGCATCGCGGTCATAATCGAAGTAAATCGTGCGTACCTCAGGAATGCGAGAGTCAGCTTGTTGACCAGCGCCTGTACCTGAGCCGGTAGTAGAGCCATATTGACCACCGGTACCCGCACCAGAAGTGCCAGCGCCCGTGCTGCTGCCATTCTGGCTTCCGTAAGAATCCCCATCCTGGGTTCCGCCGGTGCTGGAGCAACCAGCAATCGCTACGATAGATAACGCTACGGCCAATGAGCGAGCCAACGGCTTAAGTTGCATAATCAGACTCCTTGCCTGAAAAAATAACACGATAGATCATTAGTTTAAAAACGGTGACCATGCGGGGTCACGTACTTCGCCTTGAGCAGCAGGAAGCCGGAATGACGATCGCCCGTCGGCAGAAACGGCACTTAGCACCCCATTGTTACCCTCTTGGTTAGCGAAGATTACCATGGTCCCGTTCGGCGCAACACTAGGAGATTCATCTCTTATCGAATCGCTTATTACGACCAGCCGCCCTCCATCCAAATCCTGGCGTGCGACCTGGTATCCTCGGCTGGAACGGTGGATTAAAAAGATCTGATCGCCGTCCGGAGAGTAGCGCGCGCGGGCATTATAATTGCCGGTAAATGTCACGCGGTTTGTCTCGCCGCTACCTAACGAAAGCTGGTAAATCTGAGGGCCGCCGCTACGATCAGAGGTGAACAGCAGGCTACGACCATCCGGTGACCAAGCGGGCTCAGTGTCAATGCTATTGCTGTTGGTAACGCGTTCTACCGAGCGGTTAGCGATATCCATGATATAGATTTCAGGCTGCCCATCCTTGGATAACGACATAGCGATACGGCGACCATCGGGGGACCACGTAGGTGCACCATTGATACCGTCAAAGGATGTTGCCATGACACGCTGACCGGTGGCGATATCCTGGATATAAATCGCTGGGCGCTCCGTTTCAAAGGAAACATAAGCAAGCTTGCGTCCGTCCGGCGACCAAGTGGGCGACATAATCGGTTGATCAGACGTTAATACCTGCTGGCTATTGCGACCATCAGCATCGGCTATATAGAGACCGAACTGCATATTATCGCCAACCCCTTGGGCCGTTACGTAAGCAATGCTGGTTGAGAAAGCACCGCGTATATCAGTAATCGCCTCAAATATCTGGTCGCTGATGTAGTGTGCCGCACCACGCAGATCATCGGCATTCGCTATGACGGTTTCGCCAATCATCCGGCGCTGGCCACTGACATCCATCAGGTCAAACTGTAGCTGATAGCCGTTGTCCGTTTGCTCGGCACGCCCAACGACCAGATAACGCACGTCCAATAACCGCCAGGTCCCAAACTCAACATCATCCGCTTGGTTTGGTTGGTCAAACATGGCACTACGCTCTAGCGGTGAAAATAGACCACTACGCTCAAGATCATCCTGAATGATTTGAGCAACATCTTCCGACATGCCCTGATTGCCTGCGAAAGGCACCACCCCAATGGGTAATGCCTGGTCGCTGCCCCGTGTAATTTCGATGGTCAAGTTTGCATTCGCAGCTGCGAAACCACTTACTAGCAGTAGTACGCAAAATAACCACACTTTCCTTAGTTTTTGCATCAGCGAACATCCCCCGGGGTAAATCGCAGATTAAATTGACGTAAGTTCCGCTGCTGTTCCGCAGGTAAATCTCTTAATTCACCAAACGGTGCAGCATGTTCAACGGCTTGCATGGCAGACCGATCAAATGCACTGTCGCCACTAGATGTAGCAATTGACGTTGCAAGCAGCTCGCCCGAAGGGCCTAAACGTATTTGTAGCGTAGCACTCAATGAGTCGCTTGCTCCAGGTGGGATCAACCACGCCTGTTCAACCGCGCGACGCACAATATTGATAAAGCTATTGGCGGCCTGCTGCGCTTGCTGTGCATTGGCTGCTGCTTCCGCCTCACCTTCTAACTGGCGCTGCATGGCGGCTTCCGCTGCGGCAGCAGCTTGGCGTTCAGCTTCTTCACGAGCACGCTGCTCTTCAGCTTCACGTTGACGCTCTGCTTCGGCTTCTGCCTGAGCTTCTGCTTCGGCTGCTGCCTGAGCTTCTGCTTCGGCCGCTGCCTGGGCTTCTGCTTCAGCTGCTGCCTGAGCTTCTGCTTCGGCTTCTGCTTCGGCTTCTGCCTGAGCTTCTGCTTCAGCCGCTGCCTGAGCTTCTGCTTCGGCTGCTGCCTGAGCTTCTGCTTCGGCCGCTGCCTGGGCTTCTGCTTCCGCCGCAGCTTGGGCTTCTGCCTCACGGGCTTGAGCTTGCGCCGCCTGTTCTTGCGCTAGTCGTTCGGCTTCCTCAGCGCGGCGTTGCGCTTCGGCTTCTGCTGCGGCTTGGGCTTCTTCCAAAGCTTGTTCCTGCGCTTCAGCTTCAGCGGCAGCCTGCTGCTCGGCCTCTTGGTTATCCGGCTCTGGCTCAGCTACCTCAGGCTCACTCACTTCCGGCTCAGGAACAGGTTCAGTTGAGCTGTTCATTGCCGCCTGCTGTTCAGTTACCTGCTGGGCCTGATCTGTGAACGTCTCGGTACTCACAAACGTGGCCTGAACAATGGATGAAGAGTCAGGTTCCGGGGTTGAACTGGGCCAATTAATAAGGCTAAAAACAATAATAGCCAAATGCACAGCGACCGCGAGGATGATTGGCAATGTGTAGCCAACGTCTTGCGGGTCATGCGGCGCAGCAACGGTTACTTGCGGCTTGCCCTTACTCATCTTGCGGCGGCTCTGAAAGCAGTCCTACGTTTTCAACGCCCGAGCGCTGGAGCGTGCTCATGAGTAGAACAATTTGTCCATACTGTACGCCTCGGTCGCCACGCACCATGACGGGCGTGCCCGGGCGACGTTGCAATATGGCCGAAACGCGTTCTGATATTTGCTCAAGCGAAACGGCGGTTGAATCCTCACCCAGCGTAATAAAATATCCGCCTTCACGATCCACCGAAATAATGATCGGGTCACTGTCCTGAGTATCGATCGGTTCGGATGACACCTGAGGCAAATCCACCTGAACGCCTTGCGTTAGCATCGGAGCGGTAATCATAAAAATGACCAGCAGTACCAACATAACGTCGATAAAGGGGACAACGTTAATCTCCCCCATCGGCTTACTTTTGCCGCTGCGATTGAACGGACCTTGCATGGCTAACTCCCTTAACTGGCGCTAGGCTTGCCATCACGGCCTTGCAAATTACGATGCAAGATAGCGTGAAACTCTTCGGCAAAGTCTTCATATTTACCGAGTAAGCGAGACGCACTGTTAGATAAGCGGTTATAGAAGATAACAGCGGGAATAGCCGCGAAAAGCCCCATAGCGGTCGCAATGAGTGCCTCGGCGATCCAGGGTGCTACGGTTGCCAGTGTCGCTTGTTGGGTCATTGAAAGGGACTGGAAAGAGCCCATGATGCCCCAGACGGTACCAAACAAGCCGATATAGGGGCTGGCAGAGGCAACCGTTGCCAAAAACACCAGGTGTTGAGTCAGACGGTCTTCTTCGCGTGACCAGGCAACGCGCATGCTGCGCTGCACACCTTCAAGCACGGTGTCGGCATTGTGAGTTTTTGGCATTAGTCGGTTGAATTCACGAAACCCAGACTGAAAGATATGTTCGGCGCCATGGCGCGGGTCATCAGCTGGTATTTCTCGGTAAAGTTCGTTTAAGTCGACACCTGACCAAAACGACTCTTCGAATTGGTCGTATTCCCGCTTGGCGCGGCGCAGCGCAATACTGCGCTGAAAAATCACCACCCAAGAGAGGACTGACCCCACCACCAGGAGTAGCATTACCAGCTGTACAACCGTGCTGGCATTCATAATCAGGTGCGGGATGGACATGGTGTTATCGTTCACAGGTGCCCTCATCAATCAATGATTGCCGGTCAAGCCCGACAAGTAGTGGTCTCTAAATTACGAAACCGCAGTGTTAAGAAATCGACTGTTAAGAAATCGAATATTAAGAAATCGCTAACGTTTGTAGCTGGGACTGAAAAAAAGCGGGCCAGGCTTTGGGCCGCATCCGTTCAGCGCTCAAGCACGCTATCTCGACTGTCGCGCTGCATAGGAGTTCCTCACCGCGCATTACAAACTGCTCAAACGTTACTCGGCATCGCCCTATATCAATGACGCGTGCGGTTATCTCAAGCGCTTCGTCCAGGCGAGCCGGTTTCGCATAGTGACAAGCTAAGCGATATACCACTAGCTGCGTGCCTTCGTCTAGTAACGTTTGCTGGTTGAGTCCTTGCTCGCGCAGCCACTCACTGCGCGCTCGCTCCATAAACTTCAAGTAGTTAACGTAGTAGACAATGCCGCCAGCGTCAGTATCTTCCATATAAACACGTAGAGGCATTGAAAACGAAGTACTCATGGGCGACGCTCCCCTTCCATATCAACCGAGTGCTCGTTGGGAACGCGGTTAAAGTGCCGCCATGCCTGACGCGTAACGGTACGTCCGCGCGGCGTGCGCATCATCAACCCTTGTTGAATAAGATACGGCTCAATGACATCTTCTATCGTTGTGCGCTCCTCTCCAATGGCGGCCGAGAGAGAGTCGACGCCTACCGGGCCGCCTTCGAACTTATCGATCATCGCGAGCAGCAGCCGCCGGTCCATGTGGTCCAGACCATAGTGATCCACATTGAGCATATTAAGCGCCGCATCCGCCAATGCCACGTCTACGGTGCCATCCCCTTTAATTTCTGCGTAGTCACGCACTCGGCGCAGCAAGCGATTGGCAATACGTGGCGTCCCTCGGGAGCGCCGGGCAACCTCAACCGCGCCTTCATGGTTGGTTTTTACACCCAACAGGCGAGCTGAACGGGTCACAATTTCAGTGAGTTCTTCGAGATTATAAAACTCAAGCCGCTGAACGATCCCGAACCGATCACGTAGCGGTGCTGTTAAAAGACCTGCGCGGGTCGTCGCCCCCACCAGCGTAAAACGCGGCAAGTCCAGCTTGATGGATCGTGCAGCGGGTCCTTCACCAATCATGATATCCAGCTGAAAGTCTTCCATGGCGGGATAAAGGACTTCTTCAACGGCGGGCGATAACCGATGGATCTCATCGATAAACAAGACATCGCCTGGCTCAAGGTTGGTCAGCATGGCAGCCAAGTCGCCTGCACGCTCCAATACGGGACCAGACGTTGACTTAAGCCCTACGCCCATTTCCGTTGCAATGATGTTGGCCAGGGTGGTTTTACCTAGCCCTGGTGGGCCAAATACAAGGGTATGGTCAAGGCTCTCTTCGCGTAATCGGGCTGCGCCAATAAATATCTCAAGCTGCTCGCGAACCCGTGGCTGGCCGATGTAATCATCCAGCCGCTTGGGGCGAATGGCATAATCAATCCGCCCTTCTCCCTGTTCTGGTTCAGCCGCTATCAACCGATCATGTTCTAACATAGATGCTCTTTTTGAATATCTGGCGATCTGCTTGCACTGGGTGACGGCAAAACGGCGACCGCAATCAACCGCTCATTCGCCGTGTTAACGCTGCCTTGATCAAGGCCTCTGCCGATTGTTGTGGGTCAAGGTCTGAGAGCATTTTACTGGCTTCGGCTAGCTTGTAGCCCAGACTAACGAGCCCGGACTCGGCATCGGCCAGGTTATTACGGCTCGGTTGCCCATTGGCGCCTTCCAGGGCAAGCGGCGCGTCAGCACCTTGCTCCCATTCAGGAAAACGGTCACGCATTTCGATAATAAGTCGTTCGGCGGTTTTCTTGCCAACACCAGGCAGCTTGGTTAACGCCTTACTGTCATCATCACGAACACAGCGCATGAAGGCGTCTTCATCCATTCCTGACAAGATCGCCAACGCTAGCTTGGGACCTACACCGTTGACTTTAATCAGCGCCCGAAAAAGAGCGCGTTCGTGCTGTCGCGCAAACCCGTACAGCAGGTGGGCATCATCACGAATGGTTAAATGTGTATACAGAGATGTGCTTTCGCCTAATGCAGGAAGCGAGACAAGCGTATTCATTGAAGTCTCAAGCTCATAACCCACGCCATGAACGTCAATAACGATCCAGGGCGGTTGTTTTTCCAGCAAATAGCCACTTAGACGTCCAATCATAAATACGCTCGCGATAGTAAAAACAGACGGTTACTATAATGCTACTCTGTACAAGTGACCAGTGGTCGTTAAAGTCGCCAGCGCCCTGTAGAGGCGCGCCGCCCGCGCCCACGAGGCGTACTGGAAACTGCATTGTTGGTATAAGCGTGGGTTAATGCGATGGCCAAGGCGTCTGCCGCGTCCGCTTGAGGTGTGGCAGACAGCGTTAAAAGCGCGGTCACCATGTGCTGAACCTGTTCTTTATCTGCGCCTCCCTGCCCGGTTACTGCTTCCTTGATACGCCGTGCGGCATATTCGGCGACGCTTAGCCCGTGGTTTGCCATACATACCAACGCAGCACCACGCGCTTGCCCCAGCTTTAGCGCTGAATCGACGTTTTTAGCCATAAAAACGCGCTCTATCGCAGTATCTGTGGGTTTGTACAAACCCACTACTTCGCTTAGTCCTGCGTATATTTGCGCCAAACGCTGCTCCAGCGGCCCTTCTGAGGTGCGAATGCAGCCGCTAGCAACATAGCCGGGTTTAACACCGACAAGATCAATAACACCATAGCCAGTAATTCGAGACCCAGGGTCGATGCCTAATATACGCACGGGTAACGCAGCGCCTGCTTTATCCATTAACGTTTATCCGCTCAAGGTTACAAATTCCACACCACAAAAAGCACTGATACAAAAACACCGACGCCGGGGCGTCGGTGTTTTTAGCCATTGTGCAACTCATAGCCGTTACATCAAATAGCGCCAGGCTTACTCGCTGGCTGCTTCAGGCTTGGCTTTTTGACGCAAGCGGATATTAAGGTCTTTCAACTGGTCTGGGCTAACCTCACCAGGTGCATCCGTCATTAAGCAAGCGGCGCTTTGCGTTTTCGGGAAGGCAATAACTTCACGAATGGTGTTGGCACCGACCATTAACATCACCAAGCGGTCCAGGCCGAAGGCCAAACCACCATGAGGCGGTGCACCGTACTGAAGTGCGTCCAGCAGGAAGCCAAACTTCTCTTGGGCTTCTTCCTCGCCAATACCCAGAATCTCAAACACCGTGCTTTGCATGTCTTGATTATGGATACGGATAGAGCCGCCACCCAGCTCGGTACCGTTGAGCACCATATCATAGGCGCGTGAAAGCGCTTTTGCCGGATCAGCCTTGAGCTCCTCCGGCGAGCAGGACGGCGCGGTGAACGGGTGGTGCAACGGGCTTAAGCGACCATTGTCATCCGCCTCGAACATCGGGAAGTCGACCACCCACAGCGGTGCCCACGCTTGGGTGTACAGATCAAGATCAGCACCCAGCTTAACGCGCAGCGCGCCAATGGCTTCGTTAACGATGCGCGTTTTGTCAGCACCGAAGAAGATGATATCGCCATCTTCTGCGCCAAGACGATCAAGCAGCTCTTCAACGATGTTTTCCATGAACTTGACGATAGGCGACTGAAGCCCTTCAAGTCCTTTGGCACGCTCATTGACCTTGATCCAGGCCAACCCTTTCGCGCCATAGATACCCACGAACTTGGTATATTCGTCGATTTCCTTACGCGAGAGCTTGGCACCGCCCGGTACTTTAAGCGCGGCTACTCGGCCATCATCGGCACTGGCGGGGCCAGAGAAAACCTTGAAATCGACCTGTTTCATCAGGTCGTCAACGTCGGTCAGTTCAAGCGGAATACGCAGATCCGGCTTGTCTGAACCAAAACGGTCCATAGCTTCTTGCCAGGTCATGCGCGGAAATTCTGACAGTTCAACGCTCAGCACTTCCTGGAAGAGCTGACGAATCATGTCTTCAGTGATGCTCATGATATCGTTTTCTTCGACAAACGACGCTTCGATATCAATCTGAGTAAACTCAGGCTGACGGTCGGCGCGCAGGTCTTCGTCACGGAAGCACTTGGCAATTTGATAGTAACGATCAAAGCCCGCCACCATCAGCAGCTGTTTAAAGAGCTGTGGCGACTGAGGCAGTGCAAAGAAGTTACCCGCATGCGTACGGCTAGGTACCAGGTAATCTCGGGCACCTTCGGGCGTCGCGCGCGTTAGGATCGGCGTTTCGATATCCAGAAAGCCCTGATTCTCCAGGAACGCACGGACGTTATGCGAAATGCGCGAGCGCAGACGCAGTTTTTCGATCATGTCAGGGCGACGCAGATCAATATAGCGGTGCTTCAGGCGAACTTCTTCACCCACCTTACCATGCTCATCAAGCTGGAACGGCGGTGTGGCCGCGGTGTTCAACACTTCAACGTCTTTGGCTAGCACCTCAATCATGCCGGTGGGCATATTGGGGTTTTGGGTACCTTCTGGGCGCAGCCTAACGCGGCCGGTAATACGCAGAACATACTCACCGCGCGCACGATCGGCATTGGCAAATGCATCAGCAGTATCCGGATCTACCACAAACTGAGCGATGCCATCACGGTCACGCATATCGAGGAAAATTACCCCGCCGTGGTCGCGACGACGGTGTACCCATCCGCAAACGGTGACCGTTTGATCTACCAATGTCTCGTTTAGCTGGCCGCAATAATGGCTGCGCATGTCAAATCCTGTTCTGTTTCGTGGCAAATAAGGTGTCTTGGGCCAACCAGGCCCCGACCGCTACAGTCAAACTGCAGAGTCTTTTGACGTGGAAGTAGTATCGCTTTTAGCACTGGTGTTAGCCGTTGTGCTTTTTGCATCAGCGACCAAGTTCTTTTTACTTCCCGTTTTAAAATCGGTTTCATACCAACCACCGCCCGCCAGGCGGAACCCTGCCGCGGATACAAGCCGCGCCAAGTCATTACGATTGCACGCAGGGCACTCTTTTAACGGATCTGCGCTGATTTTCTGTAATTTTTCCATGCGATGGCCGCAGGCCTTGCACTCATATTCATAGATAGGCATGTTGATAATTCCTGAAAGCTCAACGACGACAGAATATTGTCGAATATAAACGCAGTCAGCTGCGAATATGTAGCCTGTCGATATAAAATCCAAGGCTGCGGTTGATAAAGCGTCAATATTATACCCTTTTGTGCCCCCTGCCGAGCAAGGTTAACAAGCCCTGGCAGCAACTGGAGAGAATAAAATGCCTCATGCGGTCATGTTGGATGCGAAAAGTCTTGGGCCTCAAATAGATTTAAGCGCTATTCGCGGTGCGGTTACTCAACTGGATGTCTTCGATCAAAGTACAACGCAACAAGCTAAAGAGCGCTTGGCAAATGCTGACATCGCATTAGTAAACAAGGTGGTACTGGATGCGGAAACGTTAAAACAGCTGCCTTCGCTTCGCCTGATTTGTGTCATGGCTACTGGTCTAAATAATATCGACCTTGAGGCAGCAAAAGCACTTAATATCAGCGTTAAGAATGTCGCGGCATACGGCACGGCAAGCGTGTCGCAGCACACATTAATGCTGATACTTAACCTGGCAAACCGGCTACCTCTATACCAACAGGAAGTCGCCAAAGGTGTTTGGCAGCAAAGCGACTTTTTCTGCCTCCAGGACCACGTAACGCTACAGTTAGCGGGCAAGCGGCTGGTGATGGTGGGCCAGGGCGAACTGGGAACGGAAGTGGCGCGCTTGGCGGAGGCCTTTGGCCTTCAGGTGACCTTTACGGCACGCCCCGGTCATGAAGCTAACGACGCACGCCCTTCTCTCGATGACGTGCTGCCTGAAGCCGATATTATCAGCCTACACTGCCCGCTTAATGCTGATACGCAGCACCTTATTAACCAAGAGCGCTTGGCCAAGGCTAAACCGTCCCTTCTGCTCGTAAATTGCGCTCGCGGTGGCATTATTGATGAAGTAGCGGCGCTTGAGGCATTACGCCAAGGGCGTATCGGCGGGTTAGCCGTAGACGTGCTTCCTGTAGAGCCACCGAGGGAGGGGCATCCACTATTGGCAGCGCTGGATGAACCACTCAATCTGATTGTCACCCCGCACAATGCATGGGTAACGCCAGAAGCGCGCCAGAATATTATCGCCCTAACGGCGGATAATATTGCTCATTGGAAGCACACCAGGTAAGCCTAAAATAAATATTAGCCTAATGCGTCGTGAAAGCATCAGGAGCGTGGCATTGGGCTAATGCCTCATATTCAACATGGGTTACCTGCGCATTAGCAGGGCCTTGCCAAAGCCACTCCACCAGCATATTTACATGATGGCACTCGCCACACATAAGCACCTCAACCCGACCATCCGCCAGATTTTTGGCATGACCGGTTACTCCCGCCGGTAACGCCTGCTTTTGAACGGCGCGGCGATACCCTACGCCCTGCACTTTTCCGGTGACCAAGGCTTTTATGCAACACGCTGACACTATTCGTCTCCTGCTATCCTGGGCGTAAACGCCTCTGTTTCCAAGACTTCCTGCCTAACCTGAACGGCACTGTTTCGCGGAATAAGCTTTCTGCCTCGACGCAGTAAAAGCGAGCGTGTAAAGGCGGCACCAAACAATAAAATAAGTGACGAGTAATACACCCAGAGCAATACCATCACCACCGACCCGGCAGCGCCGTATGTCGATGCCGTTGCGGTATAGGTGAGATAAATCGCAATTACGGTGCGGCCGATAGTAAACAGTACGGCCGTGACAACAGCCCCGGTTAGGACATCCTGCCAACGTAGCACTACATCGGGCAACACTTTGAAAATAGCAGCAAATAGCAAGGTAACGACGCCAAGTGACACAAGAGAGTCCAATAGTGTCGTGGTATAGCCCGCGAGCGGGACAAGATCACCTGCCATTTGCAGGATGCTTCGCAAAGCAATACTTAATACCAACGAAATTAATAGAATAAAACCAATGAGAAAGACAACCATTAACGATAAAAAGCGCGTTTTTATAAATACAAACAAGCTGTTACTGGCCGGCTTGGCGATCACTCCCCATATGGTGTTCAGTGAAAGCTGCATTTGCGCAAAGACGGTTGTTGCACCGACTAACAGAGCACAAACGCCTAACACAGAAGGCAATACACCAGACTCTTCGAACCGAGAGTGGATAACGGCCTCTTCAATCGCGGAGGCCACATCGGTACCCAGTGAGTCCTGCAACTGGGCCACGATTTGCCCCTGAGCAGCGTTTTCACCAAAGACAATACCGATAACCGCAACGGCAATAATGACAGTAGGGGCTAATGAAAAAAGCGTATAAAACGCTAATGAGCCCGCGAAGCTAAACGCATGACGCTCTAACCATAGCTTCGTTGCATCCTGAACCACCTTCCACCAAAAAGTGAGGGTGTCTTTAGTCATATTCAGTCCCTTGCGTCATTGATGGATACCTTTATGTGCAATAGCTTAGCAGCATACCCAATACGGGTGCAGTACGTAGCCTTCGCCAGATTGCACCGCTGAACCGCTCTCTTCATAATGACGCTGTTATTTGACCAAATGTTAAAGGAAGCACCATGGCCCTTGATGCAACATGCTCTACGCCTGATTACACCTTTGATTGTTTGGTATTTATTGGGCGTTTTCAGCCTCCTCACTTAGGCCACTTGGCCGTTATCCGTGAAGCGCTTAATCAGGCACGTCAGGTCATTGTACTGGTAGGCTCTGCATGGCAGGCGCGCTCGCTGAGAAACCCATGGCGCTTTGATGAACGCCAGGCAATGATTCGTTCCGGGTTTGATGACGCTGATAACCAGCGGTTAGAAATCACGCCGCTGCTGGATGCTCTGTATAACGATGATGTTTGGGTAAGAGATGTACAGCGAAAGGTACGAGACTTGGCCGCACCGGCTAATATTCGTTTACCACGCATTGGTTTGATTGGTGCAAGCCGTGGCCAGTCAAGCTACTACTTGTCTCTGTTTCCGCAGTGGGAATCCGTCAGCGTTCCGCTGATTGAAGGCATTTCAGCCAGCCAGATTCGTGAACGACTATTTCGATCGCCAAGCGCTTCAGACGATTATTTGAGCACGGGGGCTTATCATGACCTGCCGCCCGGCGTGGTCAGTCGCGTTAGCGAATTTTGTCGCGAAAGCGCCTATCAACAATTACTGGAAGAGCAACGACTACTGGACCAGTACCATCAAGCCTGGTCACATGCTCCCTACCCACCTATTTTTGTTACCGTGAATGCGGTGGTTGTGCAATCCGGGCATGTACTTCTGGTGCGCCGTAATTCAGCACCCGGTAAAGGGTTGTTTGCGCTGCCTGGCGGATTCATTAACCCTCATGAGCGACTGCTGGATGCGTGCTTGCGGGAGCTCAGGGAACGGCTGCGCTTGAAAGTACCAGAACCCGTTCTAAAAGGATCATTACGTGGGCAGCGCCTTTTTGATGAGCCGCACCGAAGCTGGCGAGGACGCACGCTAGCGGAAGCTTTCTACTTTGCACTACGCCCAGACCAACAGCTGCCACGTTTAAAACCCGTTAAAGGCGGTGATCATGCACGGTGGGTGGCACTGGCTGATTTAGAGCCAGACAGCCTATTCGAAGATCATTTTTTTATTATTCAAAACTTTCTTGGCCTGCCTGCTGACTTCAGCACGTCAACTTAACCCATTACGCTTGTAAAAAATCACGTGGCAGCTTCATCATTTGACGCCAAAGCTTCTCAACGCCTGGTTTGTGTACCAACGAGCAGCGATAAAGGCGAATTTCGAGCGGTATGTCCCAACTTTCATCACCGGCTCTGACCAAGCGCCCACTTTTGAGCTCTTCACGAATACAAAAATCAGGGATCCATGCCGCTCCAATACCTTGAAGCACCATGCCTTTTAATCCTTCTGCCATGGCGGTTTCATAAACCGTACGTAATTTCATACGCAAAGGGTCATTTTTTAACAACATTCGCACACTACGCCCTAAAAAAGCGCCCTGGGTATAAGCCAGGTAGGGAATTGAGGCCTCTTGCTGCAGCGAAAAACAGGGCTTCCCCGTCTCGTCGGGTAGCGAGACGGGCAGCATATTGACCTTGCCTATCGAGAAGGACGGGAAAACCTCGGCATCCAACTGCATAGTGGCAAAGGGGTCATAATAGGCCAGCATGAGATCGCAATTACCTTCACGCAGCACGTGGATCGCTTCGCCTACATTCATGGCGACCAAACGCGTTGGCAGCTCTCCAAGGCCTTTCTGAAGGCGTGAAATCCAAGGGGGGAAAAAGCTTAATGCCAATGAGTGAGCGGCCACAATATCAAGTGCTTCATTGGCAATCGACAAGCCACGCAAATGACTTAATGACTCGTTAAGCTGTTCAACGAGGTTTCGCGCCGTCACCAGAAACAACTGCCCTTCTGACGTAAGCCCTACGGGAGTTGTTGAGCGGTCAACAAGGGTTACGCCAATGGCTTGTTCCAGTGCTCGAATGCGGCGGCTAAAAGCAGGTTGAGTAACATGACGCTGGCGGGCAGACGCTGAAAAGCTGCGTGTATTCGCAAGTGCGACAAAATCTTCTAGCCATTTTGTTTCAAGATTCACCCAACACTCCTTTGCCGATTATTGCTATTGGACAGGCGACATTAAATACGCCGCCCGTGATACTACTTTTTTCCATAATGGACGCTGTTGAATTTCATCAATTGTGATACGCCGACAATCATTAAAGTCTTTCACCAACATGGTGTGCACTTCGGCGGCAAATATGGTGTCAGGAATATACGCTGTAATTTCAAAATTTAAGCGAAATGAACGATTATCCAAGTTTACCGTACCTACGGTGGCGGCATCATTATCAATCAGAATTACTTTTTGGTGCAGAAACCCAGGTTGATAACGGTATATTTTAACGCCTGCTTTTAACATATCGGCCAAAAAAGCAAAGGCCGAGAGAAATACCAGCAGATGGTCTGGCCGCTCGGGAATCATCACTCGTACGTCAATTCCCCGCATGGCGGCCAAGCGTAGCGCATCCTGAACGCCTTGGTCGGGTACAAAATAGGGGCTGGTGACCCATAGCCGATGCGTTGCACTATGAATCAATTGCTGAATCAACAGGCTGGCAGTGTCCTGTTTGTCCGCGGGGCCTGAAGGGACAATAACAACATTCTGGTCAATATTAGGGTGGCTTTCCGCCTGCCAATTCAAGCTGGTGACCTCCCCCGTTGCCCAGTGCCAATCTTCCCAAAAAGCTTCTTGTAGCCCCAATACGCTGGGGCCTTCCAGTACCAGGTGCGTGTCACGCCAAGGCCCATGGCGAGGGTCCTGGCCCAGATATTCAACCCCCACATTAAAGCCTCCTAACCAACCCCGCTTACCATCGATAACAGCTACCTTGCGATGGTTACGAAAATTGAGCTGAAAGCGATGTTTAAAGCCTCTTGAGGAGCGAAACGGGCTGACTTCTACGCCTTCTGCGGCCAGTTCCCGAAGATAGCCCTCATTGAGTTTGCGACTACCAATTTCATCGTAAAGAAAATACACGCGTACCCCACGGCGTACCGCACCCAGCAAGTGCTGTTGAAGACGGCGACCCAGCGCATCATCTCGCACAATAAAAAACTGCAGCAGTAAATAGTGCTCTGCTTCATCAATACCGTTAAACAAGCTATTGAACGTGGCGTCACCATCAATAAGCAACTCAGCGCTATTGCCCCGAGTGAGAGGCATCATGGCCAACTGCTCTACTGCTTGTGTATCAGAATTAGAAAACGGGACTAAATAAGGTAAGGAGCTTTCCTGGTAGCGAGCAAGCACACGCCTTAACACGCTATCGCGCTCCCCACGGGCCATTACGTATCCATAAAAACGCGGTCGACCAAAGAACCAATAGGCCGGTAAGGCGATATAAGGAAAGGTAAGAAGAGAGATAATCCACGCGACGGCACCTTGTGATGTCCGGCTAGACATTAGCGCCATGATCGCCGACATCACCCCTAACAGGTGTATCAGCATAATGCTTGTCCCTAGCAGCCAAGAGACCATACCTACATCTCCATTAAACGTATGGATATTTCAAACAGGGTATCGCTATGGTTCTCAATGCACAGAAGCCCCGTATGAACGGGGCTTCTGTAATTTAATCACTCCACAGCACAGACCGCCTTATGCCGTTTGAGCAATAATCTCCTTCCATTTGGCCGGTCCGGTTTGATGAACCGAAGTGCCTTGGCTATCAACCGCTACGGTGACCGGCATATCTTCTACTTCAAACTCATAGATGGCTTCCATCCCCAGGTTCTCAAAACCGACGACCCGGGATTTTTTAATTGCCTGAGCGACCAGGTAAGCCGAGCCACCTACCGCCATCAAGTAGACAGCCTCGTTATCGCGGATTGCATCTATGGCTACTTGACCACGTTCCGCTTTACCGACCATACCCAAAAGCCCGGTTTCTTCGAGCATGGTGCGCGTGAATTTATCCATCCGCGTCGCCGTTGTGGGCCCTGCTGGCCCCACCACTTCGTCACGTACCGGATCAACTGGGCCAACGTAATAGATAAACCGGCCTTTCATATCAACAGGCAGTGGCTCGCCTTTCGCCAGCATATCCACCATGCGCTTATGAGCAGCATCTCGACCGGTCAGTAGTTTGCCATTCAGTAACAGCGTATCACCGGGCTGCCAGGTTTTAACTTCTTCAGGTGTTACGGTATCCAGATTAACGCGCTTCACGTTATCACCCATTTCACGGGTAATTTCTGGCCAGTCTTCCAGCTTCGGCGGGTCAAGCGCTGCAGGGCCTGAGCCATCCAGCGTGAAATGCGCATGGCGAGTTGCCGCACAGTTAGGAATGATCGCAACCGGCTTATTCGCTGCGTGGGTCGGGTAATCTTTTACTTTTATATCCAACACCGTGGTAAGGCCGCCGAGACCCTGAGCGCCAATACCACTTTTATTGACCTTATCAAAAAGCTCTAACCGTAGTTCTTCAGCGCGGTTGCTCGGGCCACGTGCTTGCAGGTCCTGAATATCAATAGGGTCAAGCAGTGCTTCTTTTGCGATTTGCATCGCTTTTTCAGCCGTACCGCCAATCCCAATACCCAACATGCCCGGCGGGCACCACCCTGCCCCCATTTTGGGAAGCTGTTCCATGACCCAATCGACAACGCTGTCAGAGGGATTGAGCATCGCGAACTTGGATTTCGCTTCACTACCGCCGCCTTTTGCCGCAACGTGAATGTCGACCTTGTCACCAGGCACCAGCTTGTGGTGGATAATAGCCGGCGTATTATCTTTGGTGTTTTGGCGCTTCCCGTCCGGGTCTGCCAGCACGGATGCACGCAGCACGTTATCGGGCAACTGGTAAGCGCGGCGAACACCTTCGTTGACCATGTCGTCCAGGCTCATATCCGCGTCCCAGGTAACGTTCATGCCTACATGAACGAAGACGGTAACAATACCCGTGTCCTGGCAGATAGGCCGATGGCCAGTAGCGCACATTCTTGAGTTAATCAAAATCTGCGCGATAGCATCCTTTGCAGCCGGGTTTTGTTCCCGTTTATATGCTGCATCCATGGCATCAATAAAATCTTTAGGATGATAGTAAGAGATATACTGCAGAGCATCGGCAACGCTTTGTATCACGTCGTCCTGGCGAATCACGGTCATGGAGTAACAGCTCCTTGGTTTTCGTCTTGTCTACGGCTACTTTAACGAAGGTGGAAATAGCCGTTTAAGCGTGCAAGCAGTATACCGTATTGATCCCCAAGCGGCAGCTTCTACGATTTCTTATTTACCATTGAATGAGTTTGATAGTGATGTTTTGACAACCGGAACAAGATAACGGTATAAATTTTTTATTATGCGCTTGGCTGCCCGGCGGATTTCGGGGCCTTCTGGCATATCTCTATCCTAGCGCCAGCTGTTTTTCTTTCATTTGATGCAGTTGATCGCGCAGGCGCGCTGCTTCTTCAAACTCCAGATTCTGCGCTGCCTCAAACATTGCGTCTTCCAGCTTGCTGATAGCGGCTAACAAATCATGCGCCCCCATGCTGGCGATATCGTAATCACCGGCACCTTCTGCCACCTTACGCTCGAACCCACGCTTGCGGCTGCTCTTTTTGCCGGGGGTTTGCGCAGCTTCCAGAATATCTGCCACGGAGCGCGTCACGGTGGTTGGCGTAATACCATGCTTTTCATTGTGCGCTTGCTGTTTGGCCCGACGACGCTCTGTCTCATCAATCGCTTTGCGCATGGAGTCGGTAATACGATCACCGTACAAAATGGCTTTACCGTGAGCGTTACGTGCCGCGCGTCCAATGGTCTGAATTAGCGAGCGCTCTGCACGCAGGAAGCCTTCCTTGTCAGCATCTAGAATCGCCACCAACGAAACTTCTGGAATATCCAACCCCTCGCGCAGCAGGTTAATACCTACCAACACATCAAACTTGCCCAAGCGCAGATCACGAATAATTTCCACCCGCTCGACGGTATCGATATCGGAGTGCAAATAGCGAACACGCACCCCATGTTCATCAAAGTATTCTGTTAAATCTTCAGCCATACGCTTGGTTAGCGTTGTCACCAGTACGCGCTCACCGGCGGCAGTACGCAAGCCGATCTCGGAAAGCAGATCGTCCACCTGAGTGCTGGCCGGGCGCACTTCAATTTCAGGATCCAGCAGCCCCGTAGGACGCACAACCTGTTCAACGACTTGGCCCGCATGTTCGGCTTCATATTTGCCTGGCGTCGCCGAAACAAAAATAGCTTGAGGAACAATGGATTCCCACTCTTCGAATTTCATGGGACGGTTATCCAACGCCGAAGGCAAGCGGAAACCATACTCTACCAACGTCTCTTTACGTGAACGGTCACCCTTATACATACCGCCCACCTGAGGCACGCTGACGTGAGACTCATCAATAAACAGCAGCGCGTCGTCAGGCAGGTAGTCAAAAAACGTGGGCGGCGGCTCGCCAGGCGCACGCCCGGATAAGTAGCGTGAGTAGTTCTCAATACCGTTGCAGTAACCCAGCTCCAGCATCATCTCGATATCGTAAAGCGTACGCTGTTCAAGGCGCTGCGCTTCTACCAAGCGTTCATGCTTGCGCATCCATTCAAGGCGCTCTTTTAACTCATTTTTTATTGAGTCAATCGCGCCTAAAATGGTTTCACGTGGCGTCACATAGTGGGACTTGGGGTAAATTGTCATACGCGGGACCTGGCCCCGTATGTCCCCGGTTAGCGGATCAAAAATTCGAATAGAGTCAATTTCGTTATCAAACAGCCCAACCCTTACCGCATCTTCATCAGAATCAGCAGGAAAAATATCAATAACATCCCCGCGCACGCGGTACGTACCTCGGCGGAAGTCCATGTCATTACGGGTGTATTGAAGCTCCGCCAAACGACGCAAAAAGGCACGCTGATCAATCAACTCGCCGCGGGTAAAGTGCAGACGCATTTTTAAATACTGGTCGGGGTCACCCAACCCGTAAATAGCAGAAACGGAAACAACGATGAGCGCATCACGACGTTCAAGCAACGCCTTGGTTGCCGAGAGACGCATCTGCTCAATATGGTCATTGATAGAGGCATCTTTTTCGATAAACGTATCCGATGATGGTACGTAGGCTTCGGGCTGATAGTAGTCATAATACGAAACAAAGTACTCGACAGCATTATCCGGAAAGAAGGACTTAAACTCTCCATAAAGCTGAGCCGCGAGGGTTTTGTTAGGTGCCATCACAATGGTCGGGCGCTGAAGCTGCTCAACCACATTCGCCATGGTGAATGTTTTGCCCGACCCGGTTACACCCAGCAGCGTTTGATGGGCAAGTCCTGACTCCAGGCCACTTACCAAGTCTTTTATCGCATTTGGCTGGTCACCGGCAGGCCTAAATTTCGACTGTAACCGAAACTCTTTGCTCATCATTGCTCCTGAATGAAAAGTTAAATAACGTGCGTAGTGATATCGACAGTTGCCTGCGTCATCAGGCGCTGGATGGGGCAGCGATGGCTGATCTCTTCCAGGCGTGCCCGCTGTTCCGGGTCGCTGATCCCATGCAGTGTTAACGCTACATTCAATTTATAAGTTCCATGCGCCTCCTCACTGTCGTCCCGCTGCACCGTGACAGTAATCGCGGTAAGCGGCCACTTCTTGCGCTTGGCATACATCTGCACCGTAATGGCCTTACACGTTCCCAGAGAAATATCGAAATAGTCATGTGGGTCGGGCGCACTGCCTTCGCCTCCGACCAGAGTGGGAACATCGGCATACAGGGCCTCCAGGCTATCGACCTCAATACGCTGGCGAAATACATGGTTACGCTGGCTGATTACCGTAATAGGCGGATGCATCAGGATACTTTCACTCCCAGTTTGAGCTTCTCTACAGCGTTGATCAGTGCCTCACGTTTAACACGGCCATCCACATCTGCGCCGTGGCGACCTACCTCTGCACTATCAACCCCCTCCAACATCATCAACGCCGTGGTAATCTTGTTGACTTGATCAGCGTTTTTTACGCCTTGAAACGTTAACGATTGCTGTGCCATTACGCTACCCTCCTCACTTAACCTTATGCAAAACTGATACAACAGAAAGATTCTAGCACGCTCTTACACCTTGCAATTAGCATCATTCGCCCACAGGTTGAGAAGCGCGGTGTCCTAATCCTACTTTCAGCGATCAGCTACTCATCAGGAGTCTATATGGCAACGGTTATCCCCTCTACTGCGATCACCGACAATGTGCGCCTTCATCACTTGGCAGCGCTGGATGTAACAGGGGCAGATGCTGAAAAATTCCTGCAGGGCCAAACAAGCGCTCAGGTAAGTTTAGCGGATGGCGAGTTTGCCCCTCTTACGTGTTTTTGCACACCCAAAGGAAGAATGCTCGCCAATGGTCAGCTGCTGCGCCTTAACGCTGAACACTTTAGACTTATCCTTAGTGTCTCTCTTGCCGACTCGCTGGCGGCCCATTTAAAAAAATTTGCCGCGTTTTATCGGGCTGAATTGATCCATAACACAAACATCACGTTTATTGGCGCCAGCAAAGCAGCAGACACCTTAGCTGAGTCACTGGGATTAACCCTTCCTGAACAACCATACGCACAAAGCGTTAATGAACAATCAAGCGTTGTACGCGTGGCCGGGAAAATGCCTCGCTGGCTGTTTTGCACGACTGAGACAACGACAGAGGCATCCTCTCAACAGGTGGTGGACGACGAAGCCCAGCAGGCTGCCTGGCAACTTGCCGACATTCGCAGCGGAATTGCCTGGCTCTCAGAGGCTCAGCAGGATCAATTTCTGCCTCAAATGCTGAACTGGGAAGCACTAGGGGGCATTAGCTTTAAAAAGGGCTGCTACACAGGACAGGAAGTGGTAGCCCGAGCACACTTTCGTGGACAAGTTAAAAAACGCTTGGTTCACGCTGAACTTACATCGACAACGCTACCCGAGACAGGCGCCAGCATAAAAACCGAGCTGGATAAAGCCATGGGCGAGGTCGTTGCAAGCGTAAGGCGCGATAATGATAGTGTGGAGCTACTGGCAGTGATGAATACCAAGGCGACAGAAGAAGCGATACCGCTTTACTGGGAAGGCAACGCAATCACCCTACTGCCGCTACCCTACGCTATTGAACGGCTTGACCCTGAACAACTGGTGGCCACGTTAAAGGGCCAGGTTTAAAAGGGTCAGGTTTAAAAGGACTAGGCTTACAAGGGCTAAGCTCACTCGTTTAAGAATCCTGAAAAGCCTTAAGGTTAAACAATCGGGCGGCATTGGCACTGCTATGTGCCGCCACCTCTTC
Source organism: Halomonas sp. AOP7-E1-9 (assembly GCF_052376035.1). NCBI lineage: Bacteria > Pseudomonadati > Pseudomonadota > Gammaproteobacteria > Oceanospirillales > Halomonadaceae > Halomonas > Halomonas sp. AOP7-E1-9. The sequence continues at coordinate 38,254 of NZ_JBQSVC010000017.1, forward strand.
TTCTGTTTGGTTGCGCAGCGTGGCCACGACGCGACACACGCGAGCAACACATTGGGGTTCGTTACGCTCACCCTGATGACCGCTAAGGGGCATGTCAGGGCTATCTGTTTCCAGTACAAAGCCATCATTGGGCAGTGCCGCTACCGTTCGCCGCAGCCGCTGAGCACGCTCATAGGTAACAGCGCCCCCAAGCCCCAGTACAAAGCCTCCGTCTAAAAACTTTTGGGCTTGCTCTATAGAGCCAGAGAAGGCGTGAATCAGCCCCGCTTGGGGAAGCACTAACTGGCGCAGTCGTTTACTGACCTTGTCATTGGCCTGCACACAGTGAACCACGACAGGAAGCTTGTACTGCTTGGCCAAGCGCAGCTGATCATCGAAAAGGCGCCACTGCGGCTCCCAGGAATCTGTAAAGCGTGCATCAATACCGCACTCCCCAACCGCTGCCACCTGTGGATTTGAATACAGCGCCTGCTCCAGCGCAAGGATATCCTCATCGCGCTGGTGCTGTTCCATAAAATAGGGGTGGAGGCCCAAGCACACGCTAACATCACTGCGCTCGCCTAGCGCCAGCACCTGTTGCCAACGCTTCCGAGTAGTGCCAGGCACAATGAAATGAGAGACACCGGCCGTGTGTGCTGCTGCAAAAACAGCATCGCGGTCCTGATCAAACGCGCTAAAGTCCAGATGACAATGGGCATCGATAAGCACTGCCGGGCCTCCCTGTTGATATATCACGCAAGCCCCTCCCTGGGCTTGCCAACCTTTGCTTATCTTAAAGAGTAGCTAACTTAATGCTCTCGTGTGGGCTGGAAGCGAATCTCGGGCCAGCGCTCCTGGGTCATTTGTAAATTAACCCGAGTAGGTGCGATGTAGGTTAAGTAACCGCCTCCATCAATAGCCAAATTCGTACTGGCTTTACGCTTAAACTCTTCGAGCATTTTGGCATCGTCGCAATATACCCAACGGGCCGTTTGTACGTTGACCCCCTCATACAGACAATCGACCTTGTACTCTTCCTTTAGCCGATGGGCGACCACGTCAAACTGCAAGGTGCCCACCGCCCCCAGGATTAGATCGTTGTTATCCATAGGCATGAAGACCTGAGTAGCGCCCTCTTCGGACAGCTGCTGCAAGCCCTTCTGAAGCGCTTTCATTTTCAGCGGGTCTTTCAGGCGGACTCGCTTGAAGAGCTCGGGCGCGAAGTGAGGAATACCGGTAAAACGCATATCCTCGCCAACGGTAAAGGTATCGCCGATTTGGATCGTGCCATGGTTATGCAAGCCAATGATGTCACCCGGCCAGGCTTCTTCTACATGGGAACGATCAGATGCCATAAACGTCAACGCATCGGCAATTTTGACATCCTTGCCAATACGCACATGGCGCATCTTCATGTTTTTCTCATATTTGCCGGAGCAAACACGTAAAAAAGCGATACGGTCCCGATGATTAGGATCCATATTGGCCTGGATCTTAAATACAAACCCGGTGAAACGCTCGTCGTGAGCGGTTACTTCACGCAGGTCAGTTTTATGCGGCTGAGGGGCAGGCGCATACTCGACGAAGCCGTCCAGCATCTCGCGTACACCAAAGTTCCCCATCGCAGTACCGAAGTAGACGGGCGTAAGCTCACCTCGCCGATAAGCCTCAAGATCAAACGTGTGCGAAGCGCCCCGCACCAGCTCGACTTCCATACGCAGCTCTTCGGCCTGCTCTTCGCCCAGAACGGCATCAACCTCAGGGCTATCTAAGCCCTCGATGCGCTTGTCTTCCGGAATATGGCTGCCCTGACCCTGGGTATACAGATGGATAACATCATTGTAAAGGTGGTAGACACCCTTGAAATGACGCCCCATACCAACAGGCCATGTCATGGGCGCGCACTGAATATTTAAAACCGTCTCGACTTCGTCCATCACCTCAATAGGGTCACGGATATCACGGTCCATTTTGTTAATAAAAGTCAAGATGGGCGTGGCACGTAAACGACACACTTCCATCAATTTGATGGTCCGATCTTCGACACCCTTGGCGCCATCAATCACCATCAAAGCGGAGTCAACGGCGGTCAGCGTTCGGTAGGTATCTTCCGAGAAGTCTTCGTGCCCTGGCGTATCCAGCAAGTTCACAACACGACCGCCATAGGGGAACTGCATAACGGAGGTCGTCACCGAGATTCCCCGCTCCTGCTCCATCTTCATCCAGTCAGACGTCGCGTGTCGGTCATTACGCTTGCTTTTCACCGAGCCTGCCAGCTGAATAGCATTCCCAAACAGCAGCATTTTTTCGGTGATGGTTGTTTTACCCGCATCAGGGTGCGAAATGATAGCGAATGTGCGGCGCAGATCCGCTTCCTGGGCTAACTGAGTGTCTTTCATCTTGCCTCTACAGAAATTAGTACTCAGCAACGTAACGCGACTCTGGCTGAGTGATTCAGAATGGGGCGAGATTGTAACGTTATGACCGTTTTGGTGCCATGTTCATTGAAACCTGCGCCTTGAAACCCTTGGGGGAAGACACATGATGGATGCTGGGACATTTTAAGGGCTACTACCATGTGTCCGCGCGAGCGAGGCCTGCAAAATCACTTTTGAGCCCAATCAAAAAACGCCGAACGGGTCGGCGCTTTAAAATGCTAGCTGATGGTGGTCGCAGACAACGTTCTAAGCGTAGGTATTAACCTGCGTACCCACATTACCTTCTTGAGCAAGATTGGGTTCAGCGCCCATATCCGCTGACGCCATGATTTCCGTGACCTGTTGGGCCTGAATATCCAATGCGTCTTTGAAGATCTGCATTTGGGCCTGTTCAGCAGTTTGCGCTTGATTCATATAAAGCGCTGTACTCACCGTATTGCTTATAGATACATCCATAAAGCCTGCCCTCAGAAGTCAAACGTCAAATCAGCTTAGCAAATAACCGGACAACCTACAAAGCGGCGTGGCGATTTAGAACCGCTCAGCTCGAAAGGGTGACATATCAATTTCTGTCGGCTTGCCTTCGATCATGTCAGCCAATAGCTGACCTGTCGCTGGACCAAGGGTAAACCCTTGGTGCCCGTGCCCAAATGCTAACCATAACCCAGGATGGCGTGGTGCCGGTCCAATAATCGGCTTCATATCTGGCAAACAGGGGCGCGCGCCCTTCCAGGCGGCCGCATCATAGCGCTCGCCAAGCGGAAAAATAGTCCTGGCCACTTTTTCCGCCGCTTCCAGCTGATGCTCATCAGCGGGCGACTCTATTCGATCAAGCTCAGCACCGGTCGTCAGACGCACTCCTGCGTTCATGGGCGCCAGCAAATAGCCAACTTCAGCATCCATTAACCAGTAATTCAGCTTGGCTGGCGCTTGGGCAGCATAGTGCATGTGATAGCCACGCTTAACAAAGGTAGGAAAATGATAGCCCAGCCCTTTCATCCATTCGCCAGACCATGGTCCCAAGGCAACCACCACGCCATCAGTGTCAAGGGTTTGCGTTTCAGTAACGATCCGCCAGCGCTCGCCTGCTTGCTCAACTTTTTGAATATCCGCCTGAAGAAGCTTGCCTCCGTTGTCCATAAAATCTTGCGCATAGGCGGCCACCAAGGCACCCGGATCGGCCACCGTCCAGGGGTCCAGCCAATGAATAGCGCCAATAATATCCTTACCTAAATTCGGCTCTTTGCTTTCAATGCCTGCACGATCCAGCACGTTAAACTGCACCCCATAATGCTCACGAGCTTCTTCAGCCTCTTTAATACGTTTTTCCAAGCGCGACTGCGTGCGGTAAATCTCTAACCACCCTTCACGGCGCACCAAGTGCTCGGCGCCAGCAGCTTCAATCATCGGACCGTGCGTTTTTAAGCACAATTGGATGAGAGAAGCCCACTCAGGAATGATTTTTTTATAGCGGCCTGATGAAGAGTTATGCCAATAGCTTAACAGGGGTGAAGCGGCATTCAGCATGCCTGCCGGGCGATAACGAATATCCACGCGCTTGTTAGGCAGCACGCTTAAAATGGTTTTCATATCACGAGGGAATGCATAAGGACGCACCGCTTCTCGCTGAATGATGCCCGCATTACCAAACGACGTTTCCCGACCAGGCTGGCGTCTGTCCACCAAGGTGACCTGGTGCCCGCGACGCTGTAAATGCCATGCAATACTGACACCCACCATGCCTGCCCCTAGCACTACCGTTTGTCGCGTCATCTTGTATTCTCCTCAGCGCTAATACCTACGTTTAATACAGGCGAAAACAACGCCAGCAACTGATTGAAAAATATCACTAAACAAAGGGCACTTGCACAGCTTAAAAAGCTTTTTTCAAGGCTTTTTACAGCAATTAACGCTATAAAAATATCACTAGCAGACAACTCCACTGCTTTAGAGCTTTGCAGGCGGACAAAGCCACAAAAACAGCTTAAGCAGCAATTAAATGCAGGGTGCATGAAGAGCAAGCACAGCCAGGGAAGCAGTAAGGAAGCATGACGAATAAAACAAGCTGTCTTTAAACAGACATTACAACATGCAGGAAGGGATATGAAAGAAAAATGCAGGGATCAAAAACAAAAAAACCACAATTAAGTGGTATCAGATATGAAGAGAAGATATTAAATAAGCAATACGAATGGGGTGGATGATGGGTTTCGAACCCACGACCACCGGAGTCACAATCCGGGGCTCTACCACTGAGCTACATCCACCACAACCTAAAACTGTAGCCGCATATTACTATCGAATGGGGTGGATGATGGGGTTCGAACCCACGACCACCGGAGTCACAATCCGGGGCTCTACCACTGAGCTACACCCACCATTGATAGCACTAACGTACTTAAACTTTCCTAACCGGCAAATGACCATCGAACAGCATTACTAATGGCACGCCCAGCAGGACTTGAACCCGCAACCTACGGCTTAGAAGGCCGTTGCTCTATCCGGTTGAGCTATGGGCGCACATAAAGCATCCCAAAAAACACTGAACGCCAATGAGCACTTGACCACAACCAAACTTGGAAAAGCAAAGTAACGCCTTTCGCGTTAAGTGTGGTCGGGATGGAGGGATTCGAACCCCCGACATCCTGCTCCCAAAGCAGGCGCGCTACCAGACTGCGCTACATCCCGATTTATCACCTTTGACGCTTACCGCGCTGCTCGTCTCAAGCGAGGCATATATTACTATTTTTAAAATTAAAGTCAACACTTAACGCGATTGATTGTGTAGATGCTTTGCCTGGCCGCTTGGGCATGCGAAAATTACTCCCTATAGTAAATGCTCAAGCAAGCGTGCTTTTGCATCAGCGCTCCAACCTCCATAGGATCTTTGTAAATGACCGCCCAACTTATCGATGGAAAAGCCATCGCTGCTCATGTCCGTCAACGCGTTGCCGAGAAGATAGCCAAACGTCAGCAAGTAGGCGCTCGTGCACCAGGACTAGCCGTTGTTGTGGTCGGTGAAGACCCGGCGTCTCACGTCTATGTTAGTAATAAACATCGAGCCTGCGAACAAGCGGGCATCCTATCGTTTCAACATGCCCTCCCCGCCGCTACCACGCAGCAAGCGTTGGAAGCATTGGTTGACCAGCTTAATGATGATGCAAGCATAGACGGCATCCTGGTTCAGCTACCGCTACCAGCTCACCTGGACGCCAACCCGATTCTGGAGCGCATTAAGCCCGACAAAGATGTCGATGGTTTTCACCCCTACAATCTTGGCCGGCTTGCTCAGCGGTTGCCGGCTCTACGCCCCTGCACCCCCAAAGGGGTCATGACCATGCTGGCAGAAAGCGGCCTGTCGGTGCGTGGCTTAAACGCCACTATCGTTGGCGCTTCTAACATCGTGGGCCGCCCAATGGCGCTGGAACTGATGCTGGCAGGCGCGACCATCACTGTATGCCATCGCTTTACCCAGGATTTGCAGGCCCATGTTAACCGTGCCGACCTGGTGGTCGTGGCTGTCGGCAAACCTGGCATTGTTAAAGGGGAGTGGATTAAGGAAGGTGCCATTGTGATTGATGTTGGTATTAACCGTCAGGAAGATGGCTCGCTGGTGGGAGATGTCGATTTTGCAGCTGCGGCCGAGCGGGCCAGCTTTATCACCCCCGTTCCGGGTGGCGTAGGCCCCATGACCGTTGCCACTTTGCTCGAAAATACGCTTGAAGCGGCTGAGCATCACGACGCCAACGCTTAGGCTTACTGTACTGTTAATTTTTAGGGTTTGATAAAGGAGCCTATTCGATGAAGCGTATTGGCATTATTGGCGCAATGGCGCAAGAAGTCGGCATTCTGGTCGGGCAGCTCGACAATGCTGAGCGCTATGAGCATGCAGGGTTTGTATTTCATACCGGTATGCGCCATGGGCTAGAGGTAGTGATACTACAGTCCGGCATTGGCAAGGTGAATGCGGCTGTGGGTACCGCCATTCTTCTGGAACGCCACCACCCCGACGCTATCATCAATACGGGTTCAGCGGGCGGATTTGCAAGCGATCTCAACATTGGTGACGTCATCATTTCAGATGAAGTACGCCATCATGATGTCGATGCAGTGGTGTTCGGCTATGAAATAGGTCAGGTGCCCGGCATGCCCGCGGCTTACCTGGCAGATGTTCAGCTACGCGCCATTGCCCGCCAGGCAATCAAAGAGGTTGGCGAGGTTAACGTCCGAGAGGGTCTCATTGCGACAGGTGATGCGTTTATGTCTGACCCTGCACGCGTGGCTGCGACACAGGCCCACTTCCCCTCTATGCTGGCGGTTGAGATGGAGGCTGCAGCGATTGCGCAAACCTGTCACCTATATCAATGCCCATTCGTGGTGATTCGTGCGTTATCCGATATTCCGGGCAACGATGATAACCACCTTTCTTTTGAACAGTTCCTGGACATAGCCGCCGCCCACTCATCGCGCATGGTGGACCACATGCTACAGACACTTGGCCAGCGCTAAGATCGTAGCAATAGCCGGTGTTTACCACTAACGAAAACGGAGCCAAATGGCTCCGTTTTCGTTTCTTACTTCATCAACAGATTTCTTACTTCATCAACAGTTACGCTTTAATGGACCACTCAAGCGACTCTCCCGCCAGCAATGGGACAATCGTTTTGCCCCCCGCGTAAGGATAGGCTTCCGGCAGTTGCCAGGGTTTACGCTCTAACGTGATTTTATCGGCATTAGGCGCCAAGCCATAAAAACGCGGACCATTCAGGCTGGCAAACGCTTCCAGCTTATCGAGCGCGCCCACTTCATCAAAGGCCCTTGCATATAATTCAATCGCCGCCGGTGCCGTGTAAGCGCCAGCGCAGCCACAACTGGATTCCTTATCGCCCTTGGCGTGAGGCGCGCTATCCGTACCTAAAAAGAACTTGGGGCTGCCACTGGAGGCTGCTTTCAGTAATGCCTGGCGGTGCTGTTCGCGCTTTAAGATGGGCAGGCAGTAGTAGTGCGGGCGAATCCCACCCACCAGCATTTTGTTGCGGTTAAACAGCAGGTGATGAACCGTAATAGTGGCCGCAACATTATCCGGCGCGTTTGCCACAAACTCTGCCGCTTGCTGGGTCGTAATATGCTCAAAAACAACCTTTAGCGCGGGATGACGCGCCAGCAGAGGCTTCATTACCGTTTCGATAAATACCGCTTCACGATCAAAAATATCGATATCAGCAGTGGTTACTTCACCATGAACAAGCAGCGGCATTCCCACCTTGGCAAGCATGGCAATGGTGTCATCGCAGTGCGCAAGATCGGTGACACCCGAATCCGAGTTGGTGGTTGCCCCGGCAGGGTAAAGCTTAACCGCTTTAATCACGCCGCTTTGTGCTGCGCGCTCAATTTCCTCAGGCGGCGTCGTATCGGTTAAATAGAGCGTCATAAGTGGCTCGAACGTGCTGCCTTCAGGCAAGGCCGCCAAAATACGCTCACGGTATTCAAGCGCCTGAGCCGTGGTCGTTACCGGAGGCGTTAAGTTAGGCATAATAATCGCACGGCCCATTTGGGCGGCGGTATGGCCTACCACGGCTTTCAGCGCCTCGCCATCACGCAAATGGAGGTGCCAGTCATCGGGGCGGGTCAGGGTAATAGCGTCCACGGCAAGTCCTAAGCTGTTTAAAGAAGAAAAGCCAATACAGTATACGTGATCCACTTGGCGGAGAAATCTGCTTATCAATGTCACACACCGTAACAAGTATCGTATTATAACGGCACTCTTAGAGGTTCAAGGTCCAATTGTTTATGCAAAATGTGCGACGCTATGCGGATATTATTGCCAGCATAGAGGGGCTGGTATGGCTAGGTCTCGCTTGGTCGATTTCTATTTCCGTACATACCGGCAATACCGAGCCGACGCTGGCAGCACTTTTTATCGTGGGTGCGCTGGTGCTATTTAGCTGGGCACACCGACCGATGCGCTATCTACTGTGCCGCTACCATATCCGTAAGCGGCGCACGGATATGTGGATTCATATTCTAGCGCTACCCCTTCTGCTCGCGATGTTCTTTCATATCATGGTGGAAGCGACGTTAGGCAGCACCTGGCTGCCACCAAAAATGCTGTTATTCAATCTAATGGCATCCGCTGGCTGGCTGACCTATGTCATGACGCTACTCATTAAGGTTGTCATTCACAGCATCAAAACTTCACGTAAATAGGTAGTAGCCCATGCAAACGGCTTTGCCGCTGCCCCTCTCGACCCCGAACCGCAATCTGGTTCGCCTCACTATTGTTCGGGGAATCACCTGGACAGGGTTTCTGATCGCCATTGTGGTCGGCGTGGAGCTACTGGCCTTTGAATTACCCGTCACCGCGGTCGTCAGTGTCGTTATCGCTATGGGCTTATTGAATATCGCCACCTGGTGGCGATTGGGGCGCCCGCGAGCGGTGGAACATATTGAGTATCTGCTGCATTTATTGGCCGACATTGCGGGCCTGACCCTGGTATTTTATTTTTCGGGAGGCTCCACCAATCCGTTTATTACCTACTATCTGGTGCCTGTGACGATTGCCGCGGCAACGCTACCATGGCGCCATGCCTGGATATGTGCGGTCTGCGCCATGGCAGGCTACAGCTTTCTAATGTTCTTTTACCACCACGTCCCCCAACTGGCACATATTAATAGCGATGAAATGCTCAATCTGCATGTCATGGGCATGTGGCTTAACTTTGGCCTTTCAGCAGGCCTGGTCACGTTTTTTATCTATAAAATGGCCCATGCACTGCGTAATCGAGATAAAGCACTTTCACTTACTCGCGAAGCGGCGCTGCGTAACGAACAGGTGCTGGCTGTAGCCACTCAGGCGGCGGGCACAGCACACGAACTAGGCACCCCGCTCTCGACCATGGCCATACTGTTAAAAGAGATGCAGGATGAGGCCCCCGAAGGGGGAACGTTACAGCAGGATATTCGCTTACTGCGCCAGCAAGTCGACATTTGCAAATCTCGTCTTCAGCATTTGGTCACCAGTGCCGATCGGCGACGTATGGCAGAACCCGAAATACTGGATGCCCAGACCTGGCTAACCGGCGTTGTGCAGCGCTGGTTAGTGTTGCGGCCAGATGTTAGCCACCAATTTGAGATCGTTGAAAGGCGCGGCAAACCCTGGCTTGCGGTTGACACAACGCTGGACCAGGCACTAATGAACCTGCTAAACAATGCCGCTGATGCCAACCCCGAACATGTTTCTATTCGTCTTGATTGGCAGGAAGAGAGTGTTGTCATTGATATTCGTGATCACGGCCCGGGCATTGCCATGTCTATCGCTGACCAGCTCGGTGATACGTTTATTTCTACCAAGAGCAAGGGAATGGGCATTGGCCTGTTTTTGACCCATGCCACGATCAATCGCTTTGGCGGAGGTGTTAGTCTGTATAATCATCCCGAAGGTGGCACGCTGACAGAAGTAACGCTTCCGCGTAGCTCCGCCCCCCTTTAAGCCAAACTAACGGCACAGCCTAATTGAAACGCGTTTTAGTGTGTTTCAAGCACTATCGTTGAGGACATCATGCAAACGACAGATCAGCGCCTGCTAATTATTGATGACGATGAAATGTTCTGTCACGTGCTCAGCCGCGCGTTTACCCGCCGCGGTTATGAGGTAATGACAGCGCATGATGCAGACCAGGCGCTTGCGGTAGCCGTTCAGTTTCAACCCACCATGGCCACGCTCGACCTCAAGCTTGAAAACAGCTCAGGACTAAAGCTGCTCCCTGAGATGTTGGCCGCCGTGCCAAGCTGCCGTATTGTGGTGCTTACCGGTTACTCAAGCATTGCCACGGCCGTGGAGGCCATGAAGCTCGGAGCCGTCAACTACCTGTGCAAACCAGCCGACGCTGACGACATTGTCGCATCCTTTGAACACCAGGAAGGCGACCCCAATATAGAGCTTGCTGATAACCCTCCGTCCATTAATCGAATCACGTGGGAGCATATTCAAAAAGTGCTTCATGAACACGACGGCAATATTTCCGCGACAGCTCGCGCGCTCGGCATGCATCGCCGGACACTCCAGCGTAAACTGCAAAAACGCCCCGTTAAGCGTTAGTCCTGCACCAGCGGCCTACTCCGCAACAAAGCTAGCATTCTCCGCGTTGCGTTTGCCTACCGCATTAGCTCCCAAACCAGCCACCGCAGACGCCGATACCATCGGCGTCATTGCCTTACCCTATTGGCGAAACAAGGACTGCTACGCCACAATAAGCCCCCTTGAGCCATCCATCACTTTGACGTTAGGAGTTTTCGCATGTTTGTGGTTATTTTTGGCAGAATGACCTGCCCTTTCTGCGTCCGTGCCAAGCAACTTGCTGAGCATTTGGAAACAATCGGTAAGATCGAGGGTTACCGCTATGTCGATATGCCCTCTGAAGGCGTTACTAAAGAGGACATCGCTAAAACGGCAGGCAAGCCTATCCATACGGTGCCGCAAGTATTTGTCGACCAAACGCACATAGGCGGTTTTACCGAATTCGACAGGTTTGTACGTGAGAAGCAGTTATTAGCTCCCCAGGAAGATTCGTTACGTTAAATTTGCCGTTTATAGTCGTTGAACACGCTTTTTCTCGCCTGCCTATACTGGGTTTTAAACAAGTACCCTCTTTCTAACATCGCTTGTTTAGGCGGCGAGGATAGCATCGTGCAACGTGATGAATTCGTACAGCAGCTTTGGCTTGACTATATTCACTCGCACCCCGACATCGGCGGTTTGCGTCTTTGGCCTCTCTCCTCTACGGCGGAATACTTAACGCTCGTAACGCTTAACCATGGTCCTTTTTCTGCTTCCGTTTTGAATAACCGGTTGGCGCACATGGGGTATCGTCAGGTTGCTCATTATGCGATGGCTGACAAGGGCCTTCTTATTCGCCTTCTCGCGCCTGATGACCAAGGAAGTTGGCTAGTATTAGCTGAGCTACAGTTGGGGACGCTGTCAAAACTGCCTCGTGAGGCACTGGCTGCGCTGGTGAATCAATCACACCCACAGGACTGCAAGGGCCACAACTTACTTTGTCGCGGTCGTCCGTGGCCCATGCCCTCCTGGTCGCTATATCAGCAGCTTCTAAAGGCGCACCCTCTTGCTGCCTGGCTGGCGGTTATGGGCCCGCGCCTACACCATGCAGGCTTTGATTGTGCCGAGCTCGGCGATACGCTAACAGCGCTTAATGACCAGCTAGAAAAAACAGGCATGCCCGGTGAAAAAGAGCCGCAAAACGGCGTGTTTGCGCTTTCGACGCTTATTGAGCATCATTTTTATCCAGCCATGCCGCAACGCATCATCTTTAGTGATGGCGATGAGCATCGTCTCTGCCTGGGCGGCCTGGCGCTGACTCAAAAACATATCGATGCGGGCCATGAACGCATCGCCGAAATACTCATTCCGGCCCATGCCCGCTGTGAGATTGTCTAAGCAGCCTGCCAAGGCTGCTTAAAACAAGTAACGTACTTACATTTGCGTTTACGCTTCCACAAACGTCATTTCGGGTACATGGTCAGGCACTATCAGCTTACCCGCCGTTTTTTCGATAATTTCATCGATGCTGACCCCGGGCGCGCGCTCTTTAAGCACAAAGGCGCCGTCTTTAATTTCCAGGTAGGCCAAGTCAGTCAGAACGCGGTTAATACAACCAGCGCCCGTCAGCGGTAAAGTACACTGCTCAAGCAGCTTCGACTCGCCATGCTTGGAGGCGTGGGTCATCGTGCAAATAATATTTTCAGCGCCAGCCACCAGGTCCATGGCGCCCCCCATTCCTTTAATCAACTTGCCTGGCACCATCCATGACGCAATATTGCCATTCTGATCGACTTCAAACGCACCTAAAACGGTGAGATCCACATGCCCACCGCGGATCATGGCAAAAGATTCTGCCGATGAAAAAATAGCAGCACCAGGCCGAGCGGTCACCGTCTCTTTACCAGCATTAATCATGTCAGCATCAAGCTCTTCCTCCGTCGGGAAACGCCCCATGCCCAATAAACCATTTTCTGACTGAAGCATCACATCAATGCCTTCAGGAATGTAGTTGGCAACCAGAGTGGGAATACCAATACCCAAATTTACGTAAAAGCCATCTTCCAATTCACGCGCAACACGCTGCGCCATCTGTTCACGTGTTAAAGCCATGGTGGCAACCTCATTATTGAGCGATTAAAAAAGTTGTTTAGCCGTTAACGGTCAACGATTTAGCCATGCACCGTGCGTTTCTCGATGCGTTTCTCAAACGAACCCTGAATAATCCGATCCACATAAATACCCGGGGTATGGATCTGGCTGGGCTCAAGCTCACCAGGCTCTACAATTTCTTCAACTTCCACCACTGTGATTTTTCCAGCGGTCGCCACCAAGGGATTAAAGTTTTGCGCTGTATGGCGGTACACGACATTGCCATAACGATCCGCTTTCCAGCCTTTTACTATTGCGAAGTCACCGACGATGGCTTCTTCCATGATGTAGTGGCGCCCATTAAATTCACGCACCTCCTTACCCTCACCAATGGGAGTACCGTAGCCTGTCGCGGTATAGAACGCTGGAATACCTGCGCCACCCGCCCGCATTTTTTCAGCCAGCGTGCCTTGAGGAGTAAGCACAACCTCAATGTCATCGTTGAGCATCTGCTGCTCAAAGAGCGCGTTTTCGCCGACATAAGAGGCAAATATTTTGCGGATTTGACGATCTTCAAGCAGAACGCCCAAACCAAAACCATCAACGCCGCAATTATTAGAAGCAACCGTCAGGTTCTTAACACCTCGACGTTTTATTTCTGCTATTAGATTTTCTGGTATTCCGCATAGGCCAAAGCCGCCAGCCAGTACGGTCATTCCGTCTTCGATACCTTCCATCGCTTCGGCATAGGAAGCAACACGCTTATCAAATCCTGCCATTATTATGCCTCGCCTCGTTGTCGGTGGTGCGTACAATGCGCTTATCGGTACTGTCAGTGTTGTCTCTATTACTATACCTGGTTACCCAAGCCCAAAAAGTGATGCCTATCACAGGCTGCCTTAAGCTTAGCCATTAAAGAGCCAGAAGTGTCGCTGGATAGAAAATTACTTTTTGAAGCGCGCAAAGGTAACGACAATAAAATAAGTGCTTTTTTACCATTGTGCTGGGCAGTATGGCATTGATCCATTAGCATTAATCGCATCGTTATACGTTTCATTGAAGGACGGATATGACTATTTTCAAGGGCTTAGTCAGCATTGCGCTGTTCACGCTCACCACGCTTTTTTGGGGCATTCCACTTATTGCGCTCACTTTTCTAAAAGTCGTTATCCCAGTGAAACGCTTTAGAAAATGGATACTTGACGGCTTATGCGCCGTGGCCCTTAACTGGATCGGCGCTAATCTTTGGTGGATGAAGCGCTGGCTGAGGCCAGATGTCACTTTTTCGATTCCTGAATCGTTGAGCCCACACCAATGGTGGCTGGTCATATCCAATCACCGTAGCTGGACCGATATTTTTATTCTTTTCATGGCCTTGCACCGCCGTATCCCTATGCCGCGTTTTTTTCTAAAACGACAATTGATCTGGATCCCGATTGTAGGTCTTGCCTTTTGGGCACTTGAATTTCCGTTTATGCGCCGCTTTAGCCGTGAACAGATCGCCAAGAACCCCACTCTTGCCACGATAGACCGCCAATCCACAGCGTCCATGTGCCACCGGGCGCGGAGCGCGCCCATCGCCATATTTAATTTCATCGAAGGCACACGGTTTACCATAGCGAAGCGCGACGCACAGAAAAGCCCATATCAGCATTTGTTAAGGCCAAAAGCAGGGGGAATTTCGCAGGTACTTAGCCTGCTTGGCGATCAATTGGATGGTATTCTTGATGTAACGATCAGTTACGCTAACCCGTCGCCAACGTTTTGGGGTTTTTTATGCGGTCAGGAAGCGCCTATTACACTACAGGCACGAACATTGCCCATTCCCCAGTGGATGCACGAATCCGACTACCACGAAGAAAAGCAGCATAAGGAACGCTTCCACGCATGGACCAATTCACTCTGGCAGGAAAAAGATGCCTTGTTGGACAGCCAATCCGATCACGCCTAACTGTCTGGCTTGGTGTCTGCTTGCTAATTAGCGTATTAACAGGCTGTGCAGGTTCGTCGCCCTCTTCCTCCCAACGCGATGCCGTACCTACCCATAGTACGAGCCAAATCAGTGGCAACTGGGTGGCCGTTCAACGTGGAGATACGCTAGGAAAACTGGCTAACCGGGCTAACGTACCTCTTGAGCGTCTGGAGCGTTTTAATCCAGGCGTCAATGCGCGTCGTCTTGCGGTTGGCCAGCGCTTGATGATACCTACTCAACAAGAGCGTGCACCCTCCGGCGGCCCTTACCGTTATCAAATCCGGCCTGGCGATACGTACTCCAACATAGCACGACACTTTGGCACGACCAGTGGACGTATTCAGAGCGCCAACCCCGGCGCTTCGCCCACCGCACTAAGGATAGGCCAAATTATCAGCGTTCCTTTAAGTAGCGGCGGTACGCGTAGCCCAGTGCCTAGTAATCGTCCGGCGCCCTCTAGCGGTACCTCTAGCAACACCCCGGCAGCGTCGCCTCCGGCCTCTACGTCATTACCCGCATCCGCGCGCCGCTGGCCTTGGCCGCTTGAAGACTACCGCATTGTCAGACGTTTTGGTGCAGACAGCCGAGGAGCATTGCAACCCATGCTGCTTGCGACCCAAGCCGGTGCGCGTGCTCAGGCCGTAGCCCCCGGCGAGGTGCGCTTTGCAAACGGTATGCGCCAGCTAGGTGAAGTCGTGATTGTGCACCACGCTGATAATCTGCAAACCGTATATGCACTGTGTGAACGCACGCTGGTCTCGGTCGGACAGCAAGTCAAAGCAGGTGATGAACTGTGTGAAGTAGGCCAAAGTAATACCACTCAACGTTACGATCTGCTGTTTGATTTACGCCAGGGCGGCAAGCCGATCGATCCCAGCAAGGTACTGCGTTAACACAATGCTTGGTTAACACGCTTGCTAAACGAACAAAGCCTCTTATCAAAAGGGGCTTTGTTTTCTAGAACGACTATTTACGGTTGACTTAACCGCGATAATAGCGGGGCTTAACAAAGGGCATAGGCGTCACGGTCATCGGCAGTTGTTTCCCACGCACATCCGCAAACACGTGGCTTGCTGGCGCTTCCCAATCGCGGCTAACATACCCTATGGCGACAGGATGCCCAACGCTTGGCCCAAACGTGCCTGACGTTACGACTCCAACTTCGTTACCTGCCGCATCCCGCAACACAGCGCCTTCTCGAATAGGTGCCCTACCTTCTGCCAGCAACCCTACACGCTTGCGTAAATGATCCCTGGCATCGATTTGATGAAGAATGACATCTGCCCCAGGAAAACCTGCCGAACGCGCGCCCCCATGACGACGGGGCTTACCAATCGCCCAAATCAATCCGGCTTCCACTGGCGTTGTAGTGGCATCCATATCATGCCCATAAAGGCATAGCCCGACCTCCAGGCGCAGCGAATCACGAGCGCCTAGCCCAATCGCCTCAACTTCCGGCTCCGCCAACAGGCGCTTGGCAAACGCTTCACACGCATCGGCTGCCACGGAAATTTCAAACCCATCTTCGCCGGTATAGCCACTGCGACTCACCCATACCTCATGCCCATCAATAGTAAAACGTTGATGCTGCATGAACACCAGTTCACATGCCGCTGGGCAAAGGCGCTGCATAACAGCATGTGCCTGGGGGCCTTGCAGGGCAAGCAAGCCGCGGTCTAACAACTCAATTTTGTGGGTGGCGCCCAAGCTTTCCCGCAAATGCGCCAAATCCTGGTCTTTACAAGCAGCATTAACCACCAGATAGAAGTGGTCGCCACCATTAACGACCATTAAGTCATCAATAATTCCACCTTCAGTATTGGTGAACAGACCATAGCGCTGCTCACCTTTTGGGAGCCCCACTAAATCCGCTGGAATCAGTGTTTCCAGCGCCTTGGCGGTATCTTCCCCCGATACAAGAATCTGCCCCATGTGAGAAACGTCAAAGAGGCCACACTGTTGCCGGGTATGCTCATGCTCTTTTTTTACCCCCAGTGGATACTGCACCGGCATATCATATCCAGCAAAGGGCACCATTTTTGCCCCGAGCTCAAGGTGCAGTGCGTGAAGTGGCGTATGCTTTAGATCGGTCATGATAGTTTCCTTGGTAAAAACGAACAACGGGGAGCTATTGTCATAGCTCCCCGATGCGATTACTGCTTAAGCGGCCAATATCGCTTACTTGTCATGGTCTAGTTCTTCACCGGCTAACACTTCCTTGCCCGCAAAGTAGTCTTTGGTCAGCTTGAAAACCACCGGGGAAAGCAGCGCCAGTGCAATCAGGTTAGGAATGGCCATCATGGCATTAAAGGTGTCGGCCATGAGCCAAATAAAGCCGAGTTGCGCAATAGCACCCAGTGGAATGGCTAATACGAACAGAACGCGATAGAGCATGATGGAGCGCGTTCCAAACAGGAACTGGAAACATTTTTCGCCATAAAACGACCAGCCTAGAATGGTCGTGAAGGCAAAGATAGCCAGCGCGATAGCCACAATGGGGTTACCGAATCCAGGCAGTGCCTGGTCAAAGGAGAGCGCGGTAAGCGATGCGCCTTCTTCACCCGTTTGCCATACCGTAGAGGTCAGGATCACCAGTGCCGTAATAGTACAGACGATGATGGTATCAATGAAGGTGCCCAGCATGGCAATAAGCCCTTGGCGAACCGGGTTTTTAGTTCTGGCCGCGGCATGAGCAATAGGCGCACTACCTAAACCTGCCTCATTGGAGAAAATACCCCGCGCCACACCGAAGCGAATAGCAGCCATCACAGCGGCACCCGCAAAACCACCTGCCGCCGCCATGGGATTAAAGGCGTAATAGAAGATCAGACTAAAGGCCTCGCCGATTTGCCCTGCATTAACAATCAGCACCAGCACACCGGCAATCACATAGGCTATCCCCATGATCGGTACGAGTTTCCCAGCGACTTTCGCAATCCGCTTGATGCCACCTAGAATGACCGCGCCGGCCAATACCATGATGATGACACCGGTAAGCCAATGCGGTACGCCAAAGGTGACGTCCATCGCATCTGCGACCGAGTTAGACTGCACCGTATTACCAATACCAAAGGCTGCGACAGCACCAAAAAACGAGAACAGACCGCCAAGCCAAAGCCACTTTTTACCCAGCCCGTTTTTAATATAAAACATGGGGCCGCCTACATGGTGGCCGGTATTATCTGTTTCACGATAGCGTACAGCCAATACCGCTTCGGCGAATTTTGTTGCCATTCCCACCAGCGCTGTAATCCACATCCAAAACACAGCACCTGGGCCACCTAATGCAATTGCGGTGGCCACACCGGCAATATTGCCGGTACCGATGGTGGCTGAAAGCGCCGTCATCAGGGCATTAAAAGGGGAAATTTCGCCGTCTTCATCGGACTTGTCGACGCTAGCCTTAGCGACGGCGTCCTTGTGGGCAGGTTTAGGCTCACGCCCCTGCCAAAGTAGCTTGAAGCCCATGCCCAACTTTCTAATGGGCATTAATTTTAAACCAATTTGTAGGTAGATCCCCACACCCAGTAGCAAAATCAACATCAATGGCCCCCACACGACGCCATTGATCGCCCCAAAAAGGCTATTTAACGTTTCCACACGCTTCTCCTTACCCTATTAGTTCAATTTTTATAGATGTCTGGCCGTCAGAAAACGGGCATTCGCGATTATTTTGTTTAGCTAATATAGCGATGTCATGGGCACGCCCCATCTTTGATAGCAGGATAGAGGCAATTATTAACATGCTCAGGTGAACCACCTGTATGTTTTACACCATTATCCTTGTTCGCTTCTATGCTCAGGCACTTCTAAATAGTAAATGCCTTCGTACCTCCCCACCCGATAGGCACGCTGGGTCATAAAATTTCCCTTGCTGAGCATTTCTTAGCTTACAGGAAACTTGTTTCCGATCAGAAACACGTTAACATGCTTAAAAATTCGTTTATTGGCTGGCACGCTGGTAGTCGCCAAGACTTCCGACAAGCGCTAGTATTAGCCTATCCAGTCAATTGTTTCATAAAGGGAATCATCATGAGCAACCTTCCTGCAAATCTGCGTTACGCGAAAAGCCATGAATGGGTACTTGATCATCAAGACGGCACCGTCAGCGTAGGGATTAGTGACCACGCCCAAGAAGCGCTTGGCGATGTGGTATTTGTTGAACTACCCGAAGTAGGTCAAACGCTTACCCAAGGCAAAGAGTTCGGCGTTATTGAATCGGTAAAGGCGGCTTCCGACCTCTACGCCCCGGTAAGCGGGGAAGTTATCGAAATTAATGACGCGCTTGAAGACTCCCCCGAAACGGTGAACGACGCACCCTATGAAGGCGGCTGGCTGATGAAGGTACGCCTGACCGACCAGAATCTGGACGGTTTACTGGATGCTGATGCTTATCAGGCCACATTAAGCACTGACGATTAATACCGCAAAGCCTGCCCTTTACGGCAGGCTTTGTATTTTATGCCTCTACCACGCTTCTCTTTCTCGCTCGGAATCTTCCCATGTCATTTGAAACACGCCGCTTGTCCGAACTGGCCGACCACGATGCTTTTATCAAACGTCATAACGGCCCGAATGCCGACGACGTAGATACCATGTTAAACGTGCTCAATATCAAGCGCATGGAAGATCTGATTGAGCAAACCATACCCAGCGATATTCGCCTTGGCCGCGAACTGAACCTGGATGATCCACGTAGTGAGGCTGAAGCGCTTGAGTACTTAGGCCAGCTGGCTCGCCAGAACCGTGTTGCTAAAAGCTATATTGGCCAGGGCTATTACGGCACGCATATGCCAGCGGTTATTCAACGTAATGTGCTCGAAAACCCGGGTTGGTACACCGCTTATACGCCCTATCAGCCAGAAATTTCTCAAGGCCGGTTGGAAGGATTATTAAACTTTCAGCAGGTTATTATGGACCTGACCGGAATGGAGCTTGCCAATGCTTCATTACTGGATGAGGCCACGGCAGCCGCAGAAGCCATGGCGCTATGTAAGCGGAGTAATAAAAAGAGCAAATCCAACGCTTTCTTTATTGCCGACGATATTTTTCCGCAAACCCTTGATGTCGTAAAAAACCGCGCTGATTTTTTTGGTTTTGAAATCATTACAGGGCCTGCCGATACGCTTGCCGACCATGATGTGTTTGGCGCGTTGCTTCAGTACCCTTCCGCCAGCGGCGAAGTACGTGACTTGGCACCTCTGTTAAAGGCGGCCACTGCCCATAATATCATGACCTGTGTAGCCTCTGACTTGCTGAGTCTGGTGCTTCTCAAGGAACCCGGCGCGTTAGGTGCGGATATCGTGATTGGCAATTCGCAGCGTTTTGGGGTGCCGATGGGCTTTGGTGGCCCACATGCGGCGTTCTTTGCCACCTCAGATAAGCTTAAGCGCTCTATTCCCGGGCGTATTATCGGTGTATCCAAAGATAGCCGAGGCCATACCGCCCTGCGGATGGCCATGCAGACGCGCGAGCAGCATATCCGTCGCGAAAAGGCCACCTCCAACATCTGCACGGCGCAGGCTCTTTTAGCCAATATTGCAGGGTTCTACGCGACCTACCACGGTGCTGAAGGGCTGCGTAAAATTGCTGGGCGTGTCCATCGGCTCACCACATTGCTGGCGCAAGGCTTGCAGCAATCTGGCGTTTCGCTGGTGCATAACAGCTGGTTTGATACGCTGCGCTTAACTCAGGTAGATGCAGGTAAAATTCATGGCCGCGCCATGACGCACGATGTCAATCTCCACTACTTCGCCAATGGCGATGTAGGCATCAGCCTGGATGAAACAACCACCGCACACGATGTTGCCACCCTATTTGATGTGCTGCTAGGTAATGAACACGGGCTTTCTGTCGCAGCGCTGGATGAGCAAGTAATTGCCAGCGCTACCACGGGCATCCCCGCCGTCTGCCAGCGGGAAAGTGATTTTCTGAGCCACCCCACCTTTAACCGGTACCGCAGCGAAACAGAAATGCTGCGTTATCTAAAACGCCTGGAGAATAAGGACTTGTCGCTTGCCCATGCGATGATCCCTTTAGGCTCTTGCACCATGAAACTTAACGCTACCAGCGAAATGATCCCTATTTCCTGGCCTGCGTTTGCAGACTTGCACCCGTTTGCGCCGCGCGACCAGGTCGCTGGCTATCATCAAATGATTGATGAACTGGCCGCGTTCCTGGTAGAAATCACTGGTTACGATCATATTTCCATGCAACCTAACTCGGGCGCGCAGGGTGAGTACGCGGGGCTGCTGGCCATTCGCCGTTACCAGGCTGCGCAAGGCGAAGCACACCGTAATGTGTGCCTGATTCCAAGCTCTGCCCATGGTACCAACCCGGCAACAGCGGCCATGGTAGGCATGGAGGTGGTCGTTGTAGAGTGTGATCAGAACGGCAATATTGATATAAATGACCTAATGGACAAAGCCGCCCAGCATAGCGACAAGCTCTCGGCGATCATGATTACTTACCCTTCGACCCATGGTGTTTTCGAATCTCATGTGCGCAAGGTCTGTGACGTGGTGCATCAGCACGGTGCCCAAGTGTATGTCGATGGCGCCAATATGAATGCTCAAGTGGGACTCACGCGCCCTGGCGACTTCGGGGGCGACGTATCGCACCTTAACCTACATAAGACCTTCTGCATTCCCCACGGCGGCGGCGGCCCGGGTATGGGGCCTATCGGCGTAAAAGCTCACCTGGCGCCTTATGTCTCCAACCACGTGGTGACACCTATCAATGGCGTTAACCCAGAGAGCGGTGCCGTCTCAGCCGCAGCGTTTGGCAGCGCATCCATCCTGCCTATCTCGTGGGCCTATATTAAAATGATGGGCGCCCGAGGGCTTCGCGAGGCAACACAGTTAGCCATTTTGAACGCTAACTACACCGCCAAGCGCCTGGAGGAGTCCTACTCCATTCTCTATCGGGGAACTAACGGCATGGTTGCCCACGAATGCATTATTGATATTCGCCCACTAAAGGCAGCGTCAGGTATCAGTGAGGAAGATATTGCCAAGCGGTTGATGGACTATGGCTTCCATGCGCCCACCATGTCATTTCCGGTGCCAGGCACGTTGATGATAGAGCCGACCGAGTCCGAGTCGCTCTATGAAATTGACCGATTCTGCGATGCCATGATTGCCATCCGCGAAGAGATCAAGCGTGTTGAAAGTGGCGAGTGGACGCTGGATAACAACCCGTTGGTTAACGCCCCCCACACACAGGCCGATATTATGGACAGCCAGTGGGAACGGCCTTATGACCGCCAACTGGGCGCTTTTCCCACTGAGGCAGTCACTGCAGCCAAATACTGGCCAACCGTTAATCGGGTGGATAATGTATTTGGGGATCGTCAGCTTATTTGTTCTTGCCCGGGTATTGATGAATACCGGAATTGACGTCCTCCCCCGCCTAAAGGCGGGGGATTCCCACTACAGGAGGGCAACGTCCTGCCCCGAGAGATAGGATGTTCCGAGCCGCATTCATGTCCCGATCTTGGAGGACACCACACTCCAAGCACTCCCACTCTCTTATTCGCAGCCCGTTTACGCCTTGAGGGCCGCTGAGCGACCCGCACGACGAGCAGGTGCGGCTGGTGTATGCCTCGCGAACCTCTCGATAGACGATGCCTGCGTGGTCGCACTTGTATTCCAGCATCGTCTTGAGTTGGCCCCAACCAGCGTCCAGCACCGACTTGGCCATCCGGGTCTTCGCGAGTTTCACGGGCGATACATCACCCACATAGATTTCGCCATGCTGGTTGACCAACTGACGAGAGAACTTGTGTAGCGCATCCTGGCGACGGTTCTTGATCCTGGCATGGATGGCTTTGATGCGTTTTTTGTTGCGAGAACGCTGGGCCGTCGCCAGCTTGTCTTGCATATCGCGGTAGAAGCGACCGTTCTCAAGACGCTCACCATCGCTACAAGTCGCCACGTCCTTCAGACCCAAGTCGATGCCGACAGCGCCTTGGCCGGTCGAGGGCTGGACATCGACCCCGACCACGACATTGAAGTACCAGCGCCCCCGAGCATCCTCGTTGAAGCTACCCGAGCGGAACCTATATTGGCTGAGGCCATGGCTGTCCCAGACCTTGAAGTAGCTGCCGTTGTGGAACACTTGCCCGTTCTTCCACTTGGCGGCACCGGACTTGAAGGGCACCCAGCCCAACGAGCGGCGCATGCCACCGGACTTGCGCCATGCCAGCCGAGGCTTCTTGAACTGTTTGCGGCGGGTGGCGTATTCCCGTGCAACTTCCTGCAAGGTCTGGCTGTGTAGCCCAAGGTCTTTGCCCGCGCCATTCGTGTACTTCTGAATATCGTAGGCAGACAGAAACAGACCGCGTTCACGAATGGCGCGAGCGCTTAATTCGTTCACATAGTTCCAGACAAAGTTCACGCTGCGCGCCATGCCGTTGAGCTGGGCAGCGTGCTTGTCTTTGATGCGCACTTTGAGGGTCTTGGTCTGTTTCATAGCTTCGATTATACTTGGCCTATGGATACCAAACAACCTTACAGAACCGGCAGGCACTGTGTTTTCATGCTCCATGCACACTTGGTCTTTGTTACCAAGTACAGGGGCAGTATCTTCAGCGCCGAACACTTGGAGTCTCTTGAAGAGCTCTTCCGTCGCGTATGCGCAGACTTCGAGGCAGAGCTGGTGGAGTTCAATGGCGGAACCGATCATGTCCACCTACTGGTGAACTACCCGCCTAAGGTGGCGCTATCTCGCTTGGTGAACAGCTTGAAAGGGGTTTCAAGCCGAAGGCTCAAATTAATGCACCCTGATTTGGTGAAGCCGGCGTACCAGAAGAACGCCCTATGGAGCCCAAGCTACTTTGCTGGCAGCGTAGGCGGCGCACCTATATCGGTTGTGCGGCAATACATCGAGCAGCAAGCCCGCCCAAACTAGGTCGCCCTGACGGGCGACGCGCTCTACATCCCCGCACTAGAAGTACGGGGCTTTCCGCGCATTCTGGTAAAACACGCTAGGCGCCTAATACGTAAGCCAACGCTTCAGCAAGTGAACGCCTTTGAGCCCTTATTCGGGTACCAGAGGCGTTCTTTCCTGGATGCGTTGCTTACAAAAACCATCCAACAGTTTTTCATAGCGTTTAGGAAGTACGGAGTCACGCCGACGTAGCAGATAGAGCTCTTCATTCACCGCAATGGGTAAGGTTAACGCTTTCACCTGACGTTGCCACGGTGACGTTTCCAAGACCAATAAAGAAACCACTGTAAACCCAAGCCCGCGAGCAACCGCATCCAGCACCATACCGACTTCGTTGGTAAACCCCTGGTAGCGAAAATGTGTCATTGAGCGAAACTCACCTGGATAATTCGCTCTTAACAGTGAATACGCGTGGTTAATGCCATCGTAGTAGTTAAGAAAGCCGATGCCCATTAAATCAGACAGCGTACTCCCGGCAAAATCAGCGGGCACCACTAGGCACAGCGGCTCTTTATGCCATAGCGTGCAGGTAAGGTCAGGATGGTTGAGCGCTTCCGTCACAATACCTATATCGTAGCGCCCTTCCAGCAAGTCATTCACAATTTCGTGGTTAAACGCAAAGCTATAATTAACGGTTAAATTAGGATGCATTTGCTGCTGACCTAACATAAACGGATACAGCATGAGACCAACACTTCCAGGCGACGCTATACGGCACTCACCACTGTCCAGAGAGTCATCATCCAAGCCATGACGAAATTGTTCATGCTCAGCAAAGAGTTTTAACGCGTAATCGTAAGCACGACGACCCGACTCCGTTAAGGTAAAACTTCGTCCTTTACGCTCAATTAGCGTTTTATCAAGGTAGTTTTCCAATTTACGTACATGCTGACTAACCCCGGGCTGGGTCATCTCCAGGCGATGTGCCGTACGTGTAAAACTACCGGTCTCAACTAACGTAATAAATGTCCGAAAATACTGGGCATTAAACATAATAAAACGCCATTTTCTATAGCCACCGTGTGCGCGTATTTTGCGCATAGAGTAGCACAGTTGGGCTTGTCACTGGTTGCGCTGTACCCACCGCTTTAGCGTGCTAGTATGCAATAAGTTAAAAAAATGACCAGGAATCGACGCACTAATGACATCAATTATCCAGCCTCGTGCCACTATCTCTAGCATTATCTCTCCCGAAGGAAGCCTTGAAGTGCTTTCACAGCACGAGGTTAATCGGCTACAAAGCACCTCACAAAACGGCTTACATGATTTACTGCGCCGCTGTGCACTGGCTGTCTTGAATTGCGGAAGGCCCACCGATGACAGTGTGGCTATTCTTGAAGCGTATAAAGATTTTGATATTGAGGTATTACAGCAGGATAGGGGAATTCGCTTAAAGCTGACCAATGCGCCAGCAGAAGCCTTTGTCGATGGCCAAATGATACGCGGCATTCGTGAGCACCTTTCCTCTATTATTCGCGATATTGTCTACGTCTATAACGAGATCCAGCATCACAACCGCTTTGACCTTAATACAGCCGAAGGAACCACCAACGCCGTTTTTCATATTTTGCGTAAAGCCGGCACGTTAAAACCGGGACGTGACCCAAGCCTGGTCGTTTGCTGGGGCGGGCACTCCATTTCACGTGATGAGTACGAGTATTCAAAAGATGTTGGCTACCATCTTGGGCTGCGCGATTTAGATATTTGTACCGGCTGTGGCCCTGGCGCCATGAAAGGGCCGATGAAAGGCGCTAATGTCGCCCATGCCAAACAGCGGCGCAAGGATAGCCGTTACCTGGGGATTTCCGAGCCGGGCATTATTGCTGCAGAAGCCCCCAATCCCATTGTTAATGAACTCGTCGTCATGCCTGACATTGAAAAGCGCTTGGAAGCGTTTGTGCGTCTAGGTCATGGCATTATTGTTTTTCCTGGCGGGGTCGGTACGGCTGAAGAGATTTTGTACTTGCTCGGCATACTGTTGCACCCCAATAACAGCGAAACACCCTTCCCTCTCATTTTCACAGGGCCTGCAAACTCGGCCGCGTATTTCCAAAAAATAGACGAGTTTCTGGTCTACACCTTGGGCGAAGAAATTCGTCGCTACTACACCATCATTACCGGTGATCCGGTCGCGGTCGCGCGTAAAATGCGTACTGGGATTGATATCATCAAAGAGTTCCGGCGCAATCAGCAGGACGCCTTTTACTATAACTGGCGACTCACCATTGCACGCGATTTTCAAGCAACCTTCGAGCCGACCCACGAAGCCATGCGTGAACTCGCTCTGCATCGCCAGCAGCCCAAGCATGAACTTGCCGCCAATCTTCGTCGTGCCTTTTCTGGAATTGTGGCTGGAAATGTCAAGGAACAAGGCATTAAAGCCATTAAAGCACACGGTCCCTTTGTGCTAACCGCAGAACCTGCCCTGATGCAGCACCTGGACGAGTTACTGAGCTCATTTGTTGCCCAAGGGCGCATGAAACTTGATGGCCAACCCTACACGCCGTGTTATGTTTTAAAATAACCGCGGCTCCAAGGCGCTATTTGCAGCACAATTGCCAATATCTGCAGCCGAGAAATCGGCTGCTTCACTTGTTCCCGGAAGAAAACCTTGCTCATCGCCCTACTGACGCTGTTAGCTGCTGGCATTATTAAAGGTGCTATTGGTTCGGGTGTGCCGGTGTTGGTTGTGCCGGTATTTACCATGCTTTATGACGTTAAGCTCGCGATTGCCGTTCTGGTTGTTCCCAACCTGCTTAGCAACCTGCTTCAGGTATGGCAATACCGGCGCCACCTACTGCCCATCCGGTTTCTGGCTGCTTTTTCGATAGCGGGCGCGCTAGGTATTATTCTGGGCACTTGGGGGTTAGTGGTTCTCTCGCCAAAGCTGCTTTCGTTAGGCGTTGCAGGCGCGATTGTCTTGTATCTAATCATCAAACTAACAAGACGACGCTTGGTACTTTCCTACGCACTGGCTTCACGAATCGTCATCCCGGTTGGCTTACTGGGCGGTATATTGCAAGGCGCTGCAGGCATGTCCGCTCCCGCTTCGATTACATTTTTGAATGCGATGAAGCTGGAAAGGCCTGTGTTTATTGGCTCAATTTCCGTCTTTTTTGTGACGATTACCTGCGTGCAAATTCCCGCGCTCTTAAAGGCTGACATACTGACAATGCAGCGTTCGCTTTATAGCGTCATTGCTCTAGGCATCATTTTGATGGCTATGCCGCTGGGAGCCTACTTGGGCAATCGAATGCCACACCGTTGGTTTGATAATTTAATCATGCTGCTACTTACGGGCATCGCTCTTAAAATTATTATTGATACATTGCTTCTCTCTTGATTCCCCAAGATCAAGATTCTAAAGCAAAAAACAAGGAACAAACTACACTGTAGTCTGTCGGATTTTCACCAAGGTCGATACTTACCAAGGAAAGGAGCTAGCCATGCAGATGATTGATCAATTACGCGATGGAAAGACAAAAGCCTTTGCAAAACACTGCTTTGAAAGTAGCTCAGCTGAAAAACTCCGTGCAGCAGCCGAAGGTAAGGCTAATTCGTCTGAAATGAAGCACTGGGGAATAACGGAAGGCCAATGGGAAGAAGCTGTCGCGGCAGCCTTGGCCGATCATGAGGCTGATGAGTAACCTGCTCATTACCTAGTCATTTATTAGGCTTTCCCTAAAAGCCGCTCACGCCATTTGTCGGCGGCTTTTCTATCGCTAAATTAACAAACATTAAAGCCGCCTTTAACGCAGCCATTGTGTGATCACAAGCAAACTAAAACGTTCTAACGGAGTCCTAAAAAACCAGCATGAAATAACGACGGCTGATGGAGAAATACCATGTCCATAATGATTGACGATATACTGATGTTGCCAAAAACGGATTTTAATGACGCATTAACTATCGGCGAGGAGCGAGAGCATTTTGGCCTAATTGATAAACGTGATGAATATAAACAGGTGTCGCGAGACGTTCTTATCAAGGTAGTCGCCATTCATGGTGACAATTATGAAGTTAAAGTCATTGACATATTAACACCGTAATACTGGAGTGGCGCTGGCAGGGCATATTATTAAGCTCGCCAGTGCACTTTCTTGCTTTTTTCACTTACTCTTCCACCGATACTCTTCGAAGATCTTCAAGGCGCACATTTTCCGGCAGCTCAGACGCCTTTGCAGGCAACCATACCGGCGACAAATCGCTATCCTCACGTCCATCCTTATGAGTACAGCCGGGTACGCGATAAACTACCCGGCTATGATGGTCATCCCACGCAAAAATACGGTCCATACGGTTCTCCTTGAAATGGATAACGCTCAGCAGTGTGCCGATGCCAAGAGTGTGTAGTTGAGTAACTAGCAAGCCCCGCTCTTTCCTTGGCAAAAATCTCTTGGTAGGAAAAGTGACATGCCCATGTCACCAACCTGCGCAGCCTTCTCACATTTACTTTTTTTCGTTCTAATGCGTCCTTGATAGACAAAATCTTTAGTGGGCCACACATAATGCGCTATTGTGGCAAGCAATTTTCCCAAGATAGAAAACAATCGGTTTTGCCGAAAGCATTTGCTAAGCTAACATTAAGAATTAATATATATTGCCAATAATTAAATGCTTTAACACACTGGGGGGACGAACCAGCATGGCCAAAGGAATCAAGATTTATAATAAACCGGCTGGCGGGTGGGGAGCACTCAAAGCTGTCGCCGAAGCAGTGCGTGAAGAAATGGGGATGAGCACCCATACGCGCGCATTATTGCAAATGAATCAGCCCGATGGCTTTGACTGCCCAGGCTGTGCATGGCCGGATCCCGAGCACACATCATCGTTTGAATTTTGCGAAAATGGCGCCAAGGCCGTCACCTGGGAGGCGACATCCAAACGCGTCACATCAGAATTCTTTGACACACACACTGTTTCAGAGCTTTGGGAATGGTCGGATCACCAGCTGGAAAATCAAGGGCGCTTGACGCAGCCTGTACGTTTTGATGCCCAAACTGATCGTTTCGTTCCAGTAAGCTGGGAAGAAGCATTTAGCCGGGCTGCAGACGCTCTGAATAACCTCGACGATCCTACGCAAGCGGAGTTCTATACCTCAGGACGGGCATCCAACGAAGCTGCCTTTCTTTATCAGCTTTTTGCACGTGAATTCGGCTCGAATAATTTTCCCGACTGTTCCAATATGTGTCATGAGCCTACTAGTGTCGGGCTACCAAAATCGATTGGCATCGGCAAAGGGACAGTGACGCTTAATGATTTTGAGCAGGCTGATGCCGTTTTTTGTATAGGACATAACCCTGGAACCAACCACCCACGTATGCTCAGAACGCTGGCGGATGTCTCGAAGCGCGGAAAGCCGGTGGTGGTTATTAACCCGTTACGTGAACGAGGCCTGGAGCGGTTTCAGGACCCGCAGTCGCCCGCTGAAATGCTCACTGATAGCGCAACAGGTATTGATCGCGCTTATTTTCAGGTGAAGGTCGGCGGCGACGTAGCCGTGTTCAAAGGCATTATGAAATCGCTGTTTGATGCTGATACGAAAAACATGAACGCAGGTGGGAGCGGCCTGCTTGATCGCTCTTTTATTGCCGAACACACGGTAGGCTTTGAGGCGTTGAAGTCGGATATTGAAAATACAGACTGGGACACCATTGTTCGCCGTTCGGGCCTACCGCGTGAACAAATTGAAGCGCTTACAGACATCTATGCATCTGCCGAGAACGTTATCTTCTGCTATGGCATGGGTATCACGCAACACCGGCATGGGACAGAAGCCATCCAGCAAATGGTCAACCTGCTTCTACTACGCGGAAATATGGGACGCCCCGGTGCTGGAATTTGCCCATTACGGGGCCACTCCAATGTTCAAGGCGATAGAACGGTCGGCATCACAGAGATTCCAAACGAGGCATTTCTGTCGCGGCTAGATAAGGCATTCGGTATTAAAAGCCCTCGTGCCCATGGTCATAATGCCGTCAACGCACTGGCTGCGATGCGGGATGGACGATCAAAGACATTCATCGGTTTGGGCGGTAACTTTGCCGTCGCCATGAGCGATCCCCAAATCGCCTACGATGCCTTCCGCGGCCTTGATCTCAACATCCAGATTGTCACAAAACTCAATAGAACCTGCCTGCTGACAGCACATGAAACCATCATCCTGCCGTGCTTAGGCCGAACCGAGCATGATATCCAGGAAACGGGCCCACAAAGCATCACTGTCGAAGATTCAATGTCGATGGTCCATGCATCAAGGGGTGGCCTAAAACCCGCATCAGATGAACTGCGCTCAGAGCCTGCCATTATTGCAGGCCTCGCCATGGCAGCACTGCCCGAAACGGCCGTCGACTGGAAGGCACTGATTGCCGACTATAACCAGATCCGTGACAAAATTGAGGCTGTGTTTCCTGATTTCTTTGACTTCAATGAGCGTATTCAAAAACCAGGCGGCTTTCGTCTGAGAGTTGGTGCAAGTCAGCGAGAATGGGATACGCCTGACGGCAAAGCGCATTTCCTTGTCATGTCCGGTACAGACGAGGATGACGGACGCGATGATACAGCACTCACTCTGACCACCATACGTAGCCATGATCAATACAATACAACAATATACGGCTTGAATGACCGTTATCGAGGCGTCCACGGCAGGCGTGATGTACTGTTCGCAAACCGTGATGATCTAGCAGACCTGGGGCTCGAAGAAGGTGATGTCGTCGACGTACGGTCAGGAGATCGAATTTTGGCAGGGCTGACACTGGTTGATTATTCGATTTCGCGTGGTTCATTGGCAACGTATTTTCCAGAAGCCAACTGCCTTGTTGGCCTGGATGACAAGGACCACGAAAGCGAGGTCCCTGCTTATAAATCCATTCCCGTCATCATCACAAAAGCAGAGGCTTCACTCTGATCACATGCGCTGTGAGACAGAACCTCTCAGATGGGACTACTGAACTGAATCAAACGGAAATCTGATTTTTTTAAGCTCACTACTTCAGGCATATTCAGCAAGATGCTGGGCACCCAACGGGGAGACAGAGCATGTCTCCCTGAACTATTCAAACTGAGATACTCAATGATGGACGATCCTGTCGAAAATCTAGACAGACCGGGAAATCGTAATGCCCAGATACGCTATGTCACACTTGCCGGAATAACGGGAATATTAACAGGCACGGTCGGCTCGTTTTTCCACCTTTTGATCGACCGTCTCCAGGTTTGGCCACATCTGTTGGCTGAACATATTAGCGGTACTGTGCTCATTATCTCGGCTGCGCTAATCACGATGTGCATTACGGTTCTTTCCGCCTATTTCGTGAACCGCTATGCTCCTGAGGCGCGTGGCAGTGGCGTGCAAGAAATTGAAGGTGCCATGCTGGGCTTAAGAACCGTCCACTGGCGCCGGGTGCTTCCTATCAAGTTCTTCACGGGTGTGGCGGCCATTGCTTCTGGCATGGTCCTTGGACGTGAAGGCCCCACCATTCATATCGGTGCTTCGTTTTCCGCGGCGATCACCGATTTTTTTAAGGTAAGCGAAACTGAGCGGCGCGGCATGCTTGGCGCTGGTGCAGCGGCTGGCTTGGCTTGCGCCTTCAATGCTCCCCTTGCTGCTATTCTTTTCATCATTGAAGAGACACACCGTCAATTTCCTTATACGTTCCGGACGTACATGGGCATTATCGTTGCCGCGCTGCTGGCAACCGTGATGACGCAAGTCATCGGGGGTACAGCGCCCGATTTTTCCATGTTGGTTGCAGCCCCTGAAAATTGGCTGCTACCAGCGTTTGTGGCGCTTGGCTGTCTTCTCGGCGTTCTCGGTGTTGCATTGAATGCAGGCCTTATGCACATGGCGGTACTCGCATCGAGCATCAATGCACGCATCCCCTATCTCTTTCCCGCGCTTGTCGGCTTTGCAGTTGGGGCGCTGCTTATTCTCATGCCGTTATCCGTGACAGGTGGCGAATATGCTCTGACGTTTATTGCTGAGCACAGCCAAGGATTAATGTTTCTTCTGCTATTGGCGATAATGCGCTATTGCACGATGGTTACCAGCTATTCAGCCGGCACACCAGGCGGTATCTTCGCGCCTATGCTGGCTTTATCAATGTGCGTTGGCTTGGCTTTTGGTGGCACCCTTGATGCCTTGGTGCCATCAGCCGGCATCGTCCCACTGGCATTCGGTATAGCGGCGATGGGCGGTCTGTTCTCGGCCTCAGTGCGCGCTCCCGTGGTCGGCGTAGCCCTGACCCTGGAGCTGACAGCTTCCTATACAATGGTTATGCCACTGATAGCCACATGTGTCACTGCCAATATGGTGGCTCAATGGATCGGCGGGCGCCCCATTTATGACCAGTTACTCGAAAAAACATTGGCGCAAGCCGAGATTAACCCGGCAGCCAAAGGGCCCGACAAAACGGGGCTGGCATAAGCTTTTAGACATTAGCACTACTGTCTTTTATACGTAGGCACCAAAATCGTTGGTACGAGGATAAAGTGGATATAACTGTCATCATCTTTCTGCTGGTCTATCTGGCATTAGCACTCGGCCATCTTCCTGGTTTTCGTGTTGACCGAACGGGCGCGGCCGTCGTTGGTGCTGTCTCCATGATTGGCTTTCAGAGGATTACCGATGAGGCTGCCTGGAATGCAATCGATTATGAAACGGTCGGCTTATTATTCGGGCTAATGATCGTGTCAGGTGCTTTTTCCGTTTCTGGGTTTTACGCATGGCTCGCCAGTAAAGTGGCCTCGATGGATGTCTCTCCTCCGCGCTTGCTTGCGCTGCTGGTAATAACGGGGGCAGGCCTGTCGGCGGTGCTAACGAATGATGTCGTCGTGGTTGCCATGACACCGTTGTTAGTGTCGATAACCCTCTCTCGTGGACTTAACCCAACGCCATTTTTGTTGGCCTTTTGCTTTGCGACCAATACCGGTTCGGTAGCCACTATTATTGGCAGCCCACAAAATATGATTGCAGCCCAAGCGCTGGGCTTATCGTTTACCGGGTTTATGAAAGTTGCACTGGTACCTGCGTTGCTTTCCTTACCGCTCGTTTGGGGCGTTGTAGCCCTGCTCTATCGAGGCAACTGGAAGCTTGCGCCGCATAATCCGAGTGCGCCATGTGAGCCACCAGCGCCTATAGCGTCAATGGACCGACTAGAAACCCTTAAAGCCGCGATTGTGACTATTGGTGTAATTTCTGCTTTTATATTTTCAGACTTACCTCGCGAACTTATTGCTCTGTCAGCAGCAGGTATTATTCTGGTGAACCGCCGCTTATCTTCCAAGGAGGTGCTCGGCACGGTTGATGGGAATCTGCTGCTTTTATTGATGGGATTGTTTGTTGTGAATGCAGCCCTCGCACAGACAGGACTGCCGCAAAAGATCATCACCGAAATGCAGGCGGCAGGCATCGACTTTTCCGACCCAACAACACTTTTTATTGTCGGCTCAGTCTTAAGTAATGTTATTGGGAATAATCCTGCAGTAATGCTGTTGGCGCCATATTTACAGCATTCAGGGGATGTGGATGCGCTTGGTGCAGCGCTGGCATTGAGTACAGGCTTTTCCAGTAACCTCATCATTTTTGGAAGCCTTGCGGGCATTATTGTGGTTGAGCAGGCGGCAAGTCGCGGCATCACCATTAGCATGCGTGAATTTTGCCGTGCAGGCGTCCCAGTTGCCGCCGCTTGCATAGTGCTGGCACTCGCCTGGATAACACTACTGACCGCGTGATCATGGCTGCTCGTATTTTACTAACGGTCTTCATGGTATCCGATGCAGCACCCACGTTGCCGAGCAATTTATACGAGGCATGGGTATCACCACACGCTATTTCCCGAATATTGACGCCCCGGACGATGGTCAATCGATCACTTCGAACAGGCTGACGATCCAGATCACCTGAAACAAGAGCGCAAATACAACGAACCCCGCCTGATAGCGTTCCGATCGCCAGACCAGCGCCAATATGGTTCCGACAATCAGCATCACCTGGCGAACCGGGTAATACCAGCCATAGTGGGCTGCATAATAGTCACCGCCCTTGATCAGGGTATCGATAACATCGACGACCAAGAGCACTAGCAGCAAAACATAAAAGCTCCGGCTGCGCTTTTGGAAGTAATCACCATATCCCTGATATTCGTCCATGCGATCTGGAAACAGAACCGCCGACAAGGCTGCAAACAGACTAGCGTAGAATATCAGGAAGAAATAGAGTGCGAAGGACCAGTTCGGGCGATGGGCGAGCGCGAATTCAAACCACCAGAAATGAATGATGAACAGTAGCAGGAATAGCACCCAGCCTATGTGTAGGAGATAAATTTTCTCCCGCCCCGGATGTTGAACGAAACGCGTGAGGCCGATAATCAGGCGACTAACGCTGAGCCCCAGCACCATTCCTACGATGATGCGGATATGCGTAAAGATTTCTCCACTGGAAGGAACGTACGGCAACTCGTTCATGTCACCTCGCGATGCTGCAACTGGATCAACATACGCAGGTTATCAAAACCTGCTTTTTTGTATTTCTTTCAGAGTCAGACCAATGGATGTTTTCATGCATATATTCCACAAGCCTATTGAGGCTGCGACATCACTTCCCGACGGTATCAGTTCAATTATCCCAGGAGAAGCTCTTTGTTTTAATACAGTGTAATAAAGTTATCTGAATCAAGCTCTTCGCTTAGTGAGATTCCTCTTTCTCTTATGACGCAAGCGGGGTGGAAAACTGACGATATTTTGCCAGAATATTTCCAAGCACAAAAAAACGCCGCTCGGCATGACCCGTAAGCGGCGTTTTATCAGTATTCCTGGTCGGAGTGACAGGATTCGAACCTGCGACCTTTG